>JABDCD010000052.1 GCA_013288305.1 Alphaproteobacteria bacterium | reverse complement strand
GCAAGCCCGGCGTCAGGATCATCGCCGTCGAGCCGGAGGATTCCCCGGTGCTGTCCGGCGGCAAGCCCGGCCCGCATAAGATTGCGGGCATCGGCGCCGGGTTCGTACCCGACATTCTGCAGCGCGACCTGATCGACGAGATCATGACCATCGGCAACGAAACCGCCTTCGTCACCGCGCGCAAAGTGGCCAAGCTGGAGGGGATTCCAGTCGGGATTTCATCCGGCGCCACCATCGCCGCCGCACTGGAAGTGGGCGCGCGGCCGGAGATGAAGGGCAAGATGATCGTCGTCATCGCGGCGTCGAGCGCGGAGCGCTATATCAGTACGGATTTGTTTGCGGAGTAGAAAATGAGTGCTGAGTGTACAGTGCTGAGTGCTGAGAAAAAAAACACTGCTCAGCACTCTCAACTCAGCACTCAGCACTTGCGCCGCTACGCTCGCCACATTGTCCTGCCGGAAATAGGCGAGGAGGGCCAGAAAAAGCTGCTGGCTTCCTCCGTCCTTGTCATCGGCGCGGGGGGATTGGGCAGCAGCGCGCTGGCCTATCTGGCGGCTTCGGGCATCGGGCGGTTGGGCATTGTCGAGCCGGATCGGGTCGAGCTTTCCAATTTGCAGCGGCAGGTGTTGTTTGAAACCTCCGACATTGGCCGCGCCAAAGTAGAAGCAGCGCGCGATCGCATCCATGAGGTCAATCCCGAGTGCAAAGTGGAGATATTTTCCGAACGGTTGACGGTGGGCAATGCGTGCGCGCTGATAAAAAATTTCGCTATCGTCATCGACGGCAGCGATAATTTCGCGACACGGTTTGCGCTGAACGATGCCTGTTTTCATGAAAAGAAAACGCTCATCTCCGCCGCTATCAGCGGTTTTTCGGCGCAATTATCGACCTTCAAGCCTTACCTCGGTGCGCCGCACCCGTGCTATTGCTGCCTGGTGCCGGATATGCCGGAACGCGAGCACGATTGCGCGCAGGAGGGCATTATCGGGCCGCTGGCGGGCATGATGGGAAGTATGCAGGCGCTGGAAACCATCAAGGAATTGCTGGGCATCGGTGAATCGCTTTCCGGATATGTGCTGGTGATAGATGCGCTTACGCTGAATATGAGGAAGGTCGCTTTGCCGAGGGATGCGGCGTGTAAGCTGTGCGGGATAGGTTAGGATACAGTTGTAAGATATGATAGCATTATCATAGAATGGAATCCTATGTCCCGGAAGCCCCTCATTATCTTTATTTTGCTCCTGTTTGCGCATTCGCCCGCGCACGCCGCCAATACTTCCGGCCTGCCGGTGCCGCGCTTTGTTTCGCTGAAAAGCGACGAGGTCAACGTGCGCACCGGGCCGGGCACGCGCTATCCCATCGCCTGGGTGTACCGGCGGGCGGGGATGCCGGTCGAGGTGATCGAGGAATATGATTTATGGCGCAAGATACGCGACGTCGAGGGCACCACCGGCTGGGTGCATAAATCCATGCTCGACGGCAAGCGCACCGCCATGATCCGCGGCAAGTCGCCGCGCGTGCTGCGCATCGACCCGGAGGCGTCCGCCAAGCCCATGCTCAAGGCCGAGCCAATGGTGACCGGACGCCTGCTCGAATGCCAACCGGACTGGTGCCGCATCCAGCTGTCCGGGCGCAAGGGCTGGGTGGAGAAGAAATATCTATGGGGGGTGTATGCCGCCGAAATTTTTGATTAGGAGATAATCATGAAAAAGCCACTTTCCCTGGAAGAATTCAAAAAACAGCGCAAGCCCCTGCGCAATGTGAACAAGGAGATTGCCGAAAAAATGAGCCGCATCGACCGGTTCGCGGTGTGGATCACCGATCGCGTCGGCACCATGGGATTTTTCCTGATTATTTTTGTGTGGACGGTGCTGTGGCTGGGCTGGAATCTGCTGGCGCCCAAGGAGCTGCAATTCGATCCGCCGATGGGGTTCGTGTTCTGGCTATTTATCTCCAACCTCATCCAGATTCTGCTGATGCCGCTCATCATGGTCGGGCAGAATATCCAGGGGCGTCATTCCGAGGCGCGCGCCGAAAGCGACCTTGAAGTCAATGTCAAAGCGGAGGAGGAGATAGAAGTTGTTCTGCATCATTTAGAATATCAGAATAGTATGCTGATTTCCATGATGGAGAAATTGGGTGTATAAATCCTGTGGGCGGCGTAGCCGCAGCACAGAATCCTGTGCCTCGCTGCGCTCGCACAGGATTTTAGCGATGATAGGGATGATTATTCAGCAAGCTGTAAGCGCGATATAACTGCTCGGCGAGTAAACTTCGCACCAGCATATGCGGCCAGGTGACGCGCCCGAGCGACCAGGCGAGATGCGATTTTTTGAGTACGCTGCTGGAAAGTCCATCCGCGCCGCCGATGATAAAGGCGAAGGATGAATTTCCCTGTTGCTGCCACTGGCTAAGGTTTTCCGAGAATTCGCGGCTGGAGAGCGGCTTGCCGCTTTCATCGAGCGCGATCAGCTTGTCATAGCCGGCACAGGCGGAAAGCAGCAGTTCGCCTTCGCGTTCTTTGCCTGCTGCGGCGAATTCGTGGCATTCGACTTTCCACTTCAGGCGCTTAATATAATCCTGATATAATTGTCGTTCGGGCGAGGCCTTGGCCTTGCCGATGGCGGCGATCAACACTCTCATCCGGTCAGTATACCGCTTCCAACTGCGGCAATTCGACC
>JABDCD010000051.1:527-2794 GCA_013288305.1 Alphaproteobacteria bacterium | reverse complement strand
GCTTAGTTTCAATCCTGCGAGGCGCGAAGCGACTGCGCAGGATCCCAGCAAATTTCATAAGATCCTGTGCTCACGCTAACGCGTGCCACAGGATTACGGTTGCGCTGCATATAACCGGCAAGCGCGGCAGCATCTTCGGCGCCTACCGGCTTTTCGCGCCAGACATTGCGCACAATCGCCTCTCCCAGCAACGTTTCGTTGTCGATGGTTTCCGCGTAAGCTGCGAGCCTGCCGTAAAAGGCCTGCGCCATGTTCTTGACGCGGATGCCGACGCCGGTATCGCTGGCACCCATCTCCCGCAGGCTGCGGTCCATGTCGGCGAAAAACAGTTCCGTCAGATGGCGGCAAAAATCTTTTTCTTTCTCATGCACCGCAAGCACCAGGAACAAATGCAGCACAATAACATCGAACCGCCCGTCAAGCGTATCGGGCACGTGCCAGTCTTTATAAAAAACCGGCTGGCGCGCCTGGGTTACGATGTGCACATAAGCGTCGTGGGCGGATTGCTTGAGAGGGTCGGGGGTGAAGAGGCGTTTGAGAGATTGGAGCATAATGTAAGGTAATTGGAATTCTGGTAATTGGTAATTGGTAATTGGATATAGTGGCTTGTTCTAATTACCGAGACTCTAATTACCGATTACGGTTCACCCGTCATCTGCTCCTGCAATTTCTCGAATGCGCGCACCTCGATCTGGCGGACGCGCTCGCGGGAAATAGCGTAATCCTTGCTTAAATCCTCGAGCGTATCGGGGTCGTCCTTGAGGCGGCGGCGCGAGAGTATGTCGCGTTCGCGCTGCGACAATGTCGTCAGCGCTTTTTGCAGCAAGGCCTGCTTGCCGTCCAGTTCCTGACGGTTGGCGAGCAGGGTTTCCTGATTGGCGCCCGGCTCGACCAGGAAATCCATTTTCTCATCCTCGCCGTCGGCGGAGACGGTGCTGTTGAGATAGACATCGTGGCCGGACATGCGCTGGTCCATGTCGATGACGTCCTCGTTTTTAACATCGAGGATGCGCGCGATGTCACCGATCTGCTCATGCGTCAGGCCGCGCTCGCCCATGGCCCCGATTTTTTGCTTGATCTTGCGCAGGTTGAAAAACAGGCGCTTCTGCGCCGCACTGGAGCCGATTTTCACCATCGACCATGAGCGCAGTATATATTCCTGGATCGATGCCTTGATCCACCAGATGGCATACGTCGAAAGGCGGAAACCCTTAGCCGGGTCGAAGCGCTTGACCGCCTGCATCATGCCGATATTGCCCTCGGCAATGAGCTCGCCCATCGGCAGCCCGTAGCCGCGGTATTTGAACGCAATCTTGGCCACCAGCCGCAAATGGCTGGTCACCAGCCGGTGCGCGGCGGCGATGTCGCCATGCTCAAGCCATGCCCTGGAAAGATCAACCTCCTCCTTCGGCTCCAGCAGCGGAAAGCGGGAGATCTCCTGCAAATAGCGGCGCAGGCCGTTCTCCGGCGAAATCGGTAGAGGCAGCGCTATGGCCAGCGCTTTGGCTTTAGGTGCGGGGTTCATTTTCATAGGATAAAGGCATTATAATGCTGAAGACCGGGAATTGCAAGGGGATTGGGAATAATGATTTTTATCAATAAGTTATTGGCGTTATATATGCACCGCCCTTCCCTCCACCGCCAGCGCCGCTTCCTTGACCGCTTCGTTGAGCGTCGGGTGGGCGTGGCAGGTGCGGGCGATGTCTTCCGACGAGGCGCCGTATTCCATCGCTAACACCGCCTCGGCGATCATCGTCCCGGCGTCCGGCCCGATGATATGCACACCGAGCACGCGGTCGGTTTTGGCATCGGCGATGATTTTCACGAAGCCTTCCATGTCACCGGTGGCGCGGGCACGGCTGTTGGCCATGAACGGGAATTTCCCGACTTTATATTCCATGCCGCTCGCCTTGATGTCCTCCTCGGTCTTGCCGACGCTGGCCACTTCCGGATGGGTATACACCACGCCGGGAATGGCGTCGTAATTGACGTGCCCGGCCTGCCCGGCCATGATTTCCGCCGCGGCCATACCCTCGTCCTCGGCCTTGTGCGCCAACATCGGCCCGGCGATGACGTCGCCGATGGCATAGATGCTTTTGACGGAAGTCTCGAAATGCTTGCCCACAGGAATGCGCCCGCGCTCGTCGGGCTTGATGCCGACATTCTCCAGCCCGAGGCCATCCGTATAGGCTTTGCGGCCGATGGCCACCAATACGATGTCGGCATTGAGCGTTTGCTTTTCTCCGCCCTTGGCCGGTTCCAAAGTA
>JABDCD010000051.1:167-517 GCA_013288305.1 Alphaproteobacteria bacterium | reverse complement strand
GGCGGCGATAACTTTCATGCCGAGCTTGAATTCAAACCCCTGTTTTTCGAGGATGCGCTGGAACTGCTTGCCGATTTCGCCGTCCATGCCCGGCACGATGCGATCTAAAAATTCCACCACCGTCACTTTAGAACCGAGCCGCCGCCATACCGAGCCCATTTCCAGCCCGATATAGCCGCCACCGACCACCACCAGATGCTCCGGCACATTATCCAGCACCAGTGCGCCGGTGGATGACACGATTTTTTTCTCATCGATGGCCACGCCCGGCAGGTTCATCACCTCCGATCCGGTGGCGATCAGGATATTTTTGGTCTTCAAGCTTTCCTTGCCGTCCACCACCACTTCGG
>JABDCD010000051.1:0-91 GCA_013288305.1 Alphaproteobacteria bacterium | reverse complement strand
AGGTCACCTTGTTTTTCTTGAACAAGCCCTCGATGCCCTTAGTTAAATCCAACACCACCTTGTCCTTGCGCGCCAGCATGGTCGGCAAATC
>JABDCD010000050.1 GCA_013288305.1 Alphaproteobacteria bacterium | reverse complement strand
CAAGGGCGGCAATAACCTGGGCGGCGTGAAGAATAAGGCCGTCGATGCCGTGCTCGATGCGCTGACCTCGGCCAAGGATGAAAAAAGCCTGAAAACCGCCGGGCGCGCGCTTGACCGTGTTTTGCTATGGGAACATTACGTCATTCCCAACTGGCATTCCAGTGTCTTCCGCGTGGCTTATTGGGATAAGTTTGGTATTCCTAAAGTAACGCCGAAATATAATTTGGGATTCCAAACATGGTGGATAAAAAAGAAAGAGGAGTAACTTTATGACTACCCCCCCCCTCCAAGAAAAAAAGCCCGTCATTATTTTTGCAAACGACGATGATGCCTGGCATCGAACACATGCTTGGGCTTTTAGAGAAGCTTATCCAATGGCCGAAATGATATTTGTTGAAAATATTGCTGATATTTTTACCCAGATAAAAAAATGTGGGCAAGAAGGCAAGACTGTATGTGCTATAATTTGTGATGAGCGATTTGAATTGAATAGAAATTTAGGGCATATGCTAGGTGACTATGTGCGAGCTAGTCCAGAAATTCCAAACATCAGGGCTGCTCTTGAAGAGAATTTCACAAGTAAAGGAAAAACCATTCCTATCATAATCACTTCTGGCGGCACAATTCGGGCAAGGTGTCAGCCAAATATCTATTTTTTAGACATCAACTCGTACGATGCTCCTTTTGATATTTTGGAAGATAAAGATACAACCACCAATCCACTTGCACGGATTCTCAATGTGGCTTTAGGGCTGTCGCAGGAAGATCTGTCCTCGCTTCAACAAACTACAAACGATACTTACTGGGTAAGATAAGGTAGATGACAGTGGTCGAATAACAGACTATTTTTCTCCAATCATGACTTCCTACATCCTCCGCCGCATCCTCATGATGATCCCTACCCTGTTCGGGATCATGGTGCTGAATTTTATCATCGTCCAGGCCGCGCCGGGCGGGCCGGTCGAGCGCATGGCGGCGCAGCTGACTAGCCTGACCTCCGAGAGCGCGACGGCGCGTATCGGCGGCGACGGGTCGGATATGGCGGCGCGGCCTGACCTGCAGGCCAACAGCATCAATTCCGTTTATCGCGGCGCGCGCGGGCTCGACCCGGAGATTCTGGCGCGGATTACCAGGATGTACGGCTTCGACAAGCCGCCGCTGGAGCGTTTCGGGCAGATGATGGGGAGTTACCTGCGTTTCGATTTCGGCGAGAGTTTTTTCCGCAACGAAAGCGTTATCGCCCTGGTGCTGCATACCCTGCCGGTGACGGTATCGCTGGGGTTGTGGACGACGCTGCTGGTCTATCTCATTTCGATTCCGCTGGGCATCAGGAAGGCGGTTTCCGACGGCAGCCGGTTTGATGTGTGGACAAGCTGGGTCATCATCATCGGCTATGCCATACCGAGTTTTCTCTTTGCCATATTGCTGATTATTTTATTCGCCGGGGGCAATTATCTGCACTGGTTTCCGCTCAAGGGGCTGGTGTCGGATAACTGGAGCGATATGGGCTGGCCACAGCGGATTATCGATTATTTCTGGCATATTGCGCTGCCGGTGGCGGCCATGACCATCAGCGGCTTTGCTTCACTCGCCATGCTGACCAAGAATTGTTTTTTAGATGAAATCGGCAAGCAATATGTGCTGACCGCGCGTGCCAAGGGGCTAACGGAAAAACAAGTGCTTTACGGCCACGTCTTCCGCAACGCCATGCTGATCGTTATTGCGGGGTTTCCCTCGGCGCTGTTGCGCATTTTTTTCACCAGCGCGCTGCTGATCGAGATTATTTTTTCTTTAAACGGCATGGGGCTTTTGGGTTACGAAGCTGTCATCAACCGCGATTACCCGGTGATGTTCGGCACGCTCTTTATTTTTACGCTGATCGGGCTGGTGTTCAACCTCATCGGCGATCTGACCTATATGCTGGTCGATCCGCGGATTGATTTTGAGAGGCGGGGGGTGTGATTTTAAATCCCATCGCCCAGCCTTTTTAAAATCTCGTCGAGTTGGTTCAGCGTGTCGTAGGCGATGACGATTTCGCCGCTGCTGCCGCGGTCGTAGATGGCGACTTTGAGGCCGAGATTGTCCGACAGCGTTTGCTCCAGCGCCAGAATATCCGCATCCTTATCGCCCTCCCCTGCCGTGCCGGGGCTGCCGCGGCGGGGGCGGTAGCTGCCTTTCTTTTCGATGCCGTGCGCCAGGCGGCTGGCGCGTTCGGTCTGGCGGACGTTGAGGCCGCGCCTGACCACCTCGTGCGCCAGCTCGATGGCGCCGGGGACGCCGATCAGCGCGCGGGCATGGCCGGCGGTGAGTTCGCCCTTCTCCAGCAGGACGCGGATTTCCTCGGGCAGCGACAACAGCCTGAGCAGATTGGCGATGTGGCTGCGGCTTTTGCCGATGGTCGCCGATAATTCCTCCTGCGTGTAGTCGAATTCCTCGATCAGCCGCTGGTAGCCCCCCGCTTCCTCAAGCGCCGACAGATCCTGGCGCTGGATGTTCTCGACCAGCGCCAGTTCCAGCGCCTGCTTGTCGGTGATGTCGCGGATGATGACGGGTACCTGCTCCAGCCCGGCCATATGGGCGGCGCGGCCGCGGCGCTCGCCGGCGATGATTTCGTATTGGCCGGATTGCGTGGCCGACGGGCGCACGATGATCGGCTGCATGACGCCGTTCTTGCGGATGGAGTCGGCAAGCTCGGCCAGCGTGGTGTTGTCGAACTGGCTGCGCGGCTGGAATTTCCCTGGATGCAGCCGGTTCAGCGGCAATGTATAAACCCCGGCGGCGGAGGCTTCGGAGGAGGATTTTTGCGCGGTCGGAGGATGGACGTAATTCTCCGAGATGAGCGCCGAGAGCCCCTTCCCTAATCCCCGTTGCGTGACTGTGGCCATGATGTTTCTCCTTGTT
>JABDCD010000049.1 GCA_013288305.1 Alphaproteobacteria bacterium | reverse complement strand
AGCCTCAGGCAAGCCGGAACCGTCATCGGCTGGGGCTTTCAGATGCAATCGCCCGCCTTCGTCGGTTTCCTGATTTATTTATTGTTCATGGTCGGACTCAGCCTGTCCGGCCTGTTCCACCTCCCGGTATTATTGGGCAATGTCGGCATTACCAACGAATCCTCGGCCAAAGGCAGTTTCTTCACCGGCGTATTGGCCGCCGCCGTCGCCACGCCGTGCACCGCGCCGTTCATGGCCTCCGCCGTCGGCATCGCACTGACGCTGCCATGGTTTGAATCCCTGTTGATTTTCGAAGCGCTGGGCTTCGGCCTTGCCCTGCCGTTCCTCCTGATAAGTTTGTTCCCGCCATTGCGGCGTTTCCTGCCCAGGCCGGGCGCGTGGATGGAAACGTTCAAGCAGATTCTTGCTTTCCCGATGTACGCCTCGGTCATCTGGCTGCTGTGGGTGCTGACGCTGCAGGCCGGCGCCGGCGGCATGGCGATTGCGCTTTGCGGCCTGCTGGCCATCGTTATCATCATCTGGATGAAGCCGCTATTCAGCGAAGGCAGCATCGCCTACCGCGCCGCGGCGCTGCTATTGTATGCGTTAATCCTGGCACTCTCGCTGCCTGCTTTGAGCCGTATGGAAATCGGCGGAATGCCAAAAAAGATGGAAGAAATGGGCATCACGACCGTCGAATTTTCCAAAACCAAACTCGCCGAACTGCGCGGCACAGGCAAGCCGATATTCGTCGACGCCACCGCCGCCTGGTGCATCACCTGCCAGCTCAACGGCCGCGTCGCGCTTCGCTCCGAGCGCGTCATGCAGGCGTTCAAAGACAAGGGCATCATCCTCATGATCGCCGACTGGACGCGGCGCAACGACGACATCACCGAATTCTTAGACGGCTTCGGCTATAAAGGCGTGCCGCTTTATGTGTTTTACCCAGCGGGCGGCGGCAAGCCGACGGTATTGCCACAATTGCTGACCGAGGATATTGTTATAGATGGTATTACTCGATAGGGGGAAAAATGCCCGACACTTCTCAAACCATTGCGACAGAAATTGTAGCCATGCTCGCTGATGAAAAAATTAACGCGTGTATGGTCGAAGATCACTGGCTTAAAGTGCTGATGCGGAAAATACGAGCAACCGCGGAGGATTTTCTTATAGGAACACTTGGCCCTCGGGATACAGCCGCAAGATTTGTAAAATTGATGAAGGTACTAGATGAAGAGAAGAATAAGCCTGAGTACAGAATCAATGCTGATACGGGTGGGCTTTTAGGCCGTTTGCCAGATGTCACCAATCGATTTATAAATGCTGTTTCATAGCGCTTTATAGGAGACCGACCATGGCTTATTCCACTTTAGTTTCATTATTCACTTTCGTTCCGCTGGCATTGCTGGCGGTAAGCGCGCAGGCCGCGCCCGGCATCGGCAAGCCCGCGCCCGATTTTACCGGAACCGATGCCGCGGGTTTCGTCGTCACACTTTCGGATTTTCAGGGCAAGATCGTCGTGCTCGAATGGAGCAATCCGGGATGTCCGTTCGTCCATAAGCATTATGACAGCGGCAACATGCAGGCGCTGCAATCCTATGCCACGAGCAAAGGCCTGGTATGGCTGACGATAAATTCTTCCGCACCGGGCAAGCAGGGGCACATGGACGCGGCGCTGGCCAAAGATTACATCGCCAAGAACAAAGTGGCGGCAACGCATTATATCCTCGATCCCGAAGGCAAGATCGGCAGGCTCTACGAAGCCAAAACCACGCCGCACATGTTCGTCATCGACGCCAACGGCACCCTCGCCTATATGGGCGCCATCGACGACAAGCCGACCCCCGATCCCGCCTCCGTCGAAGGCGCAAAAAATTATGTCCGCGCCGCCATCGACGATTTGCTGGCCGGAAAACCCGTTGCCACGGCTTCGACGCAATCGTATGGCTGTTCGGTGAAGTATGGGGATTAGGATTCGCGTTTCATCCCCAGCGCCGGTTTCACCGCCGGAATCGGCACGCGGTAGGTTTTGCGGACGGAGACCGGCTGCTTGATCGAGGCATAGATCTGTTTTTCCGCTTCGACCAGCAGCACGCCACCAACAAACGGGCATAAAAACTTTCCCACTTTTTCGATCTTATCCGCGATGCGCCATAACAGGCGCAGGCGCGTCGGGGGAATAAATAATGCCGAGCTGGAGCGCGTCAACGTGAACTGATGCGCAATCATGAGGTCGCGCAACTGCGCCATGGAAAACGGCCTGCCATAGCCGAACGGACTGCGCGACGAGCGCGCCCAGAATCCCATGCGGTTGGACACGATGGCGAGCACACGCCCGCCCGGCGTCAGGATGCGCCAGATGTCGTCCATCATCCCGGCCAGCTGCTCGCTATGCTCGACGCTGTGCAGCAGCAGCACGCGATTGACACTGTTTTCCGGCAGCGGCAATTCCGATTCATGCGACAGGAACACCGCATTGTCGCGCGACGGCGGCCAGTGCGCGGCGCCCTGCTGCGCCGGCATACATGCCATCACCGGCGCCGCCTGGTCGAGATAGGGCTCAAGATACGGCATCGCATAGCCGATGCCGAGCACGAGGTCACCCCCGGCATCGGGCCAAAGCTGCCCCAGGCTCGCGGCAATCAGCGCGCGCGCCGCCACGCCGAAGCGCGTGGCGTAAAATTGGCGAAGGGTAACGATGTCGGGCGAGAACATATATTGACTTTCCAAGCGTATCGCCACAAAGATAACCCTCAAATCCTCAAGGAATCAAGCGGTGTTACGATTTTTATCGGTTATTCTTCTTTTCTTCATCGGCACTCTCTCACCGGCCATAGCCGGGGATAACTCCGACCATGCAAACAGCGCCTTCCAATTCATGGACCGCAAGGACTGGGACAATGCGCGCGCCCACGCCCGCGAAAGCGGCGACGCCATCCTCGTCAAGCTGATCGAGTGGCAATATCTGCTCGATCCCGATTCCGGGGCCGGTTTCGGCGAGATCACGCATTTCATCGAAGCCAATCCGACCTGGCCCGACCAGAAAAAATTGCACATCCGCGCCGAACTTTCACTTAAAAGCGGCAGCGCCGCCGACAGCGACATCATCGACTG
>JABDCD010000048.1 GCA_013288305.1 Alphaproteobacteria bacterium | reverse complement strand
TCGTAGATTTTCATGATGCCGCCGCTGGTCGTCATGCGGCCTTCGGGGAAGAGGACGACTTTGGCGCTTTGGCGCAAATCATGGATGAGGCGCTTCATCGACATCGGCTTGGAAGGGTCGAGCCGGTATAACGTGACCAGCTTGTCCAGCCAGCGGAAATACCATTTGTCGGCCTGGAAGACGTTGATGGCGAAGGCCGGTTTTTCCGGCATGAACACGGCGATGATCAGCGGGTCGAGATAGGACTGGTGATTGGCGATGATCAGCACGCGACCACCCGCCGCATGGTAATGCTCGATGCCGCTGATTTCGACGCGGAATAATAATTTGAGCAGGAAGGTGAGAACCGGCCTAAGTAACTTTTCGAGCATAATAAATCACGGGAAGGTTCAAGGTTGCGACGAGCATGAACAGATCGATAATGCCAAATCCCAGCGATAGCAAGAGGGCGGATAGCAGCGCCGCAGCGGTCATGAATACCGAGTCGCTGAGGTTGCTGGCCGCCATGACGCGTGAGCGGTACTCGGCGGGCGTATGCGATTGCAGCGTGGCGTAGAGCGGCACCATGTAGATACCGCCGCACATCGCCACCATGGTCATGCAGCCCAATATAAGCCAGTGCTGCGGTACGGCCAGGAACGCGCCGACATCGAGCAGTTCCAGGTGCATCGGCTGCGGCGTGGCGGCAACCATGCCGTAGGTAAACAGGGACACGCCGAAGACGGCCAGCGGCGTAAGCCGCAGTGAAATTTCACCCTTGAGCAACGTATCGGTGAGCAGCGATCCGGCGGCAATGCCGACCGAGAATACCGTGAGAAATAAAATATACACCTCGTTATCGGCATGGACGACGCCTTGCGCGTAATTGGCGAATTGCGACATGAAGACCGAGCCGACGAGTAAAAACCACGACAGGCCGAGGATCGAATGCAGGATGGTTTTATCGCGGCAGGCATAGCCGATGATTTCCTTCGAGCCTTTCCAGATATTGAAGTTGATTTTCGTCTGCGGATGGGCGATGCGCGACGGCAGGATGAACAGGCTGGCGAGCAAGCCCCCGGCGGCAATGGTCAGCGCCGCCACACCGATGGCATTATTTTGAGATTCGACCAGCAGCCCGCCGCTGATGAGGCCGCACAGCACAGCCAGATAGCTGCCACCGGCCATGAAGCCGTTACCGGCCAGCAGTTCCTTATGGTGCAGGTGATCGGGCAGGATGCTGAATTTGATCGGGCTGTAAAAGGTGGTGTGCGTGCCGCTGACGAAGAGGAGGCACATCAACAGCAGGATATTATGATGCGCGAAGCCATAATAAGCGCAGGCCATGATGCCCAACTCAGCAAGCTTGGCGATCTTCACCAGCAGCGATTTTTCAAATTTGTCGGCGAGCGTCCCGGCGGTGGAGGAAAACAGCATCAGCGGCATCACCAGCAGCGCCGAGCAAATCGTCACCAGAATTTCCGGCCGGGCAGGCAGCGCAATCCCCTTCCCCGCCGAATAGGCGATCAGCACGACCAGGCCGGAACGCAGCAGATTATCGTTGAACGCGCCCAAAAACGTGGCAAGAAAAATCGGCCAGAACCGCCGCCGGAGAAACAGGCTGTATTTGAGGTTCTGCAACGGATTGATGGTCAGGCTTTCCAGTTCCATAGTTACACCGCCTGCCGATGTTCGCCTGTGTCCGCCGGCAAATTGTATAACTCCGTCACACGCGACGAACCTTCGAAGCCCTGCGCCATCAACCGCGACGACGACGCATCGCAAAGAACGGCCAGCCGGGTCAATTGATTGAGAATCGGCCCCTGCAGCCAGTCGAAATTCTCCTTCAGCACATCGTGCCCATAGATGGCGCAGCTTTGCCGGTAACGGCCGGGACTATCCATCGCCCGCGGCCGCCAGCCCTGCCCCACTGCGGCCAACCGGCTGTTGAAATGATTGGCGGCGCTGACCTGCCGCCCTGCCCCGAGTTCGATAATCTCCGCCTCATTTTCCAGCCGTTCGATGATGCATCCTTCACCCGGTTTTGTTCCGGCAAGAATATAAATCACCGGCATGGCCAGCTTCGTTTTGGCCAAAATTTCCCTGGCCGCTTCGTAATTCTCCGCCTGCTCGAACGCCTGCCGCAGCAGATGCGCCGGCGGCAAGCCCAATTCTCGCTGCACCTGCAGCCGGTTTTTCAGCCAATCCCCGGCATAAGTAAGCTTATGCTCGCGCATGGGCGCCTGGTTCAGCGCAGCGGAAAACCGCCCCGGTGCCATACCGGTATACACGCCCGATACCGCCGGCCACGTCACGTTATAAAACTCGCCCGCCCTACCCTGTTGCAATGCAATCACGACATGTTTTCCCAATTCGGGAAACGGCCAGTCGAGCACGCGCAGCAGCGTCACCGTCTCACCGGTGGGATAGGCGCCGCCGGTGCAGCCCCATTCATAGCTGAGATTGAGCGCATAAATCCCGCGGACGCCTAGAATATCGGCAAAGGTTTCTATCTCATAGAGATACGGATTGGAGGTGCGCTTCAGCCATTCATGCGATTTCCTGTCGGCAAACGGGAAGGCGACGACGCTGGCCGCATAGGAAAGCATCCCATAACTACGCCGCGCCGCCCTGATGAGCGCCTGCGCCTTGTCCGGGTAGGCGCGCAATAAATCGATCGGCGTCTTGCCGCGCAGGTCGATGTAGGGGATGGGGGTTTTGAGCATGTTTAATTAGTCATGGGTCATGGGTCACTAGTCTTTGGTCATTATCAGCAGGATAATTTAAGGACTGGAACTTATCTATTGAAAAGATAATATAGCCAGTCATTTAATAAGAACCCATGACTCATGACCCATGACCTATGACCTCTAAAATTAAAAAACCCACCCGCGCCCAGGCCGAAGATGCGGTGCGCACGCTGATACGCTGGGCGGGCGACGACCCGGCGCGCGAGGGTCTGCGCGATACGCCGGGGCGCGTCGCCAAATCCTACGAGGAATTCTTCAAGGGCTACGGCACCGACCCCAAGGCCATCCTGAGCCGTACCTTCAGGGACGTCGAAGGCTACGATGAAATGATCGTGCTGCGCGACATCGTGTTTGAATCCTACTGCGAGCATCACATGGTGCCGTTCACCGGCCGCGTGCACATCGCCTATATTCCCGGCAGCAAGGTGCTGGGCGTCAGCAAGCTGGCGCGGCTGGTTGATATTTACGCCAAGCGGCTGCAGATTCAGGAAAAGTTGACGGCGCAAATCGCCGGTACGCTGAATGAGGTGCTGAAGCCCCGCGGCGTCGCCGTCGTCGTCGAA
>JABDCD010000047.1 GCA_013288305.1 Alphaproteobacteria bacterium | reverse complement strand
TGGGCGTCGTCGGCAAGCTGGGCAAAGTGCTGGGCCCCAAAGGCCTGATGCCCAATCCGAAATTAGGCACGGTAACGCCCAATGTCGCCGATGCCGTCAAGGCCGCCAAATCCGGCCAGGTGGAATTCCGGCTCGATAAAGCCTCCATCGTCCATGCCGGCGTCGGCAAGGCGAGTTTCAGCGAGGAAGCGCTGGTGCAGAACGTGAAAGCCTTCATCGACGCAGTGGCTAAGGCCAAACCGCAGGGCGTCAAAGGCAATTATATAAAGAAAGTCGGGCTGTCCTCGACGCATGGGTTGGGATTGAAGATCGATCTGGCCGATGTGCAGGCGGCGTAGGAGAAACATATGAACCGTGCAGAAAAACAAGCCTCCATCGAAAGCGTCAACGCGACGCTGAACAAGGCCAATATCGCGCTGGTGGTGCATAATAACGGCCTCACCGTCGCGCAGATGGATGAGCTGCGCCGCAAGATGCGCGAGGCCGGGGCGGAATTTAAAGTATCGAAAAACCGCTTGGCCAAAATCGCCGCCAAGGATACGAAATTCGAGCAGATCAGCGATTTGTTCAAAGGCCCGGCGGCGATCGCCACCTCGGTCGATCCGGTGTCGGTGGCCAAAGGGTTAGTCGATTTCGCCAAGACCAACGAAAAGCTAGTCATCATCGGCGGCGCCTACGGCGAGCAGAAGCTCGACGTCAAGGCCATCGAGGCGCTGTCGAAACTGCCGTCGCTCGATCAATTGCGCGGCAAAATTATCGGCCTGCTACAAGCCCCCGCGCAACGCATCGCCAGCATCCTGCAAGTCCCGGGTGGTCAGGTGGCAAGGGTGATTGCGGCGAAGGCAAGAAAAGAAGGATGAAGAAATTATTCAAGAGGCGAGATGCACGTCGCTTGAAAAATGTAACCATGTTTATTATTTAACCAGGAGTAAGAACCATGTCTGCCAATTTAGCTAAAATCGTTGAAGATCTCTCGGCGCTGACCGTAATGGAAGCCGCCGATCTGTCCAAACAGCTCGAAGAAAAGTGGGGCGTGTCCGCCGCCGCTCCTGTCGCCGCTGCCGGTCCGGCCGCTGCTGCCGGTCCTGCCGCTGAAGCGCAGACCGAATTCACGGTCGTCTTGAAAGCCGCTCCGGCCGACAAGAAAATCGGCATCATCAAGGTGGTGCGCGAAATCACCGGCCTGGGCTTGAAAGAAGCCAAGGACCTGGTCGAAGGCGCGCCCAAGGATGTTAAAGCAGGCGTCGGCAAAGACGAAGCCGAAAAGCATAAAAAAGCCCTCGCCGATGCCGGCGCGACTGTTGAAGTTAAGTAACACCAATCCTGCGAGCCGCGTGAGCGGCTGCGCAGGATCCCTTTCTCATTTGCACAAGATCCTGTGCTCGCGCCAAAAATTGAATTTTTGGCGCGCCACAGGATTTAGGAGATAGCATGTCCCACGCATCCGCACCCCGTCTGTCGTTCACCGCCCGCAAGCGCATCCGCAAAAGTTTCGGCCATATCGAAACCGTCATGTCGATGCCCAACCTTATCGAGGTGCAGAAAAACTCCTACGATCATTTCCTGCAGATCAATATCCCGGCCGAGAGCCGCACCAACACCGGCCTGCACAGCGTGTTCAAATCGGTCTTCCCGATCAAGGACTTCGCCGAAACCGCCACGCTCGAATTCGTCAAATTCCATTTCGACGCGCCCAAATACGACGTTGATGAATGCCGTTCGCGCGGCATCAATTTCAGCGCGCCCTTGCGCGTTACGTTGCGCCTCATCGTCTGGATCGTCGACGAGGACACCGCCGCGCGCGAGATCAAGGATATCAAGGAGCAGGACGTCTATATGGGCGACATTCCGCTCATGACCGACAACGGCACCTTCATCATCAACGGCACCGAGCGCGTCATCGTCTCGCAGATGCACCGCAGTCCCGGCGTCTTCTTCGACCACGACCACGGCAAAACGCATTCCTCCGGTAAATTCCTCTATTCGGCGCGCATCATCCCCTATCGCGGCTCATGGCTCGATTTCGAGTTCGACGCCAAAGATTTAGTGAATGCCCGCATCGACCGCCGCCGCAAAATTCCGGTGACGACGCTCTTGCGCGCGCTGGGCATGGATAACGAGAAAATCCTCAGCACCTTCTATACCAAGACCATTTACAAAAAACAGAAAAGCGGCTGGGCGGGAAAATTCAATCCCGAGCAATGGAAGGGCATCAAGCTGACGCATGATCTCGTCGATGCGAAATCCGGCAAAGTCGTCGCCGAAGCAGGCAAGAAACTCAACGTCCGCGCCGCCAAGAAATTCGCCGAAGACGGCCTCAAGGAATATCTGGTCAGCGACGAACAGTTCGCGGGCAAATACATCGCCGGCGACATCGTCAATGACCAAACCGGCGAAATCTACATCGAAGCCGGCGACGAAATCAACGCCGCAAGCATCGCGCAACTCGACGAAGCAGGCGTCAAGGAAGTCTCCGTGCTCGACATCGACCACATCAATGTCGGCGCCTACATCCGCAATACGCTGCTCGCCGACAAAAACCTGACCAAGGAAGACGCGCTGATTGACATTTACCGCGTCATGCGCCCGGGCGAGCCGACGACGCCGGAAGCCGCCGAAGCCCTGTTCAAATCGCTGTTTTTCGAGCAGGAGCGCTACGACCTCTCCGCCGTCGGCCGCGTGAAAATGAATGCCCGCCTCGGCCTGGGTGTACCCGAAGAAGTCGGCATCCTCACCCACGAAGACATCATCCGCGTCGTGCAGATGCTGGTCGGCCTGAAAGACGGCGTCGGCGTCATCGACGACATCGACCATCTCGGCAACCGCCGTGTCCGCTCGGTGGGCGAACTCATGGAAAACCAGTTCCGCATCGGCTTACTCCGCATGGAGCGCAGCATTGTCGAGCGCATGTCGTCGGTCGATATCGACACCGTCATGCCGCACGATCTGGTGAATGCGAAACCCGTCGCCGCCGCCATCCGTGAATTCTTCGGCTCCAGCCAGCTTTCGCAATTCATGGACCAGACCAACCCGCTCAGCGAAATCACCCACAAGCGCCGCCTTTCCGCCCTTGGGCCAGGCGGCCTGACGCGCGAGCGCGCCGGCTTCGAAGTGCGCGACGTGCACCCGACGCATTACGGCCGCATCTGCCCGATCGAAACGCCGGAAGGCCCGAATATCGGCCTCATCAACTCGATGGCGACCTACGCCCGCGTCAATAAATACGGCTTCATCGAAAGCCCGTACCGCAAGGTCATCAATACCCGCGTCACCGACGAAGTGGTGTATCTCTCGGCCATCGAGGAAGGCAAATACGCCATCGCGCAGGCCAACTCGAAGCTCGACGACAAAGGCAAATTCACCGATGAGTTGATCTCCTGCCGCAAGAGCGGCGATTTCATCCTCACCGCGCCCGACCAGATCGACTATATCGACGTCGCGCCCAAGCAATTGGTTTCCGTCGCCGCCGCGCTGATTCCGTTCCTGGAAA
>JABDCD010000046.1 GCA_013288305.1 Alphaproteobacteria bacterium | reverse complement strand
TAGCATAAAAAGATAATAAATGGAAAAGGCAAATGTTTTGCGCGGCCATTTATCCGTCGGGTCATGCAGAACCTTGCGCACATGGTGCAGGAATGCCACAGCGAGAATCGCCGCAACGGCCGCATAAAGCATACCGGCCATGTGCAACAACGGAAGCAGCAGCGTCACCGCCGCCAGCAGCCAGGTATAGAGCACCATCTGTTTTTTGGTGCTGTCCTTTCCCGATATGACCGGCATCATCGGGATATTGGCACGGCGGTAATCCTCATTCTTGTAAAGCGCCAGCGCCCAGAAATGCGGCGGCGTCCACAGGAAAATAATGGCGAACAAAAGAACGGATTGCAGCGAGACATCGCCCGTCACCGCTGCCCAGCCAATCATCGGCGGAAACGCCCCTGCCGCGCCGCCGATAACGATGTTCTGCGGCGTGCGGCGCTTAAGCCACATGGTGTAAACCACCACATAAAAAAAGATGGCAAAGGCGAGAATGCAAGCCGCCAACCAATTGAGCGCCAGCCCCATCAGCATTATTGAAAGCGCCGCGAGAAATAAACCGAATGCCAGCGCATCATCGGGCGCAATACGGCCTGCGGGAACCGGGCGTTTGGCTGTGCGCATCATAATCGCATCGATGTCGCGGTCATACCACATATTCATCGCCGCCCCCGCGCCCGACCCCAGCGCGATGCACAGCAGCGTGATGAATTGTTGAAACACATTGATATGCCCCGGCGCCAGCAACATCCCCGCCAGCCCGGTAAACACCACCAGCGACATCACGCCGGGTTTGAGGAGGGTGAGGTAGTCGGAGACGGTGGAAGCAGGCGCCAAGTGCTGAGTGCCGAGTGCCGAGTAAGTAATGGTCATAAAACTATTTCAAAACAACTCTGCACTGTGCACTCAGCACTCACTACTTTATTACCGGCTGCGTCTCGAACGTATGGAACGGTGGCGGGCTGGGCAGCGTCCATTCCAGCGTCGTGCCGCCCCAGGGATTGGCGGGGCATTTTTTGCCGAATTTCAGCGTGTGCCAGACCAGGTAGACGAAGATCAGCGCCGAGGCGCCGCCGATATAGGCGCCGATGGAGGAGACATAATTCCACCCGGCATAAACGTCCGGGTAATCGGGAATGCGGCGCGGCATTCCGGCCAGGCCGAGGAAATGCTGCGGGAAAAACGTCAAATTCGCACCCAGGAAAAACGTCCAGAAATGCAACTGCCCCAGCCATTCAGGATAAGCTCGTCCCGACATTTTACCGAACCAGTAATAAAACCCGGCGAAGATGGCAAACACCGCGCCCAGGCTCATGACGTAATGAAAATGGGCGATGATGTAATAAGTGTCGTGCAGCGGGATATCGACTGCCGCGTTGGCCAGCACGACGCCGGTGACGCCGCCGACGACGAACAGGAAAATAAATCCGGTGGCGAACAGCATCGGCGTTTCAAAGGAAATCGAACCGCCCCACATCGTCCCCAGCCAGGAGAAAATCTTGACCCCCGTCGGCACGGCGATGACCATGCTGCTCACCGACCGCAATTTCGGCACGCATTTCTTCGACCCGGCACGGCGATGACCATGGTGGCGATCATGTAATAGGACATGGTATCGGCGGAAATGCCGGTGGTGAACATGTGGTGCGCCCAGACGATGAAGCCGAGGAACCCGATGGTGCACATGGCCGACACCATACCGAGATAGCCAAAGATGGGCTTTTTCGAGAAGGTGGCGACGACTTCGCTGATGATACCGAACCCCGGCACGATGAGAATATACACCTCGGGATGGCCGAAAAACCAGAACAGATGCTGGAACAGCAGCGGGTCACCGCCGCCTGCCGGGTCGAAGAAATGCGTGCCGAAATTGCGGTCGGTGAGCAGCATGGTGATCGCGCCCGCCAGTACCGGCACGGCCAGCAGCAGCAGGAATGCCGTCACCAATATCGCCCACGGATAAAGCGGCATTTTAAACAGCGTCATCCCCGGCGCACGCATGTTGAAAATCGTGACGATGAAATTGATTGCACCCAAAATTGAGGAAATTCCGGCCAGATGCAGCGCGAAAATCGCCATATCGACCGACATACCCGGATGCGATGCAATCGTGGATAGCGGCGGATAAAGCGTCCAGCCGGTGCCCGCGCCCTCGCCAATCAGCGACGACCCCATGAGCAATATAAACGCCGGTGGCAGCAGCCAGAAGCTCAAATTATTCATGCGCGGAAACGCCATGTCGGGCGCGCCGATCATCAGCGGCACGCAGAAATTGCCGAAGCCGCCGATCAGCGCCGGCATCACGAGAAAAAACACCATGACGATGGCGTGCGCCGTCACCACGACGTTATACATCTGGTAATTATCGCCGAACAGCCCGCCCGCCGGATGCTGAAGCTGGATGCGGATCAGCACCGAAAACAACGTACCGATCAGCCCAGCGATGCAGGCGAAAATCAGATACATGATGCCGATGTCTTTATGATTGGTCGAATACAGCCAGCGCCGCCAGCCATGCGGTGTGTGGTCGTGGGCATCGTGCGTGGCGGCGCTGTAACTCATGGTACGCGTTCTCCGCCATCTAACTTTTTTTTGTCCCATAGTCTCTTCATCAATGGAGTGTCATTTTTTGGTAATTCTGCTCCATGGCTACCCGCGGCTCGGAGAGTCTCCAAATATTCCCGCATTTCCTCAGGAGAAATCGGTTTTTTATCCTTATCGTCAATTGGCTTGTTTGACATAGTAGGATTCCTTTCTATTTCTTCTCTGTAGAAGCTGCCTGCTTCTGATTATCCGGCGCGCCACCCGCCGTTTTCTGCTTGCCCTTCACCCAGACATTGAAATCCTCTTTGGACACCACCTCGACGACAATCGGCATGAACCCGTGCCCGACGCCGCACAGCTGCGAGCACTGGCCATAGAACGTGCCGGTTTTATTCGCCTCGAACCAGGTTTCGTTAAGCCGCCCCGGCACCGCGTCTTTTTTCACGCCAAAGGCCGGCACCGCCCAGGAATGGATGACCTCGGCGCCGGTGATCTGCACGCGCACCTTGGTATCCACCGGCACGACCATGCGGTTATCGACCGACAGCTGGCGAATGTCCCCGGCCTTCACATCGTCGCCCTTCTTGATATAGCTGTCGAAACCGAAGCCGTCATTATCGGGATAATCGTAATGCCAGTACCATTGGTAGCCGGTGACTTTGACGGTGAGTTCCGGATCGACGATGCGCTCCATATAATAATGCAGCCTGAGCGACGGAATCGCGATGACGACCAGGATCACAATCGGAATCACCGTCCAGATGATCTCCAGCTTGGTGTTATGCGTGGTTTTGCTGGGGACGGGATTGGCGCGGCGGTTATAGCGCAGGCAGATCCAGACCATGATCAGCAGCACGAAAATGGTAATCACCGTGATGACCACCAGCAGGAAATCATGCATGTCGTACAGCCGCTGCATCACCGGCGTCGCCGGCGGCTGGAAGCCCAGCTGCCAGGGCTTGGCCATGCCCTCATAAGCCGACTCAGCGTGGACGGCCACGGCGGTGGCGATGGCACCGAGGAAAGCGAAAAGCGGAAGCAGTTTTTTCATTCGCGGCCTTTATTCATAGAGTCGAATGGTTTGTAATCCGTCCGAGGCGGATGCGCAATGGTTTTTACAAAATCCCCTCCCCCTTGAGGGGGGAGGGTTAGGGAGGGGGTGATATTTGTCATTCCCGCCAAGATGAGAATCCAGTACTATGAAATCTGTATAACACTGCAAGATTACTATGACAAA
>JABDCD010000045.1 GCA_013288305.1 Alphaproteobacteria bacterium | reverse complement strand
CTGGCCAAGTTAAATCCGCCCGCCAAGTTAGTGATGACGAACATAGATCCTCAAGTATTTGAGGTTTTTGAAATAACGCAAATGGATCGTTTTTTTACCTTCGCTCGCACGAAGGAAGATGCGATAACTATGCTTGGTGCGACATCTGCCCCATCAACAGGATCGCCAACTTCGGCGCCGGATGATGATTCGAAGCCGGGCAGTCCAATGACCAAATATGCAAGGCGAAGCGGTCAAGCGCAAGGTGATGGTGGCCGGGAACTTTAAACCGCCGGCCTCTCCCCCAGCCACACCTTCTCCCCCTTTTTCCTCTCGCTATCGCTTTTCAGCTGCCCGCAGGCGGCGAAGATGTCGCGGCCGCGCGGGGTGCGTACCGGTGAGGAATAACCGGCATCGTTGACAATGCGGGCGAAGGCGTCGATGCGGGAATTACTGGAACACACGTAAGGCGCGCCTGGCCACGGGTTGAACGGGATCAGGTTCACCTTGGCGTGGATGTCGGCCAGCAGGCGCACCAGTTCGCGGGCGTCCTCGTCGGTATCATTGATGCCCTTGAGCATGACATATTCAAAGGTGATGCGCCGCGCATTATTGGCCGCCGGGTAGGTGCGGCAGGCTTCGAGCAACTCGGCAATCGGATATTTTTTATTGAGCGGTACTAATTCATCGCGCAAATCGTCGCGCACGGCGTGCAGCGAAATAGCGAGGTTGACGCCAAGCTCGTCGCCGACGCGCTTGATCATCGGCACGACGCCGGAGGTGGAGAGCGTGATCTTGCGCTTGGAAATGGCGATGCCTTCCATGTCCATGATGATGTGCAAGGCCGCCGCGACATTATCGTAATTGAACAGCGGCTCGCCCATGCCCATCAGCACGATGTTGGTGAACAGGCAATCCTCGCGCCGCTTGCCCCACTCGCCCAGCCCGTCGCGCGCCACCAGCACCTGGCCGACGATGTCGCCCGCGCTTAAATTACGCACCAGCTTTTGCGTGCCGGTATGGCAGAAGCTGCAGGTCAGCGTGCAGCCGACCTGCGACGAGACGCACAACGCACCGCGGTCATCTTCGGGGATGAACACGGTTTCGACCTTGTTGCCGTCGGGAAATTCGAGCAGCCATTTGCGCGTGGTATCGAACGAGGTGAGGTCTTTGGCGATGGCGGGGCGGTCGATGGTGAAATGCTCGGCGAGAAGCGCCTGCTGCTTTTTGGCGATGGTCGTCATCTGCGCGAAATCGGTGGCGCCCTTGGTGTATATCCAGTGCCAGATCTGCTTGGCGCGGAAAGGCTCGACGCCGAGATCTTTAAGCTTTTCGGTCAGTTCCTGGCGAGAAAGGCCGATGATGGGGGTTTTTACGGTCATTTCAATACATATCCACCATTTACAGCCTCAATCAATTCTTCTCCCGCCAGCTCGCGCAATTTGCCGCGCAGGCGGTAGATATGGGTTTCGAGCGTATGCGTATTTAAATCCGCATCGATGCCCCAGACATTTTTCAGCAATTGCTCCTTGCTCACGCTTTCGCCCTTCGCAACGGTCAGGCACTGCAACAGCTGTATTTCCTTGTCGGTGACATCCACCGTTGTGCCGGAACCCGCGTGGGTAAGCTGTTTTTGCCGCAACTGCAAGCCATATCCTTGCCCGAGGTCGAGCGATTCGCCCGCCTGCTTCTGCAGCGCCGAGGCAATGTCGGCCAGTAATGGCGAAAGCCGGATCGGCGGATTTTTGATCACGATCACCGGGCAGGGCGCATTTTCCGTCTCCGCTTCGGTGGTGATAACGAGTGCCGCCGATGGCATAAACGTCTTTGCCGACTCATTATTTTCGGCTATTTGGTAGGGCAATGATAACTCGCGCTTCACCTGCTCGGCGACGATGGCGGAAAAATCCTTGTCCTTGCTGATGATGAGAATCATGAGGTTTTAGCTTTCAGGGGTCGGGTTTTGGCGCTATTATAGCGGCTTTCACCCTAAACTTAACACTTAATATATGCCAGAAGCGGAATCCATCAGCCAAGCGCATCTTGCCACCGGGCGGGCGGTCGATCAGCTGCGCCGCCAATTGGGCATTGTTTTTCAGGAAGATAATGGCGCGTTGCTTGGCGCTTGCCCCATTGAGGGAGTGACGGAGGGTTTGTTGTCGAAGCTTCGCGCCCTGCCGGGAAGCCGCCTCCACCTATTGCTGACCGGCGCGCGCGCGAGGAGCTTGGGGCTGGAAACGAAGGCGGCGGCGCTGCTTGACGCGCAGGATTTATCTTTAAACGAGATGCTGGCGTTGGCCGATCCGCTGGCCGATGACAAAGATGTGCCCGAGGTGACACCGTTGCCGGGGATGCCGTCGCAGGATATGCTGCTGACGCTGGCCAAATATGCCTCGCTGTTGCCAGCGCTGCTGACTGTTGAGAGCGATTCCTTGCCCGCGGACTGGCTGCGCGTGGCTGAGGCCGATGTCAGGGCCTATTGGGCGGCGCCGCCGCTCGATATTGTTGCGCTGACTGAGGCGTCGCTCCCCATCGAAGGCGCCGAGCGGGCGACGCTAACCTGTTTCCGCCAGCGCTTTGGCACCTCGGTGCATCTGGCGCTGGCCATAGGCGATATGGCTGAAACGCCGCTAGTGCGCATTCATTCTTCGTGTATCACCGGCGATATTTTGGGCAGCCTGCGCTGCGACTGCGGCGACCAGCTCAAGCTGGCATTGCAACAGATCAGCGCGGCAGGAAGCGGCCTGTTGCTCTATCTGCACCAGGAAGGCCGCGGCATCGGCATCGCCAACAAACTGCGCGCCTACCGCTTGCAGGAACGCGGCATCGATACCTACGAAGCCAACGCCATGCTCGGCTTCGACGGCGACGAGCGCGATTTTTCCATCGCTGCCGCACTATTAAAAAAACTGGGCGTGAGCAACATACGGCTGCTGACCAACAACCCGCATAAAATGGCCGCCATCGAAAAAGCGGGCATCAAAGTGGCCGAGCGCGTGCCGCTGGTGGTCAAATCAGGAAAGCACAATCATGGCTACCTGGAGGCGAAGGGCAAGAAGGCGGGGCATTTGTTTTAGGAACGTAGCCTAATTCGCCTTATCCTTCTCCAAAATCCTCATCAAATCCCGTCCGGCGCCGGATTTATCGTCATCGGGTTTCTTTTTGCTTTCCGGCCAGGCGCAGCTGTCTTTTTTCCAGATGCCGGGGTCGGCGTCGAGGTTGACTTCTTTCCATTTGGGATGGCCTTTTTCCTTGAGGCCGGGCAGGGCGGCGCGGATGGCCTTGGTCAGCTTGCCCAGCCTTTCGCAGCGGCGCTTGTTTCCTTGCGAGAAATCATACGAGATCATCACCGCCTGCACGGCGATGGTCGGCACCTTTTGCTGCACGAAACTGTAATCGTCGGGCGTGATTTCCGCCGGTTTGTATTCTTCGAGCATCTTAGGATCGTCCAGCGCCAGGAAATGCACTTCGCTCAGCATGTCCCCGTATTTGCGGTTTTCCGGCAGGCTCAGATCTTCGAGGTTTTTAAACAGCCTGACCGGCTTACCGCCGACGAACACCACCGCGTCCAGCTCGCCCTTGAGGACGGCGACGACGCCCTGCGCCGGGGAAATTTTCACGCTCTGTCCGGGCGAAATATTCATCATCGCAAACAGGTTGATCGAGGTCAGCATGTTGCCGCTGCCCTCTTCGCCGATGGCGACTTTCTTGCCCTTGAGGTCGGCGAATGTTTTGATGTCGCGCCGCGCCAGCACGTGCACTTCCTCGTTATAGAACGGGAAAATCATGCGCAGGTTGCTGGCCATGCGCATCGATTGCACGCTTTTCGAGCGGCTTAAAAAACCCAGCACGTCCGACTGCACGATACCGATCGCGGCATTTTCCGAGCTGTTGATGCGCTTGATGTTATCGACGGAGCCTTCCGACGGCTTGACGTTTACGTCGATGCGCGCCTTGGCCGCCACCTGGGCGATGTCCTTGCCGAAAGCGTAATAAGTGCCGGTTTTCGGGCCGGTGACGATGCCGATGTCATCAGCGGCAAATGCCAGGCCGGGCAAAATAATCAGCGCACAAGCGAGTGTTGCACTAATGCCGCGCATATACTCTCCACCAATAATTAAATTAATCAGTTAATATTTACTGATGATGGAAAGTAATTCGCGGCCGGCGTTATTGTCAACCTCCGATACGGCCTTTATCTCGG
>JABDCD010000044.1 GCA_013288305.1 Alphaproteobacteria bacterium | reverse complement strand
TATACATGATCTGCACGCTAAGCAAGCACGCCGCCGAGAAGGACGGCTTCGACGACGCGCTGATGCTCGACTATCGCGGCTTCATCGCCGAGGCGACGGGCGCCAATATGTTCTTCGTCATCGATGGCGCCATACATACCCCGACGCCCGATTGTTTCTTAGACGGCATCACGCGCCGCGCCGTCATGGAACTGGCACAAAAGCGCGGGCTGAAAGTCATCGAACGGCACATCAAGCCGGAGGAATTGGCGCAAGCGTCGGAAGTATTCCTGACCGGCACCGCCGCCGAAGTCACCCCCGTCGGCCAGATCGGCGAACAAAAATTCGCCGTCGGCCCTATCACCAAGGAGTTGATGGCGGATTTCAGCGAGCTGGTAAAAAGCTGATCCTACGTTATCCTTATGGCATAACGGATGTTTCCATATAGTATATTTATATTGTTTCATGCATCTTCCAGGTGAAATCGTCGAAGACGGTTATTCACATTACTCAGGAGATTCATATGTCCATTCGCAACGCATTATTGTGCTCATGTGTTATCATGGGAAGCGCCGCCATCCCGGCTATCATACCGGCTGTTGCCCACGCCGATGCCGATATCATAGTGACCACCGCCCCTCCCGCCATGCGGGAGGAAGCAATACCGTCGCCGCGGAAGGGCTATGTCTGGGCACCGGGCTACCAGAGATGGGCAAACGACCACTATGAATGGGTAGCAGGGCATTGGGTGGAAGAGCGCACCGATGCGCATTGGGTGCCGGATAAGTGGACGCAGGATCCTAACGATTCCACCCATTGGCATTTCCGCCCCGGGCATTGGGAGTATTAAAATTCAGCGTTCTTCGCTCATATGCTTAAGGCCGGTCTTGAGATACGCATAACCGGTCACCAGCGTCAGCCCGGCGGCAAGCCACAGCAGCAGCCTGCCTAAAAACTCGCTATACAGCCAGGCCGGGCCGCCGGCGCCCAGCAGCAGGAAGAAAATCGCCGCCATCTGCGCCGCCGTCTTGAATTTGGCAAGTTTGGATACCGGCACGCCGATGCGAATTTCGGCTAAAAATTCGCGCAATCCCGATACCAGAATTTCGCGGCAGACGATGGCGATAGCCGGAAGCAAGTCGGCGCGCCCGGAGGCGACCAGAAGCATCAATGCCGTCGCCACCAGTAATTTATCGGCAATGGGATCGAGAAACCTCCCGAGGCTCGACTGCGCCTCCCACATGCGCGCGACATACCCGTCCAGCCAGTCGGTAATGCCCGCGATACAGAACAGCGCCGCCGACAAATAATACGACCATTCGCCTTTCAAAAAGAATACCAGGATCAGCGCCGGTATGACGGCGATCCTCAGGTAGGTAAGATAGTTGGGGAGGTTTTTTTTTAAGGTCATGGGTCATGGGTCATGAGTCTCTGGTCATAAGTAATAATACTATAACACTATGTTCGAAATCAGAACGAAAAACCCATGACCAATGACTCATGACCCGTGACCCGTGACCTCACTCAAACACCCGCACATTCTTCGGTCTGACGAACAGGTGATCGCCTTTCTTGATGGCCAGCGAATCGATAATGGTTTTGGGTACTTCCGCTTGCAGAATGATGCCGTTTTTGCGTTGCATCTCGATCTTGGCCAGCGAACCCGCCGGATTGATGTGTATCACGTCGACGGGAATATATTCATGTGCGTCATCGGGCATTTTGGTGACGAACATTTCATGCGGGCGGGCGAAGACGCGCACCGGAATACCCCGCTCGGCCAGCAGCGCGCGCATCTGGCTGCGCGTCATTTTGGCGAAGGCGCGGCTGGAGGGCGTCTGCATCGGCAGCGGCAGGCCCGGAATCACCTTGCGCAGGGCGTTGGTCAATTCGGGATAGCGGGACAGCCAGTGCGTCCGCGACGTCAGCACCGGCGCCGACGGCGTCTGTTGCCGCGCTTCCCACAGATCGTCCTCAGCCAGGTGCACGTCGCCGTTCTCGTCCTTCCAGCCGACGAATTCGTTATAATTGCCGAGGAAGTCATAGACGAAACCGTTGCCCGGGCTGTGATAGACCTGCTCCGGCGTTCCCACCTGCTCGATCTTGCCGTGATTCATCACCACGACGCGGTCAGACACTTCCATCGCCTCTTCCTGATCGTGCGTGACGAAAATGCTGGTGATGTGGATGTCGTCATGCAGGCGGCGCAGCCAGCGGCGCAACTCTTTACGCACCTTGGCGTCGAGCGCGCCGAACGGCTCGTCGAGCAGCAATAATTTGGGTTCCACCGCCAGCGACCTCGCCAGCGCCACGCGCTGCCGCTGCCCGCCCGAAAGCTGTGACGGATAGCGATCATAAAATTTATCCAGATGCACCAATTTAAGCAGCGCCATGACGCGATCGCTGATTTCTCCCGGCAGCGGCCGCACCGCTTGCGGACGCACACGCAACCCGAACGCCACGTTGTCGAACACGGTCATGTGTTTGAACAATGCATAATGCTGAAACACGAAGCCGACATTGCGCTCGCGCGCGTGCATCCGGCTGGCCTCGGAACCGTCGATCAGCACGCGGCCCGAATCGGCATATTCCAGCCCGGCGATAATGCGCAACAGCGTCGTCTTGCCCGAACCGGACGGTCCCAGAAGCGCCACCAACTCGCCGTCATCGACCTTGAGGCTGACGTCATCCAGCGCAGCGAAATCGCCGAAAGCCTTGCGGATATTTTTAACTTCGATGGCCATTTTATCCCTTCTGCGCCCGTATTTCACCGGCGAATCTAAATTCAATCAGGCTCTTGAGCAACAGCGTCACCAGCGCCAGCCCGGTCAGTATCGATGCCACGGCGAATGCCGCCACGAAATTATACTCGTTATACAATATTTCAACATGCAGCGGAATGGTGTTGGTCAGCCCCTTGATATGGCCGGAGACCACCGACACCGCGCCGAACTCGCCCATGGCGCGGGCGTTGCACAGCAGTACGCCGTAAAGCAATCCCCATTTGATGTTGGGCAGCGTCACCGAAAAAAACGTCCGCCAGCCGTTCGCGCCCAGCATGATCGCCGCTTCCTCCTCCTCGGTGCCCTGCTCTTCCATCAACGGGATCAACTCGCGCGCGACAAAGGGGAAGGTGACGAACATGGTGGCAATCACCAACCCCGGCACGGCAAAAATAATCTGCATGTCGTGATCGGCCAGCCACCCGCCGAGTACGCTGTTGGCCCCGAACAGCAGCACGTAAATCAGGCCGGAAATCACCGGCGAGACGGAGAACGGCAAATCGATGAACGCGATGAGCAGCCGCTTGCCGATAAAATCGAATTTGGCAATCGCCCACGAGGCGGCCAGCCCGAAAACGACATTGAGCGGCACGGCAATGACCGCCACCAGCAGCGTCAGCCTTATCGCCGACAGCGCCGAAGGGTCTTCCAGCGCATTGCGATAACTCACCCACCCCGCCTTGAACGCCTCGGCGAATACGACGGCCATCGGCAACAACACCAGCACCGCCATGAAGCCGAATCCCGCCGTCATCAGCAGCGCCTGCATCCAGAACGGTTCGGTGGTGGGGGAGTGCCTGCGCCACATATCAGTTTCTCACCGAACGGTTGCCCGCCCATTGCTGCAGCCAGTTGATGATGAACAGCAGGATGAACGACGCCACCAGCATGACGCAGGCAATCGCCGTCGCCCCGGCGTAATCATATTGCTCCAGCTTGATGACGATGAGGAGCGGCACGATTTCCGATAGTTTCGGGATATTGCCGGCGATGAAGATCACCGAGCCGTATTCACCCAGGCCGCGGGCGAAAGCCATGGCAAAACCGGTGAGCAGCGCCGGGACGATGCTGGGAAAGATAACCTTGCAGAATGTCTGCCAGCGCGAGGCGCCGAGGCTGATGGCGGCTTCTTCGAGTTCGCGGTCGGCATCCTGCAAAATCGGCTCGACGGTGCGCACGATAAACGGCAATCCGACGAAGAGCAGCGCGATCAATATGCCCAGCGGCGTGAACGCCACCTTGATGCCCAGCGGGTCGAGATACTGCCCGATCCAGCCGTGCGGCGCATAAAGCGCCGTCAGCGCGATGCCGGCCACCGCCGTCGGCAACGCGAACGGCAGATCGACCATGGCATCGATGATTTTTTTGAACGGAAAGCGGTAGCGCGCCAAAATCCACGCTAAAATCAATCCGAAAAAGCAGTTGATGAGCGCCGCCGCGAAGGACAGGCCGAAGCTGATTTTATAGGCGTGCATGACGCGCTCGGAAGTGACCTCCTGCCAGAATTGCGCGAAATTAAGCGTCGCGGTTTTGACGAATAATCCCGACAAGGGAATGATCACGATGACCGCCAGATAAAACAACGTAAACCCCAGCGTCAGCCCGAAGCCGGGGATGATGCTCGGTTTTTTGAGCTTATACAGAGCGGTTGCGACTAGGGATGCCAAAGGGTGCCTGCTTATCAATGAAAATTCAAAGGGGTAATGTTTAGCACGTATACGCGCAAAAATAAACTTGCA
>JABDCD010000043.1 GCA_013288305.1 Alphaproteobacteria bacterium | reverse complement strand
GCGCGACGATGAAGGATGGCATCGCCATCGGCCATGATTCCGTATTGGGCGCTAACAGTTATTTAGACAAGAATCTTTCCGCAAATAAGGTCGCTTACGGTTCCCCGGCGCGGGAAATCAGATCTCGGCGACGAGGCGAAGCTTACCTGAAGTGATTTTGTATTGATTGGCCGGTTTTTCCCCTGTATGAATTTTTACAAATGTTTCTGCGGGTTGAGTAGCGAAGCTGCTTAGGGAAAAACACATGCTGCATTCCGTCCAATCTTCACCATCCTATCCTGATAACATGCAGAAGAAATCGCTTCATGACTTGGCGGTCTTCACTGGCAAGCCGGCATTTTCCGAGCCGTTGCACGTGGGGCGTCCCAACATCGGCAACCGCGCCGCACTGACGCGGCGCATGGAAGACATACTGGACAGCCGGTGGCTTACCAATAACGGGCCGTATGTCCAGGAATTCGAGCGCCGGATTTGCGAGCTTACCGGTGCCGCCCATTGCGTCAGCATGTGCAACGGCACCGTCGGCCTGGAACTGGTGATCCGCGCGCTGGGGATGAGCGGCGAGGTGATCGTCCCTTCTTTTACCTTCATCGCCACCGTCCATGCCCTGCAGTGGCAAGGGATTCAGCCGGTATTCTGCGACGTCGATCCGCTGACGCATACCATCGATCCCGCTGCTGCCGAAAAGCTCATCACGCCGCGCACGAGCGGCATCATCGGCGTGCATCTGTGGGGCCGGCCGGCGGCGCCGGAGCGGCTGGCGGACCTTGCGCAAAAACACAAGCTCAAGCTTGTCTTCGATGCGGCGCACGCGCTCGGCTGTACCCACCAAGGCATCGGGATCGGGAATTTCGGCGATGCGGAAGTGTTCAGCTTTCATGCCACCAAGTTCATCAACTCCTTCGAAGGGGGTGCCGTCGTTACCAACGATGCAGCGCTGGCCGGGCGCCTGCGCATGATGCATAATTTCGGCTTCACCGGATATGACTGCGTCGAATCCATCGGCACTAACGGCAAGATGCCGGAGATTTCCGCGGCGATGGGAATCACGTCGCTGGAAAGCCTGGAGAATTTCGTGGCGCATAACCGCCGCAATTTTGATGCCTATGCACACCGCCTGGGCGGGTTGCCGGGCCTCCGCCTGTACCGTTTTCCGGAGGAAGACCGCTATAACTGGCAATATGTGACTCTTGAAATAGATCCGGCGGCGGCCCTGACGCGCGATGAGATCATGCAGATGCTCCATGCCGAGAACGTGCTGGCGCGCCGGTATTTTTATCCCGGCTGTCACCGCATGGAGCCTTACCGTTCGCTGTACCCGAACGCCCCCTCTTCCCTGCCGCACACGGAGGCGCTGGTGCAGCGCGTGCTGTCGTTGCCGACGGGCACGGCGGTGTCGGACAGCGACATCGCTTCCATTTGCGAATTGGTTACGCTGGCCTTGAATAATCCCGATGCTGTCCGCAAGCGGTTGGCGAGTAACCAATGAAACGCGCGTTGCTTTGCGTCGTCACGGGCGATTATTTGCCGATGGCGCTGACCATGGCCGCCAGCTACGCCGCATTTCATCCCGCCGACGACATTCGCATCCTGCTGGTGGGCGTCTCCGCCGCCACGGCTTCCGGCATAACCATCGAATCCCTGCCGTTGCTGCGGGTGGACGGCGCCGACGCGCTGCGGGGAGTGCCGCTTGAAAAAATGAAGCGCTATTACACCGCCTACGACATGGTGGGGGTGCTGCGCTCGTCCTACATCAAAAAAATATTGTTCGAGGAGGGCTATGACCAGATCGTCATGCTCGATGCCGATATTTTTTGCTATGCGCCGCTGGCGCCGTTCTTCGAGGCGCTGGAGCGCAAGTCCATTGCGCTGACGCCGCATGTCCATTCCCCCATCCCCGATGACGGCTGCCTGCCCGACGACCTTGAATTGCCGGTGGCGGGTTTCATCAATAACGGCTGTTGCGCCGTGCGCGCCAGTGAGCAAGCGCGCGCCGCGTTGGACTGGCTTGAACGTAAAGTGCAGCATAATCATTTTTTCATTCCGGAAATAAACCTGTATCATGAGCAGACGTGGGTATCGTTTTTGCCGTGGTATTTTCCCGACGCGGTGGAACTGGTGAGGGATCCCGGCTGCAACGCCGCCTACTGGAATATTTATGAACGCAGGGTGACGTGGTCGGATAAGGGATGGATGGCGGGCAGTGCGCCGCTCAGGTTTTTCCACTATAGCGGTTACCGCCCGGAGTCGCATCCGCGCCTGACTACGCATTCGGAAAGGGGCGCCATGCCCGATGGCGACATGTTGCGGCTGCTTGAGGAATATCGGGATAAACTCGCTGAGGGAACGAAGATCTACCCGACAATGCATAGCGAACTTTCCTACGCGACGGAGTCGGTGCCGGCCAGGCTTCGCCGCTACGAAGCGGTATGGGGAAAGCCGCCGGGGTTTTACTCCCGGTATCGAAGGTCGCAATGGCTGGAGTTATCCAGAATGACACGGGAAATTTTGAAATTTTTTCATTGAACCCTATGCACGCTTCACCCCCCCGCGCGCTGATTACCGGCATTACCGGACAGGACGGTTCCTACCTCGCCGAGATGCTGCTGGCGAAGGGCTGGGAAGTGCATGGCGTCGTGCGGCGCGAGGCGCTGGAAGACCCGGCGCACCGGCTGGTCAATATCATCGGCATCCGCGACAAAATACGGCTCCATGCCGCCAATATCGACAACCCGCTTTCGCTGTACAAGATCGTCTCCGACGTGCGGCCAAACCAATGTTATCACCTGGCGGCCTCCAGCTTCGTAAGCTATGCGTTTGACGACGAGAACACCATCCTGAGCCATAATTTTTCAGCGACGCATTACCTGCTGTCGTCGCTGAAGGAACTGGCGCCGGAATGCCGTCTTTATTTTGCCGGATCGAGCGAGATGTTCGGTGCGCCGGACGAGTTTCCCCAGAATGAAAAAAGCCGCTTCAATCCGCGTTCGCTTTACGGCATCTCCAAGCTGGCGAGCTACCACTTGGTGGCGAATTATCGCCGCCAGCATGGGCTGTTCGCCTGCACCGGGATTCTCTACAACCATGAATCGCCGCGCCGGGGATTCGAGTATGTCACCCGCAAGATCACCTCCGCCGCCGCCAAGATTCATCTGGGTTTAAGCGATCGGCTGGAGCTGGGAAATATGTCGGCGCGGCGCGACTGGGGCTATGCGCCCGAATATGTGCGCGCCATGGTGGCGATGCTGGAGCGGGACGCGCCCGACGATTACGTCATCGCCACCGGTTTATTGCATAGCGTCGAGGATGTGCTCAGGATGGCGTTTGCCGCGGTGGGCAAGGATTATAAGCAATTCGTCGAAGTCAACGCGCAATATGTGAGGCCCGAGGCGGACGTGCCGCTGGTGGGCGATGCCGCCAGGGCGCAAAAAATCCTCGGCTGGAAGCCGGAGCGCAGTTTGAGTTCCATCATTGAGGAGATGGTGATGGCGGATATTCAATTGCTGAAAAACAGCGCATGAATATTCTTTTCACCACGCCGGTGCTGGAGCATCCGCCGGCAGGCGGTTCGCAGCTGCGCATCGAAAACAGCATCAAGGCGTTGAGCCGTGTGGGAACGCTGCATATTGTCTCGCGCGTCAGCCGGGCGGCGATGGGCGGGGCGGCGGCCGAAGCATTTTATGCCTCTTTCGCAAAAGAATTCCGCTATGCGCCATCGTGCCGCCTGCATTTTGAAAACCGCATTATCGGCAAGGCGCGGCGGGTCCTCGGCGACGTCACCGGCTGGGATACGGCGCGGGATGCGGCCTATCTGTTGCGGTGCATCGACCAATGGAAGATTGACGTGGTGTGGCTGGGTTATGGCAATATTTCCTTCCCGCTGATTAAGGCGCTGCGCCGAGCGCGGCCACATTTAAAGTTGGTGGCGAGCAATATGGTATCGCCCTGGCGCAGGATGCGGCTTTCGAGATAAGCCTGCGCATCCGAATAAAAATCGACGCGCAGGCTGCCGCGGCGGATGAACAGCACTTCCTGCGTGTAATGCACCTCGCGGGCAACCGGGTTATGCACGTGCGGCGCGATCACCTTGCCCGCCGGATGCCGCATATAGCCCAGCTGCTGCGACAGCTCCGCCTCGGTAAAAAAATGAATCCCCGGCTCGCGGAACGCGGCGCGCACGATGATGGCCAGCAGTTGCCCGTTATGGTTGATGCGCTCGATCATCCTGTAAAACCTCCAATATCCGCTGCGCCTCTTGTACTAAAGTATCGACGCTGAATTGTCCATACACCATCTGGCGGCAGGCCTCCGCAAGCCCCAGTGCATAGGGCCTATCGCTAACCAGCCGTATAATGGCGGCGGCAAAATCCTCCGCGTTATCGGCCAGCAACAGATGCTCGCCGTGCCTGGCCGGAAGCCCTTCGGCACCCAGCGTCGTCGACACCAGGGGAATGCGGCAGGCCGCCGCCTCCAGAATTTTAAACCGCGTGCCGGATTCAAATTGCAACGGCACCACCGACACATCGGCATGGGTGAGATACGGCAGCACCGAGGGCAGTTTCCCGGTCACCGTCACCTTGTCGCTGGTCTCATGCCCCAGCATCCGGTCGGAGCCAGTGCCAACGATATAAAAATGAAT
>JABDCD010000042.1 GCA_013288305.1 Alphaproteobacteria bacterium | reverse complement strand
AGCGGCGGCGGAGTTGGGAGCAGCGCTGGCGAAGCAGAAATTCGACAAGGATATTTCGCCGCAGGAAGTACGGCAATTTCTGGCCGATGAGATTACAAGAATTTTGCAGCCGTTGGCGGTGCCGCTGATTGCTCCGCAAGCAGGAGGGACTACGGTTGTTTTAATGGTTGGGGTCAACGGCAATGGCAAGACGACAACGATTGGCAAGCTGGCAGCGCAGTTCAAAGGGCAGGGGCTTTCCGTTATGCTGGCGGCGGCGGATACGTTTCGCGCCGCGGCGGTGGAGCAGCTTCAAGAATGGGGCAACCGCTCGCACATTCCGGTCATTACCGGCGAGCCGCAGTCCGACCCGGCCTCAGTCGCTTTCCGCGCCTATGAACGGGCGAAGGCGGAACATGCCGATATATTGTTGATCGACACGGCCGGGCGGTTGCAGAATAAAGCCAATCTGATGGCTGAATTGCAGAAAATCTCCAAGGTGCTGAAAAAGATCGACGTCGCCGCACCACACCATGTAATTCAGATACTTGATGCCACTACCGGACAAAATGCTTTAAGTCAGGTGCAGGCATTCAGGGATATGGCGCAGGTGACCGGGCTGATTATAACCAAACTCGACGGCACGGCCAAGGGCGGCATCCTGGTGGCACTGGCGAAACAATGCGCCATGCCCATCCATTTCATCGGCACCGGCGAGGGAATCGACGATCTTAGCCCATTTCAAGCGGCTGATTTTGCAAGAAATTTACTGGATTTATAGAAAATCGGGTTGATTAATCGTCCGGTAAGGTTTATACTATACAATAATTAGTCGAAACGCGATTAGCCCATTTAGGGTGCCGGCACAGCTGGAAATATCAGGAGGATATATGGCCATCACCTCATTATCGGGAATCGGCGCCGGACAGCCACAAAACGTCCAGAACGCCGGCGACAAATTGTTTGCGGCGCTGGCCAGTATTGTCAGCGGCAACAGCCAGTCAACAGGTGATGTGGTTGCCATCGCCACGCAATTGCAATCCCAGACCGCTGCCCTCAAGGTGGTATCGGGCAATCTGGCGCAGGCATCGAGCCTGGCGCAGGTCGCAGCGGGCGGCATCGGACAGATTCAGCAGGTGATCAGCCAGCTGCAGTCGCTGGCGTCGCAGGCCGGATCGCCGGTACTCAACGCCGATAACCGCAAGCAGCTCAATCAGCAATTCCAGCAACTCGCCGGCGAGATCGACAGTATCGCCGGAACGACCTCCTTCAACGGCCAGAATATATTGGACGGCAGCCTTTCGCTGCCGCTGGATAGTTTGCTCAATACTAACAGCAATAGCGGCAACGATCTGTCGGTTGCCGACCAGTCTACCGCCAGCCTGTTCGGCGGGCGGAATTTGAATTTATTGTCCTCCGATAGCGCCAGCCAGGCGCTTACCACGCTGGGCGACGCGCTGAACCAGATCATCGGCACACAGGCTAATGTCGGGGCATTCCAGCAGACGCTTGATTTCGCGGGGGCGAATGTCGATTCCGCCATCATCAATCAGCAGGCGGCGCAATCCGCGATCAGCGATACCGACGTGGCTGCCGCCTCGACGCAAAGTTCATTGGCGAGTATTCAATATAACGCCGCCATTGCCGCCGCCGCCCAGGGAAATCTCCTCAACCCGGCATTGCTGAAACTGGTGGGTTAATTATCCCGGTGCTTGTCGCGGGGTCCGGTTACGGCTTCTTCGTAAGCTCTATTTTCTGCATCATTTTTGGATTGTGCATCAACTTCATGCCGAGATAAGTGCAAAACCAGCAGGCTATCACGAATATTGCGATGGCCAGCACTCCCCTGGTGCCGCTTAATACCGCAACGGCAGCACCGAACGACGGCACCGCGATCACGGCGACGATGAGCGTTGCCCACCAGTTGATGCCCTGGCAGCCGGAGCAGGCTGTGCTATTTTCAGAGGTGTTTTTATGATCCATACGATCCTCCCGTTCTTATCTCTGAACAGTATAGCGCAATTTTCGCTATTACGCAATTCGCCGGGTTATTATCGTTTCTCCAAGGGAACGAAAGCCCTGGGCGCGCTGCCGGTGAATAGCTGGCGCGGGCGGCCGATCTTGGTTTTGGGGTCTTCCATCATTTCTTTCCATTGCGCGACCCAGCCGACGGTGCGGGCGACGGCGAACAATACGGTGAACATTTTGGACGGAATGCCCATGGCGCGGTAGATGATACCCGAATAGAAATCGACGTTGGGGTAAAGCTTGCGCTCGACGAAATACTCGTCGGACAGGGCGATGCGTTCGAGTTCCACCGCCATTTTGAGTAACGGTTCATCGATCTTGCCGAGTTCGGCCAGCACTTCCTGGCAGGTTTTGCGCAGCACCGTGGCGCGCGGGTCGTAATTCTTATAGACGCGGTGGCCGAAGCCCATCAGCTTGATGCCTGACTGTTTATCTTTCACCTTCTTGATGAAATCGGGAATCTTCGATACATCGCCGATTTCCTTGAGCATATTGATGACCGCCTCGTTGGCGCCGCCATGCGCCGGGCCCCACAGCGAGGCGATGCCCGCGCCGATGCAGGCGAACGGGTTGGCGCCGGACGATCCGGCCATGCGCACCGTTGACGTCGAGGCGTTCTGCTCGTGATCGGCGTGCAGGATAAGGATTTTATCCATCGCCTTGGCCAGCACCGGGTTGACCTTGTATTTCTCGCACGGCGTGGCGAACATCATGTGCAGGAAATTCTCGGCGAAACTCATATCGTTCTGCGGGTAGATGAACGGCATTCCGACGGAATATTTATAGGCCATCGCCGCCAGCGTCGGCATCTTGGCGATGAGGCGATACGCCGCAAGCTCGCGCTCGCCGGCAACATTGATGTCGAGCGAATCGTGATAGAATGCCGACAGCGAGGCCGCCGCGCCTACCATGATCGCCATCGGGTGCGAGGCGCGCGGGAAGCCGCGGAACAGGAAATGCAACTGCTCGTGAATCATCGTGTGCAGGGTGACGGTGCGGTCGAAGCTCTGCTTGTCTTTTTTGTTGGGCAGTTCGCCGTTGAGCAGCAGATAGGCGACTTCCAGGAAATCGCATTTTTCGGCCAGCGCGTCGATGTCGTAGCCGCGGTAGCGCAGGATGCCTTTGTCGCCGTCGATGAAGGTAATTTTCGAATCGCAGGACGCGGTGGACATGAAGCCCGGGTCGTACGTGAAAAAGCCGGTCTCGCCGTAAAGCTTGCTGATGTCGATAACGCTTGGCCCCTCGACCCCGTCATAAATAGGGAAGCTGACGTTCTTATCGCCGACCGATAATGTCGCGGTGCGCTTGGAGGGGGACGGACTCTGCATTTTTTCAACGGCGGCCATAGGCTTTGCTCCTTTGTGAATCCTGCGAAGCGCGTAAGCGATTGCGCAGGATCGTGTTTCTTTTTCGTATGATCCTGTGCAGCCGCTTGCGCATCTCACAGGATTTATAGAACAACTACCATGACAGGTTTTAGTAAATTATTGGTAAATAAAACATTATCCCATTAAAAAACAATACGCTTTGTTTGTGGGTTCACTTGCGGGCGGCGAAGGTGTATGACGAGCCTATGATTGACTATAAACCCATAGCCGCGGCGGCGTTGCTGTTGCTGGCGGGATGCGCCCCATCGCGGCACAGCGAATGGGACGATATCGACTATTCGCGCGTTTACCAGCGGGCGCGGGAAAACGATCCCAGCTACACCGCGCCTACCGTCGTCGGCTGCGTGGACGACGATTTGTATAATTGCAACCAGAAGCGGAAATGATTATTTCACTAAATCCTCGCCCAGCATGAGTTTCGGCGAACCGCCGTCCGCTTCGATGTGGCGGTAGACCTGGACGTTTTCCAGCACGCGCTGGACGTAATTGCGCGTTTCGGTGAAGGGGATGGTCTCGATCCAGTTGACGGCGTTGTCGATATTGTTGCCCGGCGTGCCGAATTGATGCGCCCAGCCGCGGACATTGCCCGGCCCGGCGTTGTAGGCGGCGATGGCCATGATCCACGAGCCGTTATAGCCGTCGATGAGCCGCGAAATATACAGGCTGCCCAGCGTCATGTTGTACTCAGCATCGAATAATCGCGAGGGCGCGGCGCTCATGCCGTTTTTGCGGGCGATTTCGCGGGCGGTCGCCGGCATCAGCTGCATCATGCCCAGTGCGCCGGAGGGGCTTTTCGCCTGTGCGTCGAACTCGCTCTCCTGCCGGGTAATGGCCAGCGCCAGGGCGGGTTCGATGGGTAATTCATCGGGCGTTTTCGGCACTGGATAACCACTATCGATCAGCACGACGTTCTGCTGCAACGCTTTTTTTGCAGCGTGGACGCTTAAGTGTGGATCGTCGAGGCGGTTGCCGAGTCCCGCGGCCAGCGCTATTTCGCCGTCGCTGTCGGCGCTTTCCACCAGGTGAGAGACCAGGCGGCCCGCCAGTTCGTTTTCGTTCATCTCGACACAGAGTTTCACCGCCTGCGCCAGCTCGCTGTCGTCGAAATCGCGGCGGTCATCGGCGCTGGTGATGGGTGGCGCCGGAATGTGCAGCGGCTCGGTATCGCGCACTTTGAGCGCCGCCAGCTGGCCGTAGAACGTCGTCGGATAGGCGGAGGCGCTCTTGTACCAGTGATTCGCCGTATTCTGGTCGCCGGATTTTTCTGCCGCGCGCCCGGCCCAATAGGCGGCGCGCGCCTTGCTGACCGGATAGCGCACGGCGTTATACATGCGGGTGAACGCTTCATAGGCCGGTTTGGGCTGGTCAAGAAATTCGCTGTGCAGCCAGCCTTCGAGCCACGTCGCTTCGGCGAATTCGCTGCCGTCGGACTGGGCGTGGTTGGCCAGCAGTTTTTTGGCCATGGCATAATTTCTTTCGCCGATGGATCCGCGGATTTGCTGCTCGCGTATTTTCCACCATTTTTCGGGGTAGGGGACATGTCCCGGCGCGGCCAGCAACATGTCGCGCACGCCCTTATCATCGTCGCGGCGGGCGCGGTAGCG
>JABDCD010000041.1 GCA_013288305.1 Alphaproteobacteria bacterium | reverse complement strand
CACAAGCCGATCCGCTGGCGGATATAGGGTTGCCGCCGCCGCAGATCCTGCAAACGGTCAAGGTGCTGCCGGCGTCGCGCTATTCGGAACGGGAACAAACGTTGCCGCCACCGCCCGCCGCCCCGTAATATGAGCGACGAATTCTACCGCATCCAGCGGCTGCCGCCCTATGTGTTCGCCGAAGTCAACAAGATGAAGGCGGCCGCGCGCGCCGCCGGAGCCGACATCATCGATTTCGGCATGGGCAATCCCGATTCCGCCCCGCCGCCGCACGTCGTCGAGAAATTGCGCGAGACGCTGAAAGACCCCAAGGTGCACCGCTATTCGCTCTCCCGCGGCATCCACGGCTTGCGCAAGGCGCAGGCGGCCTATTATCAGCGCCGCTTCGGCATCGAGCTCGATCCCGAAACGGAAGTGGTGGTGACCATCGGCTCCAAAGAAGGACTCGCCACCATGGCACAGGCCATCAGCGCGCCGGGGGACTCTTTCATCGTACCCGATCCCAGCTATCCGATTCACATGTGGGGCTTCGTCATCGCCGGTGCGGAGGTGATTTCCATTCCCAACCAGCCGGGCGAAATATTTTTCGCCGCACTTAAAAAAGTTCTGGAAACCGCAAAACGCCGCCCCGTCGCACTGATCGTCAACTATCCGTGCAACCCGACGGCGGCTTCCGTCGATCTCGCTTTTTACGAGCAGGTCATCGACATCTGCCGCCATTACGGCATCTATGTTTTATCCGATTTAGCCTATTGCGAATTATACTATGACGGCAATCCGCCGCCATCGATTCTGCAGGTCAAGGGCGCGAAAGACCTCGCTGTCGAATTCACCACCATGAGCAAAACTTATTCGATGGCAGGCTGGCGCATCGGCTATGCGGTGGGCAATAAAAAGCTGATCGCGGCGCTGACCAAGATCAAATCCTATCTCGATTACGGCACCTTCCTGCCGGTACAGGTCGCCGCCGCCGCTGCCCTGAACGGCCCGCAGGAGTATGTGGAGAAACTACGCAAAATGTACAAGGAACGCCGCAACATTCTGGCCAAGGGACTGATCGACGCCGGGTGGGATAATATCGTTGTGCCCAACGCTTCGATGTTCCTGTGGGCGCCGCTGCCGAAGCCTTACGCCAAAATCGGCTGCCTCGAATTTTCCAAATTATTGCTGAAACACGCCGACGTCGCCGTCGCCCCCGGCATCGGCTTCGGCCCGGGTGGCGAAGGTTATGTCCGCATCGCGCTGGTCGAAAACAAACACCGCATCCGCCAGGCGACCAAAAACATCAAGCGGTTCCTAGCCGCCGATGCGGAGAAACAGATTAAAGCAATGGAGAAGATAGGATGAATGTTCCCCCCAATGAGCCTGAAAAATGGTATTCGCGTTTTGTAAGCAAACTTGATAGTGAATTTCGCAAAAGTGATATTGCATTATTTCTTGAGCAATTTCCTAAAATATTGCTTGGAATTCTTATATTAGGGCTAGTTTTGTTCACATATAAAGGCATACAGCTATTGGTTTTTGCAAAATATGGTGTTGAAATCAAAGCGACGGTAACCGCCAAATTTGAAGAACCTTCGATCTTCTCCGCCTTAAATCCAGTCATGGTCTATGATATGAAACCAGACTGTTATTTAGTTGTGACGTATCACACCGCTGAGGGGAAAACTTACACAACGGATTACAGAACTAATAGATCTTACTGGGAATCCGTACCGCTTAATGGAAAAACGGATATCATCTATCTTAAAAACCACCCCGTTTACATTCTTGGAGAGAACGAAGGAGCAAATACTACATCCTGGTTAATTATAGCTTTACTCTTTTCGATATTTTATAGGCCAAGAAAAAAATGACCATTTTATCACAACAGCCCCTCCGCATCGGCATCGCAGGCTTGGGCACCGTCGGCGGCGGCGTGGCGAAGCTGTTGGCGCAGAATGCGGAGATTATCGAGCAGCGCACGGGCCGCAAACTCACGGTAACGGCGGTATCCGCCAAAGATAAAAGCGAGATGGAGGCCTTGCCGCTGGGCGGGGCGAAGTGGGTGGCGGATGCGCTGGCGCTCTCTGATGATGTCGATGTGGTGGTAGAACTCATCGGCGGGTCGGAGGGCATCGCACGCAAGCTGGTGGAAAAATCGCTCTCCGCAGGAAAAAACGTCGTCACCGCCAACAAGGCGCTGCTGGCCACGCATGGGCTCGGCCTCGCGCAGATGGCGGAAACATCCGGCGCGACGCTTGCCTTCGAGGCGGCGGTGGCGGGCGGCATCCCCATCATCAAGGCCATGCGCGAATCGCTGGCAGGCAATCGCTTTAGCAAAGTCCTGGGGATTTTGAATGGCACGTGCAATTACATCCTGACCGAAATGTGGGAGCGCAAATGCAGCTTCGACGAGGCGCTGAAAGACGCCCAGAAACTGGGTTACGCCGAAGCCAATCCGGGTTTCGACGTCGACGGCGTCGACACCGCCCACAAGACCGCCATACTGGCCAGCCTGGCTTTCGGCTGCGCGCCGGATTTGGCGCAGGTGCAGGCCACAGGCATTCGCGGCATCACACTGAAAGACATGGAAAGCGCCGCAGCGAATAACTCCCGCATTAAATTACTCGGCGTCGCTACCTTAAAAGACGGAAAAATCGCCCAGCGCGTGCAGCCCTGCCTCGTGCCCGCATCCTCACCGCTCTATCATGTGCAGGGCGTGGTCAACGGCGTCATCGTCGAGGGCGATGCGGTGGGGACGGTGTTTTTTCAAGGAAGGGGGGCCGGGTCGCTGCCGACCGCCTCGGCCGTCGTAGCCGACCTGATGGACATGGCGCGCGGCGTGGCGTATAAACCGTTTATACTGCCGGCAGCGCAGTTGCAGGCGCTTCCCCCGGTGAAGGCATCGGAAACCAAAACACCACTACCGATAAGGATCGAAGATTTATGACCGCACCTGCCAAAAAAACTACCGCCAAGCCGCAAAAATCCTTCTGGTCCGACCGCAATTTCGCGCTGGAAGCCGTGCGCGTCACCGAGGCAGCAGCATTGGCTTGCGCCCGCTGGATGGGGCGCGGCGACGAGAAAAAAGCCGACCAGGCCGCCGTCAACGCCATGCGCGAGGCGCTCAATGGCTTGTCCATCGACGGCACCGTGGTCATCGGCGAGGGCGAGCGCGATAAGGCGCCGATGCTGTATATCGGCGAAAAAGTCGGCAACAGCTCCGGCACCGGCCCGCAGATCGACATCGCCCTCGACCCGCTCGAAGGCACGACCATCTGCGCCCACGGCGGCGTCAACGCGCTGGCCGTCATCGCCATGGCCGAGAAGGGCGGCTTCCTCCATGCGCCCGATGTCTATATGAATAAAATCGCCGTCGGTGGCGGGCTGCCGGACGGCGTCGTCGATCTCGACGATGCGCCGCTCAAAAATCTCAAAAATCTGGCCAGGGCCAAAAAATGCGAGGTCTCCGATCTCGTCGTTGTCATACTGGAGCGCGACCGCCACAAGAGAATGATCGCCAAGGTACGCGAGGCGGGCGCGCGCATCCAATTGATTGCCGACGGCGACGTCGCCGGCGTCATCGCCACCTCGCGGGCGGATACCGGCGTCGATATGTATATGGGCATCGGCGGCGCGCCGGAAGGCGTGCTGGCGGCGGCGGCGCTGCGCTCGATCGGCGGCCAGATGCAAGGCCGCTTGCTGTTTAACGACAAGGAACAAAAAGCCCGCGCCGGGCGCATGGGCATCAAGGATTTGAACCGCAAATACGCGCTGGAAGATTTAGCCAAGGGCGACGTCATGTTCGCCGCCACCGGCGTCACCGACGGCTCGATGTTGCGCGGCGTCCACCGCTTCCCCGGCGGCGCGCAGACGCATTCCATCGTCATGCGCTCCAAAACCGGCACCGTGCGCACCATCGAAGCCACGCATAATTTCACGCGCAAAACCTGGGGCGATCCGGCCTGATGACAAAAAAGCCTTTCTACAAAAACCTCTTCCTTCAGGTTATCATCGCCATTATCGCCGGAGTAGCGTTCGGCTATTTCGATCCCGCCCGCGCCATTGCCATGAAGCCATTGGGCGACGGGTTCATCAACCTGATCAAGATGATGATCGCGCCGATTATCTTCTGTACCATCGTCAGCGGCATCGCCGGTATGGGCGATATGAAACAGGTCGGCCGCGTCGGCGCGAAAGCCATACTCTGGTTCGAGATCATCACCACGCTGGCGCTGGTCATCGGCCTGATTCTGGTCGAAATATTGAAGCCCGGAGCTACACTGCATATCGACGTGACGCAGTTCGATACCAGTGCCGTCAGAGAAAAAATGGCCAGCGCCGGGATGGGCAGCGCATCCGATTTCTTCATGCACATTATTCCTTCGACATTGGTTTCCGCCTTCGCGGGCGGCGAAATATTGCAGGTGTTGCTGGTGGCCATACTCTTCGCCAGCGCACTGGCGAAGCTGGGCAGCAAAGGCCGCGAGGCGCTGGCCATTATCGAATCTTTTTCTCATGTGTTGTTCAAGATGGTCGATATCATCACCCTGGCCGCGCCCGTCGGCGCCTTCGGCGCGATGGCCTATACCGTCGGCAAATTCGGCGTCGGCTCACTCAAGGAGTTGGGCGAATTAGTGCTTATTTTCTATGCCACCGGCATATTATTTATTTTTCTCGTGCTAGCGCCGGTCATGCGTTTTTATTGCAAGCTCAGCACCTGGCAATTTCTCAAATATCTGCGCGAGGAATTGACGATCGTGCTCGGCACGTCGTCATCCGAAACCGTCCTGCCGCGCATGATGGAAAAACTGGTGGCGCTGGGCTGTTCGAAGCCGGTGGTGGGCCTCGTCATTCCTGCCGGTTATTCTTTCAACCTCGTCGGTTCATCGATTTATTTTACCATGGGCGCATTGTTCATTTGTTACGCCACCAACACGCCGATCACGCTATGGCAGGAGCTGACATTGCTCGGCGTATTGCTGATTACGTCCAAAGGCGCGGCGGGCGTCACCGGCAGCGCATTTCTGGTACTCGCAGCGACGCTGTCGTCGATGCATCTCATCCCGCAGCAAAATCTGGAAGTCGGGCTGGCGCTGATCTTCGCCATCGACCGTTTCATGTCGACCGGCCGCGCCCGCGTCAACCTGGTCGGCAACGGCCTGGCCACCGTCATGATTGCCCGGTGGGAGAACGCATTGGACCATGGGCTCGCCGCCGACATTCTGGCCGGACGGAAAGAACCGGATTTGGCGCTGATGGAACAATGAAATCACTGGAACTGCCCGGCAATAGGGCTAAAATAGCGTCCTTATGACCAAAGCCGTCCGCAAATCCACTCCGCCGCCCTCCTCGCTCAAGGAACAGCTGGAGGCGCTGCGCCATAAGCATAAAAACGCCGACAGTGA
>JABDCD010000040.1 GCA_013288305.1 Alphaproteobacteria bacterium | reverse complement strand
ACAATCTTAGCAGCAGCTAATGCGTTAGGCAATAATTAATCACTCATCCCCCATCTTAAGCGCCGCTAAAAACGCACTCTGCGGAATATTGACATTGCCGAATTCCTTCATGCGTTTTTTGCCTTTTTTTTGTTTGTCGAGCAGCTTGCGTTTGCGCGTGATGTCGCCGCCATAGCATTTGGCCAGCACGTCCTTGCGCAGCGCGCTGATGGTCTCGCGCGCGATGATTTTGCCGCCGATGGCGGCCTGGATGGGGATGGCGAAGAGATGCTTGGGTATGAGGTCTTTCAGGCGCTCGCACAGCCGCCGCCCGCGGAAATCCGACTGGCTGCGGTGCACGATCAGCGCCAGCGCGTCGACCGGCTCGCCGTTGACGAGGATATTCATCTTGACCAGGTCGCTCTCCTTATAGTCGGTGATTTCATAGTCGAAGCTGGCATAGCCCTTGGAGCAGGATTTGAGCCGGTCGTAGAAATCGAACACCACTTCGTTGAGCGGCAGCTTATACACCGCCATCGCCCGCGAGCCGACATAGGTCAGGTTTTCCTGGATGCCGCGCTTTTCCGTGCACAGCGCCAGCACGTTGCCGAGATAATCGTCCGGCGTCATGATGGTGGCGCGAATCCATGGCTCCTCGATGAATTCGATTTTGGTGACGTCGGGCATGTCGTTCGGATTATGCAGCTCCAGGCGCGTGCCGTCGGTAAGCTTCAGCCGGTAGACGACGGAGGGCGCGGTGGTGATAAGGTCGAGATCGAACTCGCGCTCCAGCCGCTCCTGAATAATCTCCAGGTGCAACATGCCCAGAAAGCCGCAGCGGAAGCCGAAGCCGAGCGCGGTCGAGCTTTCCGTTTCATATTCGAAGCTGGCGTCGTTGAGGCGCAGCTTGCCCAGCGAATCTTTCAGATGCTCGAAGTCGGAAGCATCGGTGGGATACAGCCCGCAGAACACTACCGATTGCGATGGTTTGAAGCCGGGCAGGGGCGCATCGGCCGGGCGGCGCTCCTCGGTGATGGTATCGCCGATTTTGCAATCCGCGACCTGCTTGATGCCGGTGATGATATAGCCGACTTCGCCGGGCAGCAATTTATCCACCGGCACTTTTTTGGGCGTGAATACGCCGATTTGTTCGACATTATGCGCCGAGCCGTTGCTCATCATGCGGATTTTGGCGCCCTTGGCCAGCGCCCCTTCCATGACGCGCACAAGAATCACCACGCCGAGATAGATGTCGTACCAGCTATCGACCAGCAACGCCTTGAGCGGCACGGAGGCATCGCCCTTCGGCGGCGGCAGGCGGGTGACAATGGCTTCCAGCACTTCCTGAATCCCGATGCCGCTTTTGGCGGAGATGGGGATGGCGTCCGAGGCGTCGATGCCGATGACTTCCTCGATCTGCGTGCGGATGCGCTCGACATCGGCGGCGGGCAGGTCGATTTTATTGAGTACCGGCACCATTTCATGCCCCGCATCGACGGCCTTGTACACATTAGCCAGCGTCTGCGCTTCCACGCCCTGGCTCGCATCGACCACCAGCAGCGATCCCTCACAGGCCGCCAGGCAGCGGCTCACCTCATAGCCGAAATCAACATGGCCGGGCGTGTCCATCAGGTTCAGGATGTAGGTCTCACCGTCTTTTGCCTTGTAGGTGAGCCGCACGGTTTGCGCCTTGATGGTGATGCCGCGCTCCTTCTCGATGTCCATCGAATCGAGCACCTGCGCCGTCATCTCGCGCGAATCCAGCCCGCCGCAATATTCGATCAACCGGTCGGCCAGTGTCGACTTGCCGTGATCGATATGGGCGATGATGGAAAAATTGCGTATGTGTTTCAAGTCGGTCATAGACCGGTTTATGTAAGGCAATTCCCCGCCGGCGGCAAGGATTTACATCCTATAGCGGCCGATCGGCAGGATGCTCATCGGAAAATACCACCTTCGGCTTCCAGTTTTTCATGCGCTGCATGGCGTGCCATAAATCATAGCCGCTTTGCATGTTGACCCACAGCTCGGGCGTAGTCTTGAACACTTTGGACAGGCGGATGGCCATGTCGGCGGAAATGCCCGCCCTGCCGTTGACGATGGCCGACAGCGTCTTGCGCGTCACGCCCAGCGCCTTGGCGGCGTCGATCACGGACATCTTCATGGGCTTCAAATATAATTCCCTAATGTCTTCGCCGGGATGCGGCGGGTTGTACATCATCATAAATCTATCTCCTCAGTGATAGTTCACGTAATCGACATCGTAGGCGCCATCTTCATCGAAGCGGAAGATAATCCGCCACGGGCCGTTGACGCTGACTGCCCAGAATCCCCGCATATCGCCTTTTAACGGGTGCAAGCCGAGAGAGGGCACAGCCATATCATCAATGGCATTGGCAATGTGCAAGCGCCGCAATATCAACGCCAGTTTTTTAGAGTGCTTGGCATTAATTCCCGCCGTCGAGCCGGTCAGGAAAAATCCCTTCAATCCCTTATGGCGAAAGTTGTGAATCATGGAATCACATTCCTATAGTAACCCGTAACGACTCGGGTGTCAATAGCTTTTCAGGATCACTTTCTATACTCCTCCCACGCCTCCCGCACCCCGTCCATGCGGCGTTTGACGGCGTCGCCCAGCACGTCCTGCATGTTACCGGCCAGCTGCAGCGACAGCTGGCCTTTTTCGACGATGAACGACGTGTTGTGCAGGTTGCCGGCGATGCTGCCCGACAGGTGATAGGCCAGGTTGGCCGCCGACCCCACCAGCTTCGCCCATTCCCGGTCGCCGTCTTTCAGCAGCTTGAGCGACGGCCATTCCTCTTTCATCTTGAACTGGTAGCGGTGATACATGGCCAGCGACAGTTTGACGCGCTCGCGGTGCGTAAGCCCGGTCAGCGCCGAGAACAAAATGCGGTGATAGGCCCACTCGGCGCGGTATTCGGGATGGATGTGCAGCGCGATGTCCGACAGCAGGCAGAAGGCCAGGCGCAGGCGGCGTTCCTTTTCCGACTCCTTTTCGAGCAGCTTGAACATCCAGGTGAATAGCTCGTTGGCGTAGGAGGTCGAGCGCCCGCCCTTGGCGGCGAATTCGCTGCAGGAGGCGAGCAGCCCGTCCTGGTTGCGAATATAGGGCGACAGTTTTTCGTAGAGATAACCCTCGCGGATGCCGCTGGTGGAAAAGATGATGTGCTCGGCGCGGATGTGGCTCATGATGTGTTGCAACACGATGGCGGCGCCGGGCAGGGCAGGGACGCGCTTGGGCGTCGCGCCCGGCAGTTTTTCGATTTTGCCTTCGGGGAGACCGGCGATTTCCTTGGCGAATTCCATGAATTTTTTCGATTCGACTTTATATTCGTGCAGGATGCGTAGCGGGTAATTAATCTCGGCCATATACATGCGGGCCAGCGCCCGGAAACTGCCGCCGATGGCATAAAAATTGGCGGCCTTTTCGCCGTCGAGCCATTTAAGATCGGCGAAGCGCTTCTCGATGATTTTATGCAGCTTGTCGCGGTCGCCCTTGCTTTCGTCGATCATGCGCAGGCTGCCCAGCGGCAGGCTGGCATGGTCGGCAATTTGCCCGTCATCGACTTTGACCAGCTCCAAACTGCCGCCGCCCAGATCGCCGATGACGCCCTGCGGCCGGTACATCGACGAGCAGACGCCGTAGGCGCCGAGCTTGGCTTCCTTTTTGCCGGAAATAATATCGACGTCGATGTCGTAGGTTTCCTCCAGATAATGCGCGAAATTCTCGCCGTCCTGCGCGTCGCGGATGGCCGCCGTGGCCATGACGTAAAGCGAGGTGATCTCCATGTTGCGCCCCATGGCCAGGAACCGCCGCAGCGCATTCTTGGCCAACTCGACGCCGTCGGGATTCAGGATGCCGGTGGCGGCAATCCCCTTGCCCAGCGCGCACATGACTTTCTCATTGTAGATCGGCACCGGCGAGCGCTTCTGCTGGTCATACACCACCATGCGGATCGAGTTGCTGCCGATGTCGATAATGCCGATGCGCCCGTCGCGGAACGGCTGCTCGGAGAGGTCGAAGTTGGGTTGGATCATGGGGGCTTTATAGCATTTAACGTGGCAGGGGCAAGGGTAACATCATCAAAGCGTTCGTTCGATTCCCTGCTTAGGAGCTTGTCGTGCCAGTTCCCAGGGTATTAAAGTAAGATTTAATGCTTGTAATCCTTCAAAGCATAAACTTCGCATTTGATCGCATTTATTTTTATAAGATTCTGTTTCCGCATCATTACGGCATAGGTGATAAGCTAGCGAGAAAGCTCGTTGTATTTCATCTCGATTAAATAGCGCTGGAACACCATGTGCCTCAAAAAACTTTATCTTTTCTTCCTCAATAGAAGCTGAAAGTACAAAAATTTCAATTCTACGGAGCAATTCAATAAGCTGAATGCTCGTTTTATCCAACTGATGCAGTCGTTCTCCATCAATCACGGATGCTTGTGGGCATTTATCCCAATATCCTTTTATGAACCATTCGGCAGCCTCTGTTAAATCAAATAAAACGGGATGAAGGGCTGAAGCAATATCAGAACCTTTCTTTGTTACGGATTGGGTTTTTCTGTACTGATGCCTTTCTTCAGGTGTAATGACTGTATTTTCCACTCAAATCATCCCCCCTTCTTCCCCGCCTTCGCCACTCTCAACATCTGGCTCGACTTCGCCTTCTGCAGCGCCTTGCCGCGGCCGGAGAGCGACGGGTTGTGGATGAAATAGTCGTGGGCGCTTAAGCCGCCTTCCGACCAGGGCAGGCGCTTGTAGCTGCCGTCTTGCTGCAATATCCAGCTTTGTTTTTCGTCCTTCAGATTGGCGACCATGATCTGCCCCATCACCTGCTCGTGCACCGTCGGGTTTTCGATGGGGACGATGACCTCGACGCGCCAGTCGAAATTGCGCGGCATCCAGTCGGCCGAGCCGATGAAGACGAGGGCGTTGGGCGAGGGCAACTCATGGCCATTGCCGAAGCAGTAAATCCGCGCATGTTCCAGAAACCTGCCGATGATGCTTTTCACGCGGATATTTTCCGACAGTCCGGCCACGCCCGGCCGCAAACAACAAATCCCGCGCACCACCAGCTCGATGACCACGCCCGCCTGCGACGCTTTATATAAGGCGTCGATAATCTGCTCGTCGACCAGCGAATTCATCTTGGCCCAGATGCGCCCGGGCCTGCCCTCCTGTACATGGCGGATTTCCTCGTCGACCAGGTACAGCAGGCGCTTGCGCATGTCGCGCGGGGCGACGATAAGTTTTTTGAAACTGCGCGGCGGCGCGTAACCGGTGACGAAATTAAACAGGTAGGCGGCGTCGCGGCAGAGGTCGTGATCGCAGGTGAAAAACGACAAATCGGTATAGATTTTCGCCGTGGCCGGATGGTAATTGCCGGTGCCGAAATGCACGTAAGACTTCAGCGCCCCGGCCTCGCGCCGCGTCACCAGCGTCACCTTTGCGTGCGTCTTGAGCGCGACGAATCCGTAAACCACCTGCACCCC
>JABDCD010000039.1 GCA_013288305.1 Alphaproteobacteria bacterium | reverse complement strand
TTGCTGCCCACCACAAATCCCCAGCACCGGCATTTTGCGCTCGATGGCCCCACGCGTCATGGCAAACTCGAACTGCGTCCGGCGGTCTTTGGTCACCACCGTCTCATGCCGTCCTGATTCGCCGTAATATTCCGGCGAAACGTCGAACGCGCCGCCGGTAATGACCAAACCATCCAGCATATCCAGGTAGGTTTCCACCTTGTCCACCTCATGCGGCAGGGGCAGCGGCAGCGCGCCGAAGCGGCTGACGGCGCTGCAATAATTCTCGCGCAGCGCATACCACGGCATCTTCGAATAACCACCGGATTCCTCGTAATCGAGGGTGATGCCGATGATGGGGTAGCCTGATTTCTTCGAATTTTTCATAGTAAACTTACTAAAACCTAACCCTTTATTGGCGTTTTTTTAACCCAACCATGCTTTTATAGAATACATACCATAAAAAGCTACACAACATTATGGAACGCACCGTCCAATCGGTATCGCTGGCGACCATCGCCGGCACGGTCTTCGGGTTTCTGCTCGTGCTGGGCGCGATCGCGCACGGCACCAACAATTACCTGTCGTTCATCAGCGTCGAAGGTTTCCTCATCGTCATCGGCGGCACCATCGCCAATGCCTTCATGAGCTACCAGGCCAATTACGTCATGCTCGCCTTCGGCGCCATCTGGCACATGATCAAAAAACCGCGGGCGACGCGTGAGGGCTTGAACGCCGAAATCCTGCGCCTGATCAAATGGGCCTATCTCGTCCATTCCAAGGGACTGGCAGGCCTCGAAGGCGAAATCGGCACCAAAATCCGCGAGCCGCTGCTGCGCTACGGCGTCGAGCTGGTCGTCACCGGCTATCAGCCGGAAGTCATCCGCAAGATGATGAATACCGCCGTCGAAGCCGATTTCGAGCACGCCATCACGCCGGTTACGGTGCTGCGCAACATGGCTTCGACCGCCCCGGCCTTTGGCATGGTCGGTACGCTGGTCGGCATGGTCATCATGCTGCAGAACCTGCAGGGCGATGACATGTCGCGCATCGGAAATGGACTCGCCATCGCGCTTCTCGCCACGCTGTACGGCATCATCACCGCCCGCCTGCTGTATCTGCCTGCTGCCGACAAGCTGATGCAGAAGGAGGAAATCATGCGCTTCCGCAATTACATGATGACCGAAGGCCTGACCCTGCTCGCAGAAAAGCAGAGCCCACGCTATATGCAGGACAAGCTCAACAGCTTCCTCGACCCATCCATCCATTTCAACCTCGACGAGCAGATCAAGAAACCGGCGGCTGCCGCCCTTAACCAGGCGATCACCACGCCATGATGCCCGAGCGCCGCAAGAACCTGCAGGAAGAAAACGTCGATGCATGGCTGATGAGCTATGCCGACATGATTACACTGCTCTTATGCTTTTTCATCGTATTCGTGTCGGTGTCGGAGCCGCGGAAAGACAAGCTCGCCGCCGTGACCGAAGGCATGGCCAAGCGCTTCGGCGTCGTCGAATTGTCCACGCCGTTCCAGGGGATTCTCCATTCGCTGCAGGCCGTCGCCGAAACGCACCACGTGCTCAAAGACGTCGCAGTAGAAAAAACCATGACCAGCGTCGAGATGGAACTCGCCACCGACACCTTCTACAAAAAAGATTCCGCCGAATTCACCGAGGATAAAATGCCGGTGCTGCTCGACATCGCGGGCACCATCAAGTCCGTCGATTACATCGATTACCACATCACCGTCGAAGGCCATACCAGCGACGTACCCGTCGACAGCGCGATCTATCCCACCAACTGGGAGCTGTCGTCGGCGCGCGCGGCACGGCTGGTGCGGCTGTTTATCGAGCAGGGTATCAAGCCAGATCGCCTGCGCGCCGTCGGCTATGCCGACATCAGGCCGAAAGTGGCCAACCTCGACGAACACGGCAAGCCCATCCCTGAAAACCGCGCCAAAAACGGCCGCATCGTGATTAAGGTGGAGAGGGCGATGTAAATATCCTTCCCCCTCCCCCTGTAGGGGGGAGGAGAAAAATCAGGCGTGCCCCATCGGCTTTAGCAGCCTCAGCAATTGCGGCGGCAGTGTGTAAGCCTGCGCCAGCACGGCAGTCCCGGCATTGACCTGGATCGACTCATGCACAAAATTGGAAGACTCGGCGGTAAGGTCGGTATCGACCAGGTTGCTGTTGGCCGACGTAGTGCCGCCTGTCGATTGCGTCAGGCTGGCGCTCGCGGCATCAATGGCGTCCTGCAACCCGTTGACATGGCTGATGATGGTCTGCACGGCGTTGCTGGCATTAGTGACAGCCGTCTCAGCTGCGGCGGCAGCGCCTGGCGTGGCGAGGTTCGGCGTGCCGCTGAAGATCGCGCCCGTTCCGGCATTGGCGATAGCCACGGTGATGACATCGGTCGACCGCGTCCCGGCCTGAATGTTGATGCCCCCGGCCAGCGTGCCGTCCAGTAACTTGATGTTGTTGAACGAGGTGGCGCCGGCGATGCTATCGATCTGGCTGAAATCGCTGCTGAACTTCTCCTGCAGGAAACCGCGCTGCGCCGCCGTCAGCGCCACCGTATTGGCCTGCTGGGCGATAGCCTGCATAGCGGTCAATAGGGCGCTGATCTGCGCCAGCCCGCCGCTGGCCACCTGCACCAGGCTCGACCCTTGCGCAACGTTGGACGAAGCCTGCCGCAGCCCGGCATTTTGCGCCTGCAACCCCGCCGCGATCGACAGCAAGGCAATATCGTCACCGGCATTGATGATGCGGTTGCCGCTGGCTAGCCGGTTGACCGAGGTGCCGAGCTGGTCGCCCGAACTCTGCAACAACGACACCAATGGGGGCAAGAACGCCGGGCTGCCCAGCGGCGCTGCGACCAACGACATAAGCCATGCCCGTTTTCCGTCATGGCTGCCCCTACGTGGGGTTCCAATCCTGGCACACGCGGCTCACTACATGATGAAACCGGACATACCCTGCCTGTTCCGGCAGGATCAAAGGTAAGTATATAGGAAAATGGTTTAAGTTTTTTTAACTTTGGAGAATCAACAGCCACTAAAATAATATTGATATTAAGCAAATAGTTAATTACAAGCAGGGTCATGTCTCTCCTTCGCACCCGACGTTTCCTGCCCTTATTCCTGACCCAGTTCCTGGGCGCCTTCAACGACAATTTGCTCAAGAACGCGCTGGTCATGCTGGTGACGTACCGTATCGCCGCGCAAACCGGCGAGAACGCCCAACTATTGGTAACATTGGCGGCGGGGCTGTTCATCCTGCCCTTCTTTTTATTTTCGGCCACCGCCGGGCAGCTCGCCGACAAATTCGACCGCGCCCGCCTGACCCGCATCATCAAAATTGCCGAGATAGTTATCATGCTGTTCGCCGCCGCCGGGTTCGCCCTGGAAAATACCTGGTTCCTGCTGTTCGTCCTGTTCTGCATGGGCACCCATTCCACCTTCTTCGGTCCGATCAAATACGCCCTGCTGCCGCAGCATCTGCAAGGCGAGGAACTGCTCCCCGGCAACGCCTATATCGAGGCCGGAACTTTCCTCGCCATTCTGCTCGGCACCCTATTAGGCGGCGTATTGATATTGCAAAGCGGCGGCGTGTGGCTCATATCTTCGGCGCTGCTTTCCGTCGCCCTGCTCGGCTACCTCGCCAGCCGCCATATCCCGCCCGCCCCGCCGCCGGAACCAGCACTCGTTATCAACCGTAACCCGTGGCGGGAAACCTGGCGCATCGTCGGCTTCGCCCGCGCCGATAAACGCGTGTTCCGCTGCATCCTCGGCATCTCATGGTTCTGGCTGGTCGGCGCGACGTTTCTGTCGCAATTCCCGCCTTACGTCAAAGATGTGCTGCACGCCGAGGCCGCCGTCGTCACGTTATTTCTCACTGTCTTTTCGGTCGGCATCGGCGTCGGCTCGTTCTTATGCAACAAGCTGCTGCGCGGCCATATCAGCAGCGCCTACGTATCGCTGGCGGCTTTGGGCATGGCGGCCTTCGGCGTCGATCTTTATTTCGCCAGCCTTCATGGCGGCGCGTCGGGGCTGCCCCACATCGTGCTCGATTTATTCGCCATCGCCGTCAGCGCCGGGCTGTATATCGTGCCGCTCTACGCCATCATGCAGCATGAAAGCGAAGCCGCGCACCGCGCCCGCATCATCGCCGCCAACAACGTCATCAACGCCCTGTTCATGGTCGCCGCCGCATTGTTCACCCTCCTCATGTTGTCGTTTTCCTTCACCATCCCGCAGGTATTCCTCAGCATTTCCGCCGCCAACGCCCTTGCCGCCCTCTATATCCGCAAGCTAACCCATTTGTAATAATGCGGCCACCTTCCGGTAGGCCGGGCGCGCCTATAGTGACTTTAAGCTACATGAATGTAGTGAAACAAAACGAAAGAATGCATATGAAAAAGATTCTGCTTTTAAGCGCCGCGCTTACCCTGTGCGCCGGCATCCCCGCCGCCAACGCGGGCAATCTATTCATCAGCGGAACGATATTCGAACCGGCGCCGGTATATGTCGCCCCGCCGGCTTACATCGTCGAACCGCCCGTCTATGAGCATTATTACCGCCATCATCATTACGACTGGAGATACTGGAACGAGCGCCACGAGCATGAGGAATATGAGCGCGACCGTAGATAATTCGCACCCCTTCCCCCTTGGCTACCTCGCTACGCTCGGCGGCTTCCCCCTACGCAAGAGGCTTCGGAGGACTTACGTCGGCGGACACTGCGTGGCGTAAGCTACCCGAAGCCCGCAGGGTGGCAGGGGCGACAGGATTCGAACCTGCGACCTACGGTTTTGGAGACCGCCGCTCTACCAACTGAGCTACACCCCTATCCCCGAATACTGGCCGATATGCTGACCGAATGGCATGGGGAGGGGATTTATTACATGATTATGGATGGGATGCAATCGCAAAAGGGCGGCACTATAAAACCAATTGCATTTTATGTAATATAAGCCAAAACCAGAGTCGTCCACCCGCGACTGGACCTATCGGGGCCGTAGCTCAGTTGGATAGAGCAAGAGTTTCCTAAACTCTAGGTCGGAGGTTCAAATCCTCTCGGTCCCACCAGTTGCCAACTCCTTAAAGTTATAATAATGGCTGATTTCCTACACCATTGAAAGATATTTCCAGGGTTACTGAAGCGTGCGCGGATCGCGCTTGACAATATCTTCAAATGTTTTGGGCTTGAGCTGTGCATCGATACTGCGGCCTCTTAAACCATCATGCGCCCATGGTTCGGCTGATGCCTCTTCTGGCAAGCGGATAGGAGATTCAGCAGGCTTAAAAGCGCCGTTAGCCTGCCCGTTTCTATGCTCGATATCAGGGATAGTAACGGTGATTCCGGTACCAAACCGTTTCGGCGGCGCCGGCACGTCAACCGCCGTGCTGGTGATTTCCACCGGCTGCGCCTGAGAAGCCATCGATATAAAGCTGGAAACATCCATTTTCCTGCCGACCACCATCTGCATCAACGCACCTTGAATAACCGGGTCAATTTGGCCGGCATTATATACTCCTGCCAAAATGTCCGGCACGTCCGCTGGCGTTA
>JABDCD010000038.1 GCA_013288305.1 Alphaproteobacteria bacterium | reverse complement strand
AAAGCGTCTTTCATCTCACTTAAGGAGCAAGGCAATGGCGACTGGCGTGGTAAAATGGTATAATCCGGCGAAACGTTTCGGCTTCATCAAGCCGGACGACAATACGCCGGACGTGTTTGTGCATGCATCGGCGCTGGAAGCGGCCGGGCTGTTCACGCTGGATGAAAATCAGCGCGTGCAGTACGACCTGGTGGACAGCAAGGGCAAAACCTCGGCGGCCAATTTGAAGCTGCTGTAGCGGCAATCCCGCACTCAGTGCGGGATTTTCTCATCTACTGTGTAGCAACAAAATCCCGCAGCGAGCGCGGGATGACGGAGTATTTTTTTTGAAAGACCTGCGCAACATCGCCATCATCGCCCATGTCGACCACGGCAAGACGACGCTGATCGACCAGATGCTGCGCCAGAGCGGCACCTTCCGCGCCAATCAGACATTGACCGAGTGCGTGATGGACAGCAACGAGCTCGAGCGCGAGCGCGGCATCACCATCCTCGCCAAATGCACGTCGGTGGCACGCGGCAACACGCGCATCAACATCGTCGACACCCCCGGCCACGCCGATTTCGGCGGCGAGGTCGAGCGCGTTCTTAGCATGGTCGACGGCGCGCTGCTGCTGGTCGATGCGGCGGAAGGCCCGTTGCCGCAGACCAAATTCGTCCTCGGCAAGGCGCTGAAACTGGGCCTGAAGCCGATCGTCATCATCAACAAAATCGACCGCTCGGACGCGCGCCCCGAGCAGGTCATCAACGAAGTATTCGACCTCTTCGCCGCGCTCGACGCCAGCGAGGAGCAACTCGATTTCCCCTCTTTATATGCCTCCGGACGCGACGGCTGGGCGGCGCCGACGCTGACCGCCCCGCGCGAAAATCTCGATCCGCTGTTCGATCTCATTATCAAGCATGTCGAAGCGCCCGACGTCGACCCCGATGCCTCTTTCGCCATGCTGGTGTCGATTCTCGAATATGATTCCTATTTAGGCCGCATCCTCACCGGCCGCATCTATAGCGGCAGCGCCAAAGTCGGGATGCCGATCAAATCCTTGAGCCTCGACGGCAAACAAATAGAGCAGGGGCGGCTGACCAAGCTCCTCGCTTTCGACGGCATCAAGCGCGTGCCGGTGGAAGAAGCGCAGGCGGGCGACATCGTCGCCATTGCCGGGCTCGAAAAAACCTCGGTGGCCGACACGATCGGCGATTTGCCGTTGGCGGGCGCCGTGCCGTCGACGCCGATCGACCCGCCGACCATGGCCGTCACCTTGAGCGTCAACGATTCGCCGCTGGCCGGCCAGGAAGGCAGCAAAGTGACCAGCCGCATGATCCGCGAGCGCTTACTGCGCGAAGCCGAGGGCAACGTCGCCATCCGCGTCACCGAAGCCGATTCCAAGGATGCGTTTGAAGTGGCCGGGCGCGGCGAATTGCAGCTGGGCGTGCTCATCGAAACCATGCGCCGCGAAGGCTTTGAACTCTCCGTATCGCGCCCGCGCGTGCTCTTCCGCGAAGACCCGGTCACCGGCGCCAAGCTGGAGCCGGTCGAGGAAGTGGTGATCGACGTCGATGACGAATATACCGGCGTCGTCGTCGAAAAAGTGTCCAACCGCAAAGGCGAGATGATCGACATGCGCCCCAGCGGCGGCCACAAAACGCGCATCATTTTCCACGTCCCCTCGCGCGGCCTGATCGGCTACCAGGGCGAATTCCTCACCGACACGCGCGGCACCGGCGTCATCAACCGCCTGTTCCATGCCTACGCCCCGACCAAAGGCGACATCGAAGGGCGGCGCAACGGCGCGCTCATCTCGGTCGATAAGGGCGAAGCCGTCGCCTACGCCATCTGGAACCTGCAGGAGCGCGGCAAAATGTTTATCGACCCGGGCGACAAGGTGTATGAGGGCATGATCGTGGGCGAACACAGCCGCGACAACGACCTCGAAATCAACGTGCTCAAGAACAAGCAGCTCACCAACATCCGCACCACCAGCAAGGACGAAGCCATCCGCCTCGTCCCGCCGCTCAAGATGACGCTCGAACAAATGATCTCCTACATCCAGGACGACGAGCTGGTCGAAGTAACCCCCAAATCCCTGCGCCTGCGCAAATCGGCGCTGGATGCCAACGAACGCAAAAAAATCACCCGGGCGAAGAAGGCAGGTTAGTAGTACGTCATATATTCGCACATGGGGAACTCGTTAGGTTCTGGCTTATAATGCTCAAGCCGTTTCAGGCAGGTCGGCATGTCAGGCATTTCGATTTCTTTATCCGGTTTCATGGCGGCGGGATGATGGATGCCCCAGATTACAAGAAGAATCTTCGTATACACCATGTCGAATCCCCCGCTGGTGGCAGGGAGTTCGTAAAACCCATCTTCTGGAAAGGTTCGCGCAAGCCTTTAGGCTTTCGCCCTGAACATGCGCTTGCGCCTCCCCGCCAACTGCGAGGAGTGCGAATGACGGTCACACAATGCCGCCAGAAGAATGAGGGATTACGAAGCCCTAAAGTAGCTTGACTACTTCAAGTCAAAGATTAGACGTAAAGAAAAGAAGATTCAAGATTATAGTATCGTTGCTTGCTATCGACTAACGACTATGGACTAACGACTTTTCATTTGCACCTCCCCATTATATGCGTTATAAATCGAGAAACTTACTATATATAGTATGTCCTATGCGTTTTGCCCTGCTGTCTGTTGCTGTCATCCTTGCGGTCGTTGCGGCAGTGGCTGCTTTTCAGTTTTGGAATAATCTCAGCACTACGCAGCAGGCGGCCGTCGCCGCGCCTCCTCCGGTAGTTTCCCAAGCCCCATCTCCGGCGCTTTCCCCCGTTCCTTCCCCGGCTCCTTCCGTAATCGCCAACGCCCAGGCGGCCGATGCGCCCGCCATCGCCCTTCCCGCCACTCATGCCGCCGCCGAGAATGCTGCATCGCTGGCCGCGAAGCTTCCGGCGGGGATGCGCGCCGTTCCCATCCTGCTTGGTTCATCCGGCAGTATGATCACTTACATCGCCGTGGGCGACCGCGTTGACGTCCTGTTTACCTCCCTCGGCCAGGGCGAAAAACCGATAATGACCGAAGTGCTGCTGCCCAACGTTCGCGTGCTGGCGGTAAAGGCCGCGGAAAAAGATGTGACTTCGGGCAGCGTGGCGGTCGAAGCCACCGAAGCGCAGGCGCAAAAACTGGTCCTGGCCGGAAAGGCCGGAAAATTATCGCTGGTGCTGCGCTCGTCCGCCGATAAAGACGATGAGAGCGTCTCCCGGCCGTTGTCGCTCGATAGCCTGATACATACGCAGGTCGCAGCGTCGCACATGACCTCCCCGGATGACGGGGTGCGGATCATCCGCGGCACAGGCAAGCAGGATAGGGAGTAGCGGATGCGTAGATGGTTATATATAGCTTCCGCAGCATGGGCATTGGCAACCTTTCCGGTCTTCGCCCAGGGCGACGGGTCGACCGGGCTGGTGGTGCCGCTCGGCCGCTCGGCGCTGATCGAATCGCAGGCGCCGATGGCCGAGGTGATGGTGGCCAATCCCGACATCGCCGACGTGCATGTCCATAACCCGATGCACCTGACCGTGGTTGCCAAGCATCTCGGTCGCACCAACGTGCGCATCTTCGATCATAACGGCAAATTGCTGCGCGAGCTCGACGTTACCGCCGGATACGATCTGCCCGCCATCCGCAAGGCGCTCAAGAACTTCCTGCCCGACGAGGTGATCGGCGTCGAGATGGTAAACGCCAGCGTGGCGCTGACCGGCCAGGTCAGTAGCGCCTCGGCGGTGGATAAAGCCCTCAAGATCGTCCAGGAATTTATTGGTGGTAATGGCGCTGCGGACGCACCGGGCATCTTGAACCTGATGCAGGTTACCTCCGGCCAGCAGGTCATGCTGCGCGTGCGCGTCGGCGAAATCCAGCGCACGGCGCTCAAGGATTTAGGCGTCGACCTCAACTATATCTCGCAGGCCTCGGGCACCGGCCTCGTGGCGCTCGGCACCGGCGGCGGCATGGGCTCCATCCTCGCGCCTGCCACAGGCCAGACGGCAGTTACTCCCGGCGTATTCCTCCTTCCCGGCGGCGTCTCGCCCACCAATACGCAAGGCGTGCTGACCGGCCGCTGGCAGCCCAACGGCCCGAACGGCAACACCGTCTCCGGCCTGTTGCACGCGCTGGAGCAGGACGGATTATTCAAAGTGCTGGCCGAGCCGAACCTGGTTGCCATCTCCGGCGAAGAGGCGGATTTCCTGGCCGGCGGCGAAATTCCCATTCCGGTATTGCAAAACAGCGCCAACAGCAACAACGTGACGATTCAATACAAGCCGTTCGGCGTGGCGGTGAAATTCACGCCGCAGGTGCTGACCGAAAACCGCATCCGCATGACCGTGCAACCCGAAGTCTCCGAGATCTCGACCGACAGCTCGGCGGCGGTGACGACCGGCGGCTTCAACATCCCCAGCCTCAATACCCGCCGCGCCAAAACGACGGTGGAGCTGGCGCCCGGCGAAAGCTTCATGATCGCGGGATTGCTCAAGGACAGCAGTTCGGCGACGATCAACCAGCTGCCCGGCGTCAAGGACCTGCCGGTGCTGGGCGCGCTGTTTCGCAGCACCGAATTTCAGCGCAACGAGACCGAGCTGGTCATCGCGGTGACGCCCTACATCGTCGATCCGCTGAAAAGCTCGGACGTCAAACTCCCGACCGATCATTTCCGCCCGGCGACGCAGATGGAGATGTTCTTCTTCGGCGCGCTGGGGGCGATGTCCGGCAGCGGCAAGGCGCAAAACCAGGCCCTCGAAGGCCCCATTGGCTTCATGACGGATTAGTATGAAAAAAATTGCAGCCTGTATTTCCAGTGCGTTGATGCTCTCTGCGTGCGAAGCGCCGCCCACGGCCTATTACAACCGCGGCGATCCGGAGAATCTGATCGAAGTCTCCTCGGAGGTGGTCAATGTCAACCTGGCGTCGCCGGATGCGCTGGTTCAATTGTCGACTATGGTGAGCCAGGACCCGCCGACCCGCGCTATCGTGGATTGTTCGCAGAGCGATACACTGTGCGGCCAGGCCAAGGGCGTGCTCGACAAGCACGGCATCGCTTCGCAATGGGCCGCCGGCAGCCAAACCGCGGCCAAGGGCAGCGTGACGCTGGTCTATGAGCGCGTCGTCGCGCGCGATTGCCAGAACCGCTATATCGACGATACCGGCCTGTCATCGGGCAACTTGCCGCCGCCGACCTTCGGCTGCTCGATCACCGGCAACATGGTGCAGCAGGTCAGCGACAAGCGCCAGTTCACCAGCCCCAGCCTCCTCGATTTCCAGGACGGCCCGAAAGCCGCCCAAGCCTATGAGCATTACCTGAAGCCGACGTCGCCCGCGCCGACCGACAGCCCGATGGCGATTTATCCCAGCGCGGTGCATCCCGATAAATAAATGTCACCCCGCACTTGTTGCGGGGTTTCCCACGCAATATATAAGGAGATGCTGCAATAAATGCGGCATGACAGGAGCCTATGCCCTTCAACCTCACCTCCTCCTTCCAACCCGCCGGCGATCAGCCGGCGGCGATTGCCGCGCTGCTGGATGGCCTGCGCAAGAACGAGCGCGACCAGGTGCTTCTCGGCGTCACCGGCTCGGGAAAAACTTTCACCATGGCACACATCATTCAGGCGACGCAGCGCCCGGCGCTGATCATGGCGCACAACAAGACGCTGGCGGCGCAGCTTTACTCCGAGATGAAAAGTTTCTTCCCCGAAAACGCGGTGGAATATTTCGTCTCCTATTACGATTATTACCAGCCCGAGGCCTACATCGCCAAGACCGACACCTACATCGAAAAAGATTCCGCCATCA
>JABDCD010000037.1 GCA_013288305.1 Alphaproteobacteria bacterium | reverse complement strand
ACCCATTCGAGGTCGGAGGTTAACTGCTCTGCCGTCAAGCCTTCCGGCAATGCCGAAATCTCGAAATGGATCAATGATTCCGTGGCCGCTTTTTTATCTTCGGAGTCGAGGAGGGCTTCGAGATGGCCTTTCTTGCCGCGCCGGACTTTGAAAATGGGATGGATGGTCTCGCGGATGGCAAAGCCGTGGCGCGTAAGCTCGGCGGACAGCGAATCGACCAGAAACGGCATGTCGTCGTTGAGCAATTCGACGACGGTATGTTTTGCGTCATAGCCATGCGTTTTTTTATGCGGCGTGAAGATGCGGATTTTCGGCGCGTGCGACGGGCGCTGTGCCATGAATGCATAGGCCGATGCGGCGAGCGCCACCGCCTGGTCGGGCGCGTAATGGCCGAGATCCGCCACCGGCACGCGAGCATAAAACTGCGCGATGAAGCGCTTTAGCATTGCGTCGGCGCTTTTGGGCAAGGCGGCGAGGATTTTATCAAGCTCGGCAGGTTTCATGATAGTTCTGTATTTAAACGGCGATTGTCGGTAACAATGGCTTATGCATAGCATTAGTCATCGCGAATATCTAGCCTCCTGCTGCAGCATCGCGCGCGATGCCGGGGCGCTGCTGATGGAGTATTTCACCAAGGATTTCATCACACGGCATAAGGCCGATAACAGCCCGGTCACCGACGCCGACCTCGCCGCCAACCGCTTCATTGTCAAAGCCTTAGCCGCGCTTGCTCCTCACATTCCTATCATTGCCGAGGAGGATGTAACATTGGGGCGGGAGGATCACGAGTTGTTCTGGCTGGTCGATCCGCTCGACGGCACGCTGAGTTTTACGCGCGGCGAGCCGGAATTCACCGTCAATATCGGACTGATTAGAAACCGCAAACCGCTGCTCGGCGTTATCTATGCACCGCCGCAGGATGCGATGTACTGGGGCGAAATAGGGCAGGGGGCTTTCCGAAAGTCAGGCGGCGGCGCGGCGGCTGCTATCGCCACGCGCGCACCCGATAAGGACGGGCTGGTCGTCGCGCGCAGCCGGTCGCGCCCGTCGAAAGAGGCGGCGGCGTATCTCGAAACCTTGCGCATCAAGCAAACGATTTCCGGCTCCAGCTCGATTAAATTCTGCCAGATTGCCGAGGGCGGCGCCGATCTTTATCCCCGGTTCGGCCGTACCATGGAATGGGATACCGCCGCCGGGCACGCTATTTTGCAAGCTGCGGGTGGGAGAGTGGAAACGGTGGACGGGAAACCGCTGGCCTATGGCAAGCCGGGGTTTGAGAATCCGGGGTTTGTGGCTTATGGTCGATAGCGTTCAATCGCATCCCAAATATCCGTCTCCAGTTTTTTTCCATAGAGCCGGTTGATCGGCGCCAGGCCGGTGGGGGAGGTGATGTTGATTTCGGTGAGCCAGTCGCCGATGACGTCGATGCCGGCGAAGATCAGGCCTTTTTCCTTGAGTACCGGCCCCAGCGCTTCGCAGATTTCACGCTGGCGCTTCGTCAGTTCGGCTTTGACGGGCGTACCGCCGATGCGCATGTTGGCGCGGATTTCGCCCTCGGCCGGGATGCGACCGATCATGCCGGCGAATGTTCCATCGATCAGGATAATGCGGCGCTCCTCGCTTTTTACTTCCGGTAAAAAGGGCTGCACCACCCACGGTTCTTTGCTTTCGGCGAATAACATTTCCATCAGCGCATGGAAATTATCGTCGCCGGGTTTGAGCCTGAGCACGGAATGACCGCCGAAGCCGTAAAGCGGCTTAATGACGATGTCCTTATGTTCAGCGCGGAAATGCGCGATTTCGCTGGCGTCCGCCGTCACCAGCGTCGGCGGCGTGAACTCACGGAATAAGGCGGGGAGGAGTTTTTCCGCATGGTTGCGCACGCTGGCTGGATTGTTGACGACCAATGTTTTTGGATGCAGTTGCTCCAGCATATAAGTGGTCGAGATATAGGCCATGTGAAACGGCGGGTCTTGCCGCAACAGTACGACGTCCATCGTTTTCAGATCGAGCGAGAGTGTTTCGCCCAGATCGTAATAATGCGCCGGGTCGGCGTGAAACGTGATGCGCTGCGCCGCCGCGGTGATGTTGCCGTCGCGCCAGCTCAACTTGTCGGGCGTATAATAATAAAGCTCATGGCCGCGGGTTTGCGCTTCGCGCCCCAATAGCAACGTGGAATCGCTCTCAGGCTTGATGGAGCCGATGGGGTCCATCTGTATGGCGACGCGCAGCGCCATGAGCGATTACGGCAGCGGATGTTCGGGGCGGCGCGGATCGTCTTTCAGCCGCACGTAGCTGACGACGCGCTGGACGTAATCGATGGTGCTGATGACGGCAGTGACACGATCCAGCTCATCCTGGTCCTGCGCAATGCCCATCAGGTAAACCACCTGGTTGACGGTGATCACCGCATAATTGATCGAACGTATCTCCTTGGTCAGCAGCAGGTGCGTCCTGACCTGCGTACTGATCCACACGTCGCGTGCATAATTGGAAAATCCGGCCTGGTCGTTGACCTGTACTTCGTTCATCACTTCCTTGACGCCGTTCACCTGCCACGCCAGGCGCACCGCCTCGATCTGCGATTCCGGCTTGTCGACGTTGCCGGTCAAGAGCACGCGGCCTTCGATCACCTTGATCTCGACATTGGCCATCAGGTCTTTGTAATCCTGCTGCGCGTAGAGATTTTTAATCTTGAGCAGGATGCCGGCATCGTCCAGCGCATTGCCTGCCGAGCGCTCCTGCGCCGCGAGGGAGGCCGTCTCGCCGCCGCCGGCGATGATTAGCGGCACGCAGGCGGAAAGCCCCATCAGTAGCCACGCGGCAGACGCACAACGTATCAATTTCATCAGACCCTCCAAGCGTTTTTGACATGAATCGGCCAGCGCTTCGGCGCAATCCAGACGACGTCGAAACGTATATCATGTTGGCTGTACTTGGCAAGGCCGAGCTTCGCCCCCTGCCCGGCCAGCAGCCCTTCGACGGCACGGGCGATTTTCTGCTGCTTCCACGGCGCGACGGATTCCTCGCATTCCGCCAATGTGCGGCGTGCCTTGACTTCCACCGCTACCAGCGTGTTGCCTCTCAGCGCCACGATGTCGATTTCGCCCTGCGTATTGCGGTAACGCTCGGCGAGGATGCGGTAGCCCTTGCAACGCAGATACAGCCCGGCGATTTTCTCGGCGGAAATGCCGTAGCGGTAGGCGCGCTGGCGTTTATTTGTCATGCCGTACTTGTTGCGGCATCTCCCGCTAACTTTGAGGAGACCCCGCAACAAGTGCGGGGTGAAAAATGTATGTCGCTTATGCTCCAACATTTTTCACCTTCAACGCCATCGCATAAATTTCCTTGCGCGGTTTGCCGGTTTGCTCGGCGAGGATGGCGGCGGCTTCCTTGACGCTGTGGGATTTGAGCAATAATTTTAATTTGGCTTCTAAGCTTTCGCCGCTGGCTTTTGTTTCCGCGGGCGGGGCGATGACGATGACCACTTCGCCCTTGGGCGCACCTTCTTTTTCATAATGCGCCTGCAATTCCGCGAGCGTGCCGCGGCGGCTTTCCTCGAAGAGCTTGGTGATTTCGCGCACTACCGCCGCTTTGCGGTTGCCCAATAGGTCATGCAGCGAGGCCAGCGTTTCGGGCAACCGCCGCGCCGATTCAAACAAAATGAGGGTATAGGGTATAGTGGATAGGGTATAAATTTCTTTGCGGCGCGACTCTTTTTTTACTGGCAGAAATCCGGCGAAGAAAAAGCGGTCGGTCGGCAGGCCGGAGAGACATAAACCGGCAAGAACGCTCGACGCGCCGGGCAGGGGGGTGACGTAAATGCCGCGCTCCAGCGCCTCCTGCACCAGCTTATAGCCGGGGTCGGAAATCAGCGGCGTTCCGGCATCGGATACCAGCGCCACGCGCTTGCCATCGGCCAGCGCATCCAGGATTTTCGGGCGGCGTGCCTCACCGTTATGGTCGTTATAGGACAGCGTCGGCTTGCGGATGCCGTAATGCGACAGCAACTTGCCCGTTACCCGCGTGTCTTCGCAGACGATGAGGTCGGCGTCCTTCAGGGCATCGAGCGCGCGCAGGGTGATGTCGCGCAGATTGCCGATGGGTGTGGCGATAATGTATAATCCCGATTGTATTTGATCGGATTTCACGATAGCTTCCTTATAATGTCTCCGGGACTATAGCGCATGAAATCCTCTTTGTCGAAATTCTCCATTGCGGCGGCTTTGCTGCTTGCCGCCTGCACGCCGTCGGTGCAGGACCAGGCGCTGATGGCGCGCGTGCCGCAGGCGCCTCCCATCGTCGCCGAAACTCCGGAGATTATTTCCAAGGGCACGATTCCGCCCACGGCCCCGGCGGTGAAGGTGACGCTGCTGCTGCCGCTCTCGGGCGATTCGGTCGCCGTCGGCAATGCCATGCTCGACGCCGCCACCATGGCGCTGTCCGACAGCTATCTCACCGCCTCGCCCGACCGCATCCAGTCGCGAATCATCCTGCTGCCCAAGGATACCGGCAATACCCCGGCCGAATCGGCGCGGGTGACGCAGCAGGCCATCGACCAGGGCGCGAATTTCATCATCGGGCCGCTGTTTTCCCAGTCGGTCAATATCGTGGCGCCGCTGGCCAAGCAGCATAATATCGGGATGCTGACTTTCTCCAATAACCGGGCGGTGGCGGGCGACGGGGTGTATACGTTCGGCTTCCTGCCCGAGCAGCAGGTGGTGCGCATGGCCGAATATGCCTATCTGCATAATTTCCAGCGCGTCGCCCTGCTGGCGCCCAACGATTCCTACGGCGAAAAAGTCAAGGAATCCCTGGTGGAAATCTATGGCCAGAAAGGCGGCACCGTGGCGCCGGTCGAGCTTTATGCGCCGAGCCCGGCCAATATCGACGCGGCGGTGGCGCGCATGACCGCCTCCTACAACAACAATACCGAAGACCGCCGCTTCCAGGCCATCTTCATCGCCGATGGCGGCCATCAGCTTAAGAATCTGATTGCGTCGCTCAAGAAAAACCACGTCGATTTCAAGAAGATCAAATTGCTCGGCACCGGCCTGTGGGATGATCCGGAAATTGCTAAAATCCCCGAATTGCAGAATGCCTGGTTCCCCAGTTCGCCGCCCGAGCCGTATTTGATTTTCGAGAAGCGCTTCATGGCCACCTACGGCTATAAGCCGGTGCGGTTGGCGAGCCTGGCCTATGATGCGGTGACGTTAATCGCCGGACTGGAAATGCCGACGCCCGGAACCGGCCTCACCGCAGCGGCGCTGACCGATCCGGCCGGTTTCATGAGTCCCGCCAACGGCCTGATGCGCCTCAAGCCCGACGGCACCTCGGAACGCAAGCTGGCCATCATGGAAGTGACGCCGGAGGGGTTTAAGGTGATCGATCCGGCGATGAGGAATTTCTAATTCAACAATTCCGCCGTGAGTCTATTTAGCACCAACCTTCCTTTAAGCGTGGTTTGAAGTTTGGTGGGGTCATTTTCCAGCAATCCCTCCGTAATATATAACTCGCGTTTTGCCTGATTAATGTAAGGCGTAAGATCAATTCCCGTCTGCTTCTCGAAGGCCGCGCAATCGATTCCCTCCCGCAAGCGTAGCCCCATCATCAGCCGCTCCTCGACTTCCCGCTGGCGTTCGATGGGTTGCCATATCTCGACGGCATGGCCGTGGCGCTCGACGTTTTCCAGCCAGCGCTCGGGGGATTTGAGGGTTTGCGTGGCAATGCGATGAGAAGATGAGAGGATGGGGGGATGAGAAGATAAGGGTCTTTTCTTTTTCTCATCTCCAATTCTTCTCATCTTCTCATCTTCCCATCCTATTCTTCCATGCGCTCCCGGTCCGACGCCGATATAATCATCGCCCTTCCAGTAGGCGAGGTTGTGGCGGCTTTCCTGGCCGGGGCGGGCATAGTTGGAGACTTCGTAGGCGGAAAGCCCGTGCTCGGCCATGACGGCTTCGGTCAGGCGATAAAGCGCTTCGGCTTCGTGCTCATCGGGCAGGGTGAATCCGCCTTTGGCATAGGCGTGATGGAAGGCGG
>JABDCD010000036.1 GCA_013288305.1 Alphaproteobacteria bacterium | reverse complement strand
GGGAATTCGCGTAGGGCATAAGAAAACGTATGGCCTTCCAGCACTTTCGCCCGCAGCAGCAGCATGACGTTGCGGGTATGCAGCCGGTCATGATGCTTGGCCACCATGTCCAGGGCTTTTTCCAGGGGAATGCCGCTGGCAAGCAACGTGGCAAGTTGGCGCGTAATGTAGGCGAGCTGGCGCAGGGAGAAGGCACGTCTGAATAGGGGATGCCGGGAACTATTCTGCCGCCGCTCCGAGATTTTGACCGTAAGCGGCATCCAGCCTTTGGCGCGCAGCTTGTGCCTGATCTGGGTGTCGCTGTCGGCTTCGAGCAAACCCTTGCGTTTGCGCCCGCCGGTATCTACCGCTGTGAAACTATAGACTGTCATGGGATCACTCGATAATGCGCATCACTTCGGCGATGGTGGTGATGCCCTCCAGAATTTTCTCCCGCGCATTGTCGAGAATGCCCGGGCTTTGCGCGCGCGCCTCCGCCTCGATTTCCTTTTCGTTTGCCTTGTTGTGAATAAGCTGCCGCAGGGCGTCCTTTACCTGTACCACTTCGTAAATGCCGGTGCGCCCTTTATAGCCCAGCCCGGAACATTTCTCGCAGCCTATCGGCATGTAGAGCAGCAGTTCGGACTGTGGGAGTATTTTTAAAAAATCCAGTTCCCACCGCTCGGCTGGGTGGCTCACCTTGCAGTACGAGCACAGCGTGCGCACCAGGCGCTGCGCCACCAGCCCGATCAGGCTCGACGACAGCAGGAACGGCTCCACGCCCATGTCGTACAGGCGCGTGACGCTTCCTACCGCTGTGTTCGTATGCAGGGTCGATAATACCAGGTGCCCGGTCAGGCTGGCCTGGATGGCGATACCCGCCGTTTCGGCATCACGGATTTCACCTACCATGATGACGTCGGGATCCTGGCGCAAAATGGCGCGCAGGCCGCGCGCGAAGGTCATCTCCGTCTTGAGGTTGACCGGCGTCTGTCCGATGCCGTCGATCATGAATTCCACCGGATCCTCGATAGTCAGGATGCTCTTGCGGCCGTTATTGAGCTGCATCAGCGCCGCATAGAGGGTGGTGGTCTTTCCCGAGCCGGTTGGGCCGGTCACCAGGATGACGCCGTGCGGGCGGTGGATGATCTTGTCGAGGGTGAGGAGGTCGCGCGATGGCATCCCAAGCTGATCGAGGTCGAGCTTGTGCGTCTGCTTGTCGAGGAGACGCAGCACGACGCGCTCGCCGTTGCTGGACGGGATGGTCGATACGCGCACGTCGTATTCCTTCTCGGCAATGCGCAGCGAGATATGTCCGTCCTGCGGAATGCGTTTCTCGGCAATGTCGAGCTTGGCCATGACCTTGATGCGCGATACCATCAACAGCGCCAGCTCGCGCTTGAGCTGGCTGATTTCCTGCAGGATGCCGTCGATGCGGAAACGCACCAGCAGGTGCCGCTCGAATGGCTCAATGTGAATGTCGGAGGCGCGCATCTGCACCGCCTTGAGCAGCAGGGCATTGATCAGGCGAATGATCGGCGCGTCGTTATTTTGCGCCAGCAGGTCTTCCTGCTGCGACAGCGATTCGCCCAGATCTTCCAAGTCAATGTCATCCCCGGCCGTCTCGATGATTTTATTGCCTTCCATCGAATTCGCTTCGTAAATCCGCGAAAGCTGGGTTTGAAATTCTTCCGCGGCTATCATCCTGCACGCCAGCGGCGTTCCCAGCGCACGGCGCATTTCGAGCAGGATATGGGTGGGAAGCATACCGGTATAAACGATCTGCGCGTTGCGGTCGTCCGCAGATTCGACCAGTACTTTATGATGCCTGGCAAAGCTGTAAGGAATGCGGTGCGGGGCGGCGGGTTGCGAAATCATAGCTATGATAGTGTAGGGGATTATCGTTAAGGAAGCGTTGAGAACAATGCCGGCGTCGCGAGATTATTTGTTCATCCAGGGCAATGGCGCGGGCGTTTCATCCACCGTGATTGGCGGCAGGGGCGCGGCCTGATCCTTCGATGGCTCCTTGGGCAGATCTTTGAGCCACGGTAAGGTGTGATCACAGGGTTTTCCGTCGCAGGAAAGATTGTAGAGCGTGTCCATCTGCTTCGCTACATCTTCAGGCGAGGACGGTGGCGGGTTGCCGAGTTGCAGTTCCCAGATGCCGAGATATTTTCGCCGGGTGAGGCCCGTGGCCTCCTGGGAATCGCGCAATATGGTGGGGCGGAGGAACACGACCAGGTTGCTTTTCAGCGTATCCTTGCTCGTGCTCTTGAACAGATAGCCGAGCACGGGAATGTCGCCCAAAAGCGGCACCTTGCTTTCCCCCCGGCTCTTATTGTCCTGCAACAGGCCGCCGAGCACGATAGTTTCGCCGTTGTCGGCGAGGATGGTCGTGCTGATCGTGCGCTTATTGGTAATCAGGTCCGCCGCTCCCGCCTGCGCCGCTGCTATCGACGATACTTCCTGCTCCACCTTCAGGCGTACGGAATTTCCGGCATGGATCTGCGGCGTGACTTTCAGCGTAATGCCTATGTCCTGCCGTTCGATGGTGGTGAACGGAGTCACCGTGCTGCTGGTAGTGGTACTGGTGGTAGTGGTGGAAGTAGCCGGCGTGGTATAGCTGCCGGTAATGAAGGGCACGTTCTGGCCGACCACGATTTTGGCCTCTTCGTTATCCAGCGTCGTGATGCTGGGAGTGGATAGCAGGTTGGCGTCGTTGGTAGTGGCAAGCGCCTGGATCAACGCCGTGAATTTATCCTTGCTGCCGATAGCCGCCGTAAAACCGTTGCCGGTGGCATTGCCCAGGGTTACCGGATTTTTCGCCGCCAGCGCGGTAAGAAAGGCATTCAGGTCGACGCCGCCATTGGAAAAGGTGGTGGCGCCCAGGCCGGTGGTCACCGCGGCACCGCCGACGCCCATCTGTGTGCCGAGCGTTTCGGTGAGGTCGTCGCTGATTTCCACGATGGCTGCCTCGATCAGCACCTGGACGCGCCGCACGTCAAGTTGCTCGATGATGCGCTGTGCCTGTTGCAGCACGCTCGGCTCGGCGCGGATGATGATGGCATTCAGGGCAGGATCGGCCTTGATGGAAAAATCGGTCTGGTCGGTTTTGCCTTTGCCCAGCAGCGCCGTCAGCATTTCCGCTACTTTAGTGGCGTCGGCCTGCTGCAGGAACAGGACCTGCGTATTGCCGTTGAAATTACTCGGGCGATCGAGCTTGTAAATAAGCGCCTTGACCCGCTCGCGGTCGACCTCGTCGCCGCTGAGCATAATCGAATTGGTGCGCTCATCGCCGACAATGCGCATTTGGTTATAGGCTTTTTCATTGGCGCTGATTTTCATTTCGCGCGGGATGAGCTTCTCCAGGAGCGGCATGATCGTGCCGATCCAGCTTTCCTTCAGCGGCACGATCTCCATCTCATTATTTTTCAGGACGTCGATATCCTGCACGATTTCATACAGGCGGTTCACGTTGGCCGCCCGGTCGCCGATAATCAGGACATTGGCGTCCGGCAGACTGGTGACCAGCCCCGCATCCGAAATCATCGGCTGCACGATGGGCAGCACCTGCGTCACGTCGGCATAGCGCAGGGGCATGACGCGGGTAACGAATTCCTCTCCCTGATGCGCACCCGTTTCGTCCACGAGGCGCGCCAGTTTTTTGGATTGCTGCAGCGGCTCGATGACGGTGACGTCGCCCGACGGAATCGCTGCGAAGCCGTTGACCCGAAGCGCCGTCTGGAATAGTTCCCTGACGCCTTCCTTGCTGAGGGGCGTGCTGGAAATAACGGTCACCCTGCCTTGCAGTTTCGGATCGATGAAAAAATTCTCGCCGGTAATTTGCGCTACTTGCGCTACGAAGCTATGAAGGTCGGCATCCTTGACGTTGATCGTCCATTGCTGCGGCTGCGCTTCCGATGGCGGCGACGGTGGCGGCAAGGGCGGCGGAGGCGGTACTGCCACCGGCACGATCGGGGGCTCCTGTCCTACCACCGCGTGCCACCCGCTCATATACAGTATCGCGGCGGCAGCGCAGGCTTTCCATATCGGGCAAGGCTTGATCATGGTTTCTTCGCCCCCGTCGTCACGCTTTGCAGCATATCCATATTTTCCTGCTTGAAACTCAGCACCTCGTATTTTTGATTGCGAAACAGAAGCACGCGATCGGAGAACACGGCGACGAGCTTGGTGTCGTCAAGCACCATGTCACCGCTGCGGTATAATTTTTCCGGCTTTCCCGGCTCGGCAATGATCGCTCCCGACTCGGTATTGCGCGTCGCTGCGATCACGCCTTTGAGTTCCAGCTGCAGCGCCGTCGGCTGCGCATCCTTGGCGTAATCGCCGATAGCCGAAGCGTCCTGCCTGCCGAAAAACGGCGTGTTTAAAATTGCTTCGAGGGCGATGGTTTCTTCGGAAGCATGGCCGCCCGGACTCCGTGGGCCTGCGCTGACCGATACCGGCGATGCCAACAGGTAGCGGCGGGCGAAGTCATAGCAGGAAATGCCGATGATGAGGGCGCATATCAGGCTCAGGACGGTGATAATCTTGTTGGAAAGCTCCTCGGACCTGACCGTATTTGCAAACATCGCTTTATTCCCTGAACAAAAACATGGCGTTACGCCACCATGCGGCGCAGGCACACCAATGCCGTGGGCATTATAGGCGGTCATTCCTTAAGAAATGATTGATGCAAGATTTTTGCCACAGGAATCTGCTGCCGATCCTGTGCCGGAAAAAACAGCGTGCCATCTGCTTTCCGACAAAGTTTGTAAATAATTGCACAACAGATCGTAGCATTGTATGGTGGAATATAATTCCTGCAATTCTATGAAGACCGGGGCCGTAGCTCAGTTGGTAGAGCGTCGCGTTCGCAATGCGAAGGTCAGGGGTTCGACTCCCCTCGGCTCCACCACCCTGCGCCCTGCGGGCTTCGGGTGGCAGGCCACCGAAGGTGGACTGGCGCTGCAGTTTAAATTTATCTATACCTTCTTCTCCCGCCCATGCCAGGCGCTAAGTGTATTCCGGTGGCCGGCGCTGACGATGATGGTGTGCGGGAGCCGGGCGGCGAGCGTTTCATATAAATGCGCTTCCGACGCCTCATCCAGCGAGGCCGTCGCCTCGTCCAGAAGTAAAATATCAGGTTTATGCAACAACACCCTGGCAAAGGCCAATTTTTCCTGTTCGCCCAGTGAAAACACCTGCGACCAGTTGTCATTAACATCTAACTGGCCGGAAAGCGCTTCCAGCCCGACGGAGGCAAGCGCCTCTGCCAGTTGTGCATCGCTATATCGACCAGGCAATTGCGGATAGCAGATCGCCTCCCGTAGCGGGGCTATCGGCAGGTAGGGTTTTTGCGGCACGAACATCACTTTGGCATGTTGCGGCAGCGTGATCTCGCCTTTGCCATAGGGCCACAGCCCGGCGATGGCGCGCAGCAGCGTCGTTTTCCCCGCCCCGGATTTTCCGCTGAGTAGCAGCCGTTCGCCGGGTTTAAGCGTCAGGCCGAATCCTTCGATGAGCGGCGTGCCGTCGGGCAATGCCAACGTCAGGCTGTTCACTGCGAATGAAGTTCCCGGCCGGATAATAATATTTTTTGCAGCGGCTTCCTCATGCGACGTCGTCATGGTACTGGTGAAGCCGCTCAAGCGGTCGGTGGTGGCTTTCCAGCTGGCGAAGGAGGAATACACGTCGATGAACCAGCTGAGGGCGCCCTGGACCTGGCCGAAGGCCGACGCCGTCTGCATCAGCCCGCCCAATTGGATCGCGCCGGAAAAATAGCGCGGCGCCGCGACCAACACAGGAAAAATAATGGCGATCTGGCCATAGGCCGAGGTGAACCACGTCAGCTGCTTTTGTTTCCGCATGATCTGCCACCAGTTGCTGACGATATGGGAAAAGCGCTCGGCCAGCGCCTGTTTCTCATACGGCTCGCCTTTATAGAAAGCGATATTTTCGGCATTCTCGCGCAGCCGCACCATCGAGAAACGGAAATTCGCCTCGAAGCGTTGCTGGTTGTAGTTCAGCATCACCAGCGGCTTGCCGATTTTATGCGTAAGCCAGGTGCCGACGATGGCGTAAAACAATGCGCACCAGACCATGTAGCCCGGAATCGCAACCGGATATTGCCCGATGGAAAATTCGAGCGTTCCCGAAAGTCCCCACAGAATCGCCACGAACGACACCAGCGTCACCACCGAACTAAGCAGCCCGATGGAAAGCGACAGCGTACTGCCGGTGAACATGTCGATGTCGTCGGCGATGCGCTGGTCGGGGTTGTCGGTGCTTTTGTAGATGACTTGCAGCCGGTAATAGGCGTGATTGGACAGCCATTCGCTCTGATAGCGGTCGGTCATCCATGTGCGCCAGCGTATGTGCAGCATCTGGTTGAAATACTGGCGGTAGACGGCCACCGCGATGAAAAACACGGCCAGCACCGAGAAGATGCCGAG
>JABDCD010000035.1 GCA_013288305.1 Alphaproteobacteria bacterium | reverse complement strand
GAAGGCTTCCTTGTCGAAATCCTGTGTCACCGCCTTGCCGCCCTCAGGGTTGCTTAAAGAAAAGAAGCCGACTTCCAGATGTATCGTTGCTGTTTTGCTGAGGAATTGTTGCAGCGCCAGGCTGATTTTGACGCGGTCTTTGGACTCTACCGCTCCCGCAAAATCATCAAGCGCCGCTTCCGTTTTATGCTTGAGCGCCATCGGCGGGGAATAAAACTGGTAATAGGTTCCACCCGCGATCAGGAGTAATGCGATAATCACCAGCCAGCGCATCATTCCCCCCCGAACGCGCTTATTCCCGTGATCGCGCGGCCTAAAATCAGCGCGTGGATGTCGTGCGTGCCTTCGTAGGTGTTGACGCTCTCCAGGTTCATCACATGGCGGATGACATGGTATTCGTCGGACACGCCGTTGCCGCCGTGCATGTCGCGGGCGGTGCGGGCGATGTCGAGCGCTTTGCCGGCCGAGTTGCGCTTGATCATCGAGACGGCTTCGTGATGTGCTTTGCCCTCGTCGATCATGCGCCCGACGCGTACGCACGCCTGCAACCCCAGCGCAATGTCCACCATCATGTCGGCCAGTTTTTTCTGGATGAGCTGGTTGGCGGCCAGCGGCCTGCCGAATTGCTTGCGCTCCAGCGTATAATTCCGCGCCGCCTCGAAACAGAATTCCGCCGCGCCCAGCGCGCCCCAGCCGATACCGTAACGCGCCTTGTTGAGGCAGGAGAACGGGCCTTTCAATCCCGAAACGCCGGGCAATATATTGTCTTCCGGCACCGGCACGTCCTGCAGCGAAATCATGCCGGTGGACGAGGCGCGCAGGGACATCTTGCCTTCGATTTTGGGTGCCGATAATCCCTTCATGCCTTTTTCGAGAACGAAGCCGCGGATTTCATCGTCGAGCTTGGCCCAGACGATGAATATATCGGCGATGGGCGAATTGGTGATCCAGTTTTTGGCGCCGTTCAGGATAAAACCGCCTTTGGTTTTTTGGGCGCGCGTCACCATGCTGCCCCGGTCGGCGCCGTGGTCGGGGTCGGTGAGGCCGAAGCAGCCGATGAGCTCGCCCTTGGCCAGCCTGGGCAGGTATTTTTCCTTCTGTGCATCGGAACCGAAGGCATGGATGGGATGCATGACCAAAGCCGACTGCACCGACAATGCCGAGCGATAGCCGCTATCGACCCATTCGATTTCCTTGCAGATGAGCCCCGAAGCGACATGGCTGACCCCGGCGCAGCCATAGCCTTTGATCGTCGCACCGAGCAGGCCAAGTTCGCCCATCTCGCGCAGGATTCTGGCATCGAATTTTTCGTGGCGGTTGGCTTCAAGAATACGCGGAAATAATGTCGAGCGGGCGTAGCTGCGTGCGGTGGCCTGCACGGCGCGCTCTTCCGCGGTCAACTGCTCGTCGAGGATAAAGGGATCTTGCCAGTGGAAGGTCATTAGACCAGCAAATTCAAAATCGTCCCGCGGTCCCAAGTGATGCCGCGGCGGAGCGCTTCGACGGCGCTGGAAATAAGGGTGCGCAACGATTCCACCGCCGGGATGAAGTTGACATGCGCCCGCGCGGGAACGATGATTTCGACGCTGTCATCCGCCCGCTCGCGCCGGCGCCCGGCCACTTTGCTTCCCGAGGAAGGGTTGATGCGATTGGGATTGATGTTGATGACCATAGCGGTAATTAGAACTCCGGTAATTAGTAATTAGAAAAGACTATACTTCCAATTACCGAAATTCCAATTACTAATTACCATTGCCATTATGCCCTTCCTCGTCGCCACATTCTACCATTTTTTTGATTTCCCGGATTTCGCCGCGAAAAAACAGCCGCTTATGGCCGAGCTGGAGCGGCTGGGCATCAAGGGGTCGCTTCTGATCGCGCCCGAAGGCATCAACGGCACGCTGGCCGGAACGGAGGATGCGATGAAGGCCTTCCTGGCCAGTTTGGAAGCGGATATCATTAAATGTAAACTGGAGTATAAGGTAAGCCGCTGCGCCCGCCAGCCTTTCGCCCGTGCCAAGGTGAGGATCAAGAAGGAGGTTATTTCGTTGGGCGAGCCGGTGTCGCCGAAACATAAAATCGGACACTATGTTAGCCCGGCGGAATGGAACGCTCTCATCGACGATCCCGAAACCATCGTCCTCGATGCGCGCAATCATTACGAGGTGCATCTGGGCACGTTCGCGCGCGCCATTAATCCCGGCATCCGCACGTTCAAGGCATTGCCCGCTTACGTTAAAAAAAATATGGCTGGCCAACAGCGCCGGAAAATCGCCACCTTCTGCACCGGCGGCATTCGTTGTGAAAAATTCTCATCCTGGCTGGTCGGGCAGGGCTTCGAACAGGTGTATCAGCTCAAGGGCGGCATTCTGAAATACCTTGAAACCGTGCCGGAAGCTGAGAGTCGCTGGCACGGCGAATGCTACGTCTTCGACGAGCGCGTCGCCGTCGGCCACGGGCTCGTTCCCTCGCCGACCGCCACCATGTGCCAGGCTTGCGGCTCACCGCTCACGGTGGAGGATAGGGCGCATCCCTTATATAAAGAGAGCAAGTCTTGTCCGCATTGTGAAAAAAATTAGCGGGTATACTAAACAGACTTATCCCCATCTTATATTCTCCGCACCTAACTCCCTGTCTCGCCTTCAAAACTTATCCACAGCTTTCACAGGATGCTTTTTTGCCACATATCCACAGCATCTAGTATAAAAATGCATGTCAAGCACAATATGTAGTTGTCATTACAAATTTGTAATGTTACGTTTTCATCGAATCGTTCCAAAATAAAACAAGATTCAGCCATACGGGAATAGGTTGCCAAAGCCTGAAAACCAAGGCGCGCCGCCGCGCCGATAAATTTTCAGGAAGCGGTGACATCGCCGAAAAAACTACTATATAATAGAGTCTATAGGGGGAATCTATGCATATCGAAAGGCACTTCACCAAGGCCACCAGCGCCGCCACCGCGGTTTACGACGGCATCGCCTTCAAATGCGTCGACGTGGTGATGAAAAACCCGGACGGCTCGGTAGTGTTCGAGGCGCTGGGCACCGAGGTTCCGGAGGCCTGGTCGCAGGTGGCGACCGACGTTATTTCCCAGAAATATTTTCGCAAGGCCGGCGTGGCATCCCGTCTCAGGAAAATCGAGGAAAACCAAGTGCCTTCCTGGCTGTGGCGCAGCGTTCCGGATGAGGACGCGCTGGAAAAATTGCCCGTCGAGCAGCGTTATATCGGCGAAACTTCGGCCAAGCAGGTGTTCGACCGGTTGAGCGGGGCCTGGGCCTATTGGGGCTGGAAGGGCGGTTATTTCGATACGGAAGACGACGCGCGCGCTTTTTATGACGAAATGCGCTTCATGCTGGCGCTGCAGATGGCCGCGCCCAACTCGCCGCAATGGTTCAATACCGGCCTGCACTGGGCCTATGGCATCGACGGCCCGTCGCAGGGGCATTTTTATGTCGATCCCGACAACAAGAAACTGACCAAATCCAAAAGCTCCTACGAGCGCCCGCAACCGCACGCCTGCTTCATCCAGAGCGTGTCCGACGACCTCGTCAACGAGGGCGGCATCATGGATCTGTGGGAACGCGAGGCAAGGCTTTTCAAATACGGTTCCGGCACCGGATCGAATTTCTCCGACCTGCGCGGCGGCGGCGAAAAACTCTCCGGCGGCGGTAAATCCTCCGGGCTGATGAGCTTCCTCAAGATCGGCGACCGCGCTGCCGGGGCGATTAAATCCGGCGGAACAACGCGCCGTGCCGCCAAAATGGTGGTGGTTGACATCGACCATCCGGACATTTCGGAATTCATCAACTGGAAAGTGATCGAGGAACAAAAAGTCGCCGCGCTCGTCACCGGCTCCAAAATCTGCCACAAGCACTTGACCGCCATCATGGCCGCCTGCAATATCGGCGACACCGATTCGCGTTTCTCGCCGTCGGACAATCCGGCGCTCAAAAAAGCCATGCGCGATGCGCACAAGGCGCTGGTGCCCGACAACTATATCCAGCGCGTCGTCGAATTCGCGCGCCAGGGCTATAAGGAAATCGAATTCCCCGAATACGATACCGACTGGGATTCGGAAGCCTACATGACCGTCTCGGGCCAAAATTCCAATAATTCCGTGCGCGTCACCAATGAATTCCTGGAAGCCGTCGAGCAGGACAAGCCGTGGCACCTGCTGCGCCGCACCGACGGCAAAGTGTCGGAAACGCTGTCCGCCCGCGCCTTGTGGGACGAGGTGGCCTATGCCGCCTGGGCCTGCGCTGATCCAGGCTTGCAATACGACACCACCATCAACGAATGGCACACCTGCCTCGAATCGGGCCGCATCCGCGCCAGTAACCCATGCTCGGAATATATGTTCCTGGACGACACGGCGTGCAACCTCGCCTCGATCAATTTGCTCAAATTCAAGCGTGACAATGGCACCTTCGACATCAAATCCTTTGAATATGCGACACGCCTGTGGACCGTCGTGCTCGAAATCTCGGTGCTGATGGCGCAATTCCCGTCCAAGGAAATCGCCAGGCTCTCCTATGAATACCGCACGCTCGGCCTGGGCTACGCCAATATCGGCGGATTGCTGATGGCTACCGGCGTGCCCTATGACAGCGCCGAGGGACGCGCCGTCGCCGCGGCGATTACCGCCATCTTGACCGGTGTTTCCTATGCGACGTCCGCCGAAATGGCCAAGGAGCTTGGGCCGTTCGACGGCTATGAGCGCAACAAGCATCACATGCTGCGCGTCATGAAGAACCACGCCCGCGCCGCCCGCGGCGAGGTGGGGGGCTATGAGGAATTATCCATTTTCCCGGTGCCGCTCGACAGCGAGAATTGCCCGGATAAAGCCCTGGTCAAGGCCGCCAAAAAAGCCTGGGACACCGCCCTTATGCTGGGCGAGCAATATGGCTACCGCAACGCGCAGGCCACCTGCATCGCGCCGACCGGCACCATCGGCCTGGTCATGGATTGCGACACCACCGGCATCGAGCCGGATTTCGCCCTGGTCAAATTCAAGAAACTGGCCGGCGGCGGCTATTTCAAGATCATCAACCAGCAGGTGCCCGAGGCGCTGAAAGTATTGGGCTACCCGCAAAAACAGATTGCCGACATCATCGATTACGCCGTTGGCCGCGGCACGCTGAAGGATTCACCCGGCGTCAACCACGCAGCCCTGCGTGTTAAGGGTTTCGACGACGATACGCTGGCCAAGATCGAAAAATCGCTGGCCGCGGCTTTTGAGATTAAATTCGCCTTCAACAAATGGTCGCTGGGTGAGGAATTCTGTAAGGAAAAGCTCAAGCTCACCCAGGCACAGCTTGACGATTTCTCCTTCGACATGCTGGCCGCGCTTGGATTTTCCCGCGCCGACATCGACGCCGCCAACGAATATTGCTGCGGCACCATGACGCTGGAAGGCGCGCCAAACCTCAAGGGTGAACATCTGCCCGTGTTCGACTGCGCCAACCCGTGCGGCAAAATCGGCAAGCGTTACCTCTCCGCCGAAAGCCACATCCGCATGATGGCGGCGACGCAGCCTTACATCTCCGGCGCCATCTCCAAGACCATCAACATGCCGCACAGCGCGACGGTTGAGGAATGCAAGGACGCTTATCTGCTGTCGTGGAAATTATGCCTCAAGGCCAACGCTTTGTACCGCGACGGCTCGAAATTGTCGCAGCCGCTGAACTCCGCCATTGTCGCCGAACTGAGCGATGTGGACGATGAGGATAAGGACACCGCGTTGCAGGCGCTGCGCCAGCCGCAGGTCATCGCCGAGCGTATCGTCGAGCGCATCCTGGCACAGGAGCGCAAGCGCCTGCCCGAGCGCCGCAAGGGCTATACGCAAAAGGCGAGCGTCGGCGGCCACAAGGTCTATCTGCGCACCGGCGAATACGAGGATGGCGCGTTGGGCGAAATCTTCGTCGATATGCACAAGGAAGGCGCGGCATTCCGTTCGCTCATGAATAATTTCGCCATCGCCGTCTCCATCGGCCTGCAATACGGCGTGCCGCTGGAGGAATTCGTCGATGCCTTTACGTTCACGCGCTTCGAGCCGTCGGGCATGGTCGAGGGCAACGAGGCGATCAAGATGTCGACCTCGATCCTCGATTACATTTTCCGCGAGCTGGCGATTTCCTATTTAGGGCGCCACGATCTGGCGCATGTCGAGCTGGGCGATACGCGCTCGGATTCCATCGGCCGCGGCGAAGGCGATTCAACGCGCCCGCAGGACCAGCCGGAACTGCCGCAGCTGTTCAATAAAGCCACCAGCAACGGCTATGTGCGTGGCAAGCTGCCCAAATTGATTGTGTCCAACCAACCGGCGGCGCAATCGCATGGCAATCTGGCGCTGTCACCGGCAGGCGACAAAGGGCTGGAAACCCATGCCCGTTTGCATACCGAGCAAGAAGGCATGATCGTGCAGGTCGGCATATCGGTACACGATAAGGAACAGGATATGCTGCGCGAAAAAATCCGCCAGGCCAAGGCCAAGGGCTACGAGGGCGACGCCTGCACCGAGTGCGGCAATTTCACGCTGGTGCGCAACGGCACCTGCCTGAAATGCAACACTTGTGGCGGCACGAGCGGGTGTTCGTAAAATCAGTGGACAGTAAACGGTGGGCGGTAGACAGTAAGTAAGAGCTGTTTACCGTCCACTGTCCGCCGTCTACTCATGCGCCACTTCATCGAAACCCATTTCGGCACCGTTTTGATTTTCGCCTGCTTCGCCGGGTTGTTTCTGCCCGGGTTGCCGGAGGTTCCCAGCGTATCGGTCGTGGTGGCGCTGGCGCTTTTGATGTTCGTCTCCTGCTATAAATTGCGCGATGGCGGGCTTGCCGCCATTTCCTGGCGCGATGTGCTGGTGTTTTACGGCTTGCGCTACATGGTGCTGCCGGTGGTGCTATGGCTCACCGCCCGCGCGCTGGCGCCGGATTGGGCTACGGCCGTATTCCTGCTTTC
>JABDCD010000034.1:5088-7475 GCA_013288305.1 Alphaproteobacteria bacterium | reverse complement strand
GTCGCCGGCGAGGCGAAGCCCGAAGGCGCGTCGGCGACGAAGGCGACCATGCCGATCAGCAGCAGCGGTGCGGTTTCGCCGATGGCGCGCGCCATGCCGAGGATGGTTCCGGTCATGATGCCGGGCATGGCCAGCGGCAGCGCATGGTGCCACACCACTTGCAGCGGCGACGCCCCAAGTGCACGGGCGGCATCGCGTATCGAGCCGGGAATGGAGGACAGCGCGGCGCGCGTGGCGATGATGATCACCGGCAATATCATCAGCGCCAGCGTCATGCCGCCGACCAGCGCGCTGGAGCGCGGCAGGCCCATGACATTGATATAGACGGCCAGCCCCAGCAAGCCGAATACGATCGAGGGCACGGCGGCGAGGTTATTGATGTTGACTTCGATAAACCCGGCCAGCGCGCTTTTACGGGCGAATTCCTCCAGATAGACCGCGGTCATGACGCCGAGCGGAAACGCCACCAGCAGGCAGACGATGAGGGTGAAGGCCGAGCCGAGCATGGCGCTTAAAAACCCGGCCTGCTCGGGCGTGCGCGAATCGCCCTGCGTGAAAAAAGCGCGGTTGAAGGCGGCGCGGATGGCACCGTTCTGGTGCAATGTTTTAAGCCAGCCGATCTGCCGCTCGCTTAATTTGCCGCCTTCCCGCATTCCGCCTTTGACATATAAATCGGCGTCGCTGGAAACCGGCAGCCAGACGTCCCTCGCCTGCCCCAGCAGCCCCGGCTCCCGCACCAGCACCGGCTTGATGACCATGCCGGTATTGCCGCTGACCAGGTTATACAACTCGCGCAACTCGCGGCGATCGGTAAGGCCCGGGAACATCGCCTTGAGTGACGCCTGCGCCAGCCGCTGGTAGCTCGAAACCGATACGTCGCCGGCATCGCCGCCCGGCGTCAGCCCCAACATGGCGGCATCGAAGGTAATAGGCAGCCGGACTTGCGTCTGCACGAAGCCGGAAGCGCCGCGCATGGCGATGCTCCCCACCAGTATCGCCAGGATCAGCATCGCCAGGGTGAGCGCACCGCACCCGTAAAGGCGGAAGCGCTTTTCGGCACGCATTCTTTTATCCTGCAATCTATTATTCATATTTTTCCCGGTATTTTTTCACGATCATCAGCGCCACCACATTCAGCGCCAGCGTGATGCAGAACAGCGTAAGCCCAAGCGCGAATGCCGCCAATGTTTTCGGGCTGTCGAATTCCTGGTCGCCGACCAGGAGCGATACGATCTGCACCGTCACGGTAGTCACCGATTTGAGTGGATTAAATGTCAGATGCGCCGCCATGCCAGCCGCCATGACGACAATCATCGTCTCGCCGATGGCGCGCGATACGGCGAGCAATACCGCGCTCATCACCCCGGGCAGCGCGGCGGGTAAGACGACTTTTTTGATCGTCTCCGACGGCGTCACGCCCAGCGCATAGGAGGCGTCGCGCAGGCTTTGCGGCACGGCGCTGATGATGTCGTCGGACAGCGACGAGATGAAGGGAATGATCATGATGCCCATGACCAGCCCCGCCGCCAGCGCGCTTTCGGAAGCGATGTCCAGCCCGACGGCGGCGCCGATGCGTTGCAATGCGGGGGCTACCAGCAGGATGGCGAAATAGCCGTAAACGACGGTGGGAATCCCGGCGAGGATTTCGAGCGCGGGCTTGAGCAGGTTGCGCGTGCCGCGGCGGGCATATTCCGAGAGATAAATGGCGGAGAACAGGCCGATGGGGATGGCCACCAGCATGGCAATCAACGTAATCAGCAGCGTGCCCAGAAACAGAGGCACGGCGCCGAACGCGCCGCTCGACCCGGCCTGATCGGCGCGCAGCGCCAGCTGCGGGCTCCATTGCAGGCCGGTCAGGAAATCGGAAACCGGCACCAGCCGGAAAAACCTGATCGCCTCTACAGCCACGGAAAAAACGATCGCCAGCGTGATGACGATTGACGTCGTCGCCGCCAGCCACAGCAATACATAGACGGCTTTCTCAAAAATGCGGCGCGTCATCATGCTTTCTCGCCCATATTGTCCTTTTTATCCAGAAGCGGCAGCGCCACGTCGTCATAGACCGGCAGGTAGACGGAGAAAACGCTGCCCTGGCCGACTTCGCTGTCGATGGTCATCAGGCCGTGATGGCGGTTCAAGACATGCTTGACGATCGATAGCCCGAGGCCGGTGCCGCCGACTTTGCGCGTGCGCGCCGTATCGACGCGGTAGAAGCGCTCGGTCAGCCTGGGTACATGCTCCTTGGCGATGCCTTCGCCGTGATCCTGCACCGAGAAGCAGATGGCGCGCGTGAGGTTGCGGAACAGCGGATCGTCCGGCAATTGCGAGGTCAGCTTGGCGGTCAAAATCACCTCGGTATCGGGGTTGGTGTATTTGATGGCGTTGGC
>JABDCD010000034.1:0-5078 GCA_013288305.1 Alphaproteobacteria bacterium | reverse complement strand
ACCTGCGCCAGTTCCTCGTCGTCGCCGCGGGTCGGCGGCAGGTTGTCGTTGAGCTTGAGCCGGAGGGTGACGTTCTTCTGCTTGCACGCCCACTCGAAATGCTGCTTTTCCGCGCGCAGGATACGCAGGAAATCGACTTTCGCCATCGGCGAGGCGTGCGCGTTCATCTCGATCTTGGACAGCGACAGCAGGTCGTTGACCAGCTTGGACATGCGCTCGGCCTGGTCGGCCATGACTTTCAGGAATTCGTCGCGCGCCGCCGCATCGTCCTTGGCCGGGCCGCGCAGTGTCTCGATGAAGCCGATGATGCTGGCCAGCGGCGTGCGGATTTCGTGGCTGGCATTGGCGACAAAATCGGCGCGCATCCGCTGGATGCGTTTCTGCGCCGTGATGTCGGTGAGCGTAATGACCACGGAAATGCCGCCTTCCGACGGGATGGGGAAGCGCTCGATGATGGCCTGGAAATCCTTCATGAACGGCTCGTCGAGATGGAATTCCGCCTCCTGCCCGCGCAGATCCTCGATGACGGTGGAGATGGCGTTCATCAGCGTCTCGTTGGGGATGATCTCGCGCAGGTGCCGGTGCGCCAGGTTCTGCCCGAAGATGTTGCGCGCGGCACGGTTGGTGCGCACGATCATCTTGTCGTCGTTGGTCATGATGAGGATGTCGGGCAGCGTATCGACGAGGATTTCGCGCTCGGTGATGACGGTTTCCATTTCCTGCCGCTTGTTTTCCCAGCTGCGCTGCAGGCGGTTGAGCGCGCCCGACAGCTCGCCGACGTTGGAAAGGAAACTCAAATCCGGCGAGCGCACGCGCTTATCCATCGACAGGTCGTTGACGTAATGCGTCAGCGCCGAGATGTTGGACAGGAACGGCACGACGAAAATAGCCGACACCACCATGCTGCCGATATAGCCGTAAACGAAATAGCTGAAATCGAGATCGCCCAGGATGGCCAGCAGCGACAGCACCAGCAGCGCCGGGCCGGAGACGATCATGATCGTCTTGAGCAGGGTGGAAAAAGGTATGGCGGGCTTGGGTTGCATTTACAAGAACCCTATCATTTCCTTTACTTCCTGCATAGTCCCGCCGGCAATATTGCGCGCGCGCGCGACGCCTTTGCTCAGCACCTGGTCGATATAATCCGGCGCCGCCAGCAGTTCACGCATTCTGCGGGTAATCGGCGAAAGATGCGCCACCGCCACCTCGGTCAGCATCTGTTTCAGGCCGGAAAAATTCTTGCCGGCGCATTCGGCCAGCGCCTGTTCGCGCGTGACGCCTTTGAGCGAGGCGTATAAGGTGAGAAGATTGGCGGCTTCCGGGCGGTTTTCAAGATTCTCGCCTACGGTCGGGTAGCTGTCGCTCGTCGCCTTCTTGATTTTTTTGGCGATGGCGTCGGCATCGTCGGTGAGGTTGATGCGCGAATAATCCGATTCGTCGGATTTGCTCATTTTTTTGCTGCCGTCGCGCAGCGACATCACCCGCGTCGCGTCGCCCAATATCAGCGGTTCCGGCAGGGGGAAAAATTCGGTGTTGTACTGGCGGTTGAACGCCCCGGCGATGTCGCGCGATAATTCGAGATGCTGCTTCTGGTCCTCGCCCACCGGCACATGCGTTGCCTTGTACACCAGAATATCGGCGGCCATGAGGACGGGATAGGAGTATAGGCCGAGCAGCGCTTCTTCACGATGTTTGCCCGCCTTTTCCTTAAACTGCGTCATGCGGTTCAGCCAGCCCAGCGGCGTATGGCAGCCTAAAATCCACGCCAATTCCGAGTGCGCTGAAACGGCTGACTGGTTGAAGATCGCGCTTTTTTCGAGGTCGATGCCGCAGGCGATCAACGCCGCCGTGACTTCGCGCACGGCCTTGCGCAGCGAATCCGGCTCCTGCGGCACGGTGATGGCGTGCAAATCGGCCACCATGTAGAGGCATTCATAGCCGTCCTGCAGCTTCACCCAATTGCGGATGGCGCCCAGGTAATTGCCCAGATGCAGGTTGCCGGTGGGCTGGACGCCGGAGAGGATACGCTTCATAAATTCCTGTCTTTTATGGGCTTATACGCGGTTGATAGCGTTTTTAGCGGTATTTTCCAGTAAAATATCGAAAATTTCACAAAACCGTAACATTTTTCCGCGCGGCGATGGGGTATAATCCATAGTGGAGAATTGTGTAAATGATGGCACCGCAAGTCGAAGAAATACAAAAAAGCGAGGTTCCGCAGGCGGAAAGCCCGGCGCTCGACCCGTCGTGCGGCTGTCCGTTGAAAGCGGAAGCGCCTGAAACGCCCCAACCCCCCTCCGGCTTCGCCAAACGCTGGGGCGAGTGGGCGCATGGGCATCGGGAGACGTTCGACAGCCCGGCGGGAAGGCTCGTCTTTCGTAACGTCGCCAAGACGCTGGTCGGCGTCGTCCCCACCGTGCTTGCCTTCAACATGGTATCGCACGGCTTCAACGCCTACAACAAATCCAATTTCAACGGCGGCATCCATAAATTCCTGAAAGGCTTCACCAAGGTCAAACTGCTTGAACAGGGCGCCTATGTGTTCGCCGGCTATACGGCGTTCCGCTCCTTCTGCAAAGTGTTCCAGCGCAATTACGACCGCATCTTCGCCAAAGCGGACGATGCGTCCAAGGCCACCCAGGCCATCGACCATCTGCCGTCCAATATCGTCAAGGATTTCCGCGAAATTATCGGCCCGGAAATGATCAGCACGGCGATTGCGGCTTTTCCGCTGGCGGCCATCCGCACCGGCTTCCGCAACGGCGAGCCACCGCTGTCGGGCAACATGAAGCAGGCGATCAAGGGCTACCCGCGCGACTGGCTGGGGAGCGTCGTCGCCTATTACGCCTTTTTCGAGCCGAACGACCGCATCTATAACGACATCACCGGCGGCAAGGATTCCGGCGATTATTATAAGCAGCTGGCCGGCCGCCCGCCGGTCAAGCATGACGACGCGGCGCATAAAAAATATGCTTTCTTCACCGAGGACGGGCCGGGCAGGCTTATTTTCCGCCGCGGCGGCGAATTGCTGATCGGCATGGCGTCGCATATCGGGCTGCAGCGCATGGCCTGGGCGAAATTCGGGCAGGCCGATCCCCAGAAATTCGGTTTCCTCAAAAACCTCGCCAAGGAATATGGCGCCTACGCAGGGTTTTCCACCTATACCGGAATAGCCGAAATATATAACAACGCCTACGACAAGCTATTCGACCGGCTGGAAGCGAAAGAACGGGAGAAAGCGGGCAGTCGGTAGCCTAATCCGACCCTTGCAGTCGCCCGCGCCCGCACTATACTCCCGACATGAACCATCATTCCCACACCAGCTACCCCGCAACCCGCCTGCGCCGTACGCGCATGAGCGCCTGGTGCCGCGAACTGGTGGCCGAGCACCGGCTGCATCCGTCCGATTTAATCTGGCCAGTATTTATTCAGGAAGGAAAAAATACTGAAACGCCGGTGGCCTCGATGCCGGGCGTATCGCGCCTGACGCTGGACATACTGGTACAAAAGGCCAGGGAAGCGCGCGCGCTCGGCATCCAGGCCATCGCTTTGTTCCCGGCCATCGACGACAAACTCAAAAGCCCGATGGGCGATGAAGCATTGTTCGAGAATAATCTCGTCTGCCGCGCCATAAGTGACATCAAAAACGCCGTGCCCGATCTGGGCATCATCGCCGATGTCGCGCTCGATCCTTATACTTCGCACGGGCAGGACGGCGTCGTGGAAAACGGGCAGGTCGCGGGCGATAAAACAGTCGAAATATTGTGCAAACAGGCGCTGGTGCAGGCCAAGGCCGGTTGCGACATCGTCGCCCCCAGCGACATGATGGACGGGCGTATCGGCGCCATCCGCGCCGCGCTCGAACGCGAAGGCCATCACGATACGATGATATTGGCCTACAGCGCCAAATACGCCTCGAACTTATACGGCCCGTTCCGCGATGCCGCCGGTTCGGCAAAAAATCTCGGCAAAGCTGATAAGCGCACTTACCAGATGGATTTCCGCAACGGCGACGAAGCCCTGCGCGAAATCGCGCTCGATATTTCCGAAGGCGCGGATATGGTGATGGTGAAACCGGGCATTGCCTATCTGGATATTATTCACCGCGCCGCAGCCGCCTTTCCCGTTCCCGTATTCGCCTACCAAGTCAGCGGCGAATATGCCATGATCAAGGCCGCCGCCGCTAACGGCTGGCTCGACGGTGATGCCGTGATGCTCGAACATCTGCTGGCCTTCAAACGCGCCGGGGCACGGGCGATTTTCACCTATGGGGCGGTGGATGTGGCAAAAATAATCGTGGAACGTGAAACGTGAAACGTGGAGCGTAAATTATGATAGAACAGCACGTACCACGCACCACGTACCACGTACCACGCCTAATCGTAGGCATCTCCGGCGCATCGGGCGCGATTTACGGCATTGAGTTGCTGAAGGCGCTTAAAGATGCGAGCGTGGAGACGCATCTGATCATCAGCAAATCGGCGCAGATCACCATCACCCATGAAACTGATTATTCGCTGGCGCAGGTGCAGAAGCTGGCCAGTCATTTTTATGCCAGCGGCGACATGGCCGCGCATATCTCCAGCGGCTCGTTCAAAACCATGGGTATGATCGTCGCCCCCTGCTCGATGCGCTCGCTGGCCGAGATCGCCACCGGCTGCACGACGACGCTGCTTTCCCGCGCCGCCGACGTCGTGCTTAAGGAACGCCGCCGCCTGGTGCTGCTGCCGCGCGAAACGCCGCTGCATTCCATCCACCTGCGCAATATGCTGACGCTGTCCGACATGGGCGTTATCATCGCCCCGCCCCTGCCCGCTTTTTACAGCAAGCCCGCCTCGGTGGACGAACTGGTGAAACACACGGTGGGGCGCGTTTTAGACCTGTTCGATATCGAGCATGGGCTGGTCAGGCGCTGGGAAGGGGTTTAACCTGTCATTCTCGCAAGGCATAGCCGAAGATCTGCACAGAATGTTGTACCAGACCCCCGCTCTGCGGGCTTTATAAGCCCTCCGGCGGGGATAACCGCTGAGAGCGGTTAATTTTCTATAAATTCAGTAGGCACGGGCTTAATTTTTTGC
>JABDCD010000033.1 GCA_013288305.1 Alphaproteobacteria bacterium | reverse complement strand
GGTACAAATGCCTGGCGGCAGGCGATGGGAGGACCGGCCTGGTGCTGGCGGCGGAGCAGAAGGTCGACGCCGTTATCCTTGATCTGAAATTGCCCGATATCGACGGCATGAACGTGCTCGATCAGCTCAAGCACGATCTGCGTACGCGCCACATCCCGGTGCACATCATCAGCGGCCGCGAGGAGGGCAATGTCATGCCGCTCAGGAAAGGCGCTATCGGCTACCTGACCAAGCCGGTGGAAAAAGAAGCCCTCGACGGGGTATTCACTAAAATCGAAAGCCTGCTGCAATCGGAAGTCAAGCAGGTGCTGGTGGTCGAAGACGACAAGAAAACCCAAATTGCCGTTCAGGCGCTCCTAAAGAAGAAAGATATTCATATCACCATGGCCGGCACGGGCAGCGAGGCGTTGAAACACATGAGAGACGCAAAATTCGATTGCGTGATCCTCGACCTGCAGCTGCCGGACATGACCGGCTTTGAATGGCTGGAGAAAATAGAGAAAAATACATTGGAAGAGGGCGCGGGCGAACATGCGCCGCCCATTATCGTTTATACTGCCAGAGAACTGACCGAGGAAGAAAACCGGAAACTGGGCCGCTACACCGGGAGCATCGTCATCAAAGGCGCAAAATCGCCCGAGCGCCTGCTGGATGAGGTAACGCTGTTCCTGCACAGCGTGGAATCGACGCTGTCCGCCGATCAGCAGGAAATCATCCGGATGCAGCATAATCCCGACCAAGTACTGCAAGGCAGAACCCTGTTGCTGGTGGATGACGATTTGCGCAACACCTTCGCGCTGTCCAAGTTGCTCAAGAAACACGGCATGAACATCATCATCGCCGATAACGGCCAGATGGCGCTCGACAAGCTGAAAGAAGATTCATCCGTCGAGCTTATCATCATGGATATCATGATGCCGGTCATGGACGGTTACCAGGCGATGCGCGAAATCCGCGCGCAAAAGCCGCTGGCGTCGGTGCCGATTATCGCGCTCACCGCGCGCGCCATGCATTTTTCCTGCTCCTCCGGCATGGCGGCGGGCGCGAACGATTACCTGGTCAAGCCGGTGGATATCGAACGGCTGCTGACGCTGCTGCGCGTCTGGCTGTTCAAGCAGGAGATGGCGGCATGAAATTAGATGTCAGAGAACAGATGTCGGATGTCAAAAAGAATGTCCCTTTGACATCTGATATCCGACAGCTGACATCCACTATCGATATGAACGAGAAAATCGAAATTGATCTCCTCCTGGCCGGTATCCAGAAACGCTACGGCTACGATTTCACCCATTATTCCCACGCTTCGCTGATGCGCCGCCTGGAAAAAGCCCGCGAGCAGGCGAAGGCGATGCACTTTACCGAACTATTGGACAAGCTGCTGCACGATGAAAAAGGTGATGCGCTCTTTGAGAAAATTCTTGAACTTTGCCAGCTCATAGCCGTCACTGTAGTAATCGAAAAAATCGTGCCGGTGCTTAAGACCTTCCCGTTTGTCAAAATCTGGCATGCGGGTTGTGCAACCGGCGAGGAAGTCTATTCCATGGCGCTCCTACTCCATGAAGAAGGCTTCCTCGACCGGGCGCGCATTTACGCCACCGATTTCAACAAGCACTCGCTCGATACGGCGTCAAACGGCGTTTATCCCGCCAAACATATCGAGACCTATGCCGCCAACTACCGCGAGTCAGGCGGCACGCGGGATTTTTCCGATTACTACAGTGACGGCTATGAGCTGGCAAAGTTCAAGAATTTTCTCAAAGAGCGCATCACCTTTTCCTATCACAACCTGGTGACGGACGGCGTGTTCGGCGAGATGAACTTAGTCTGCTGCCGAAACGTGCTGATCTATTTCGATAAGACATTGCAGGATCATGTGCTCGCCAAATTCACCGATAGCTTGCGCCACGGCGGGTTTCTATGTATGGGAAACAAAGAATCGCTGAACTTCACCGCTGTGAAAAAACAGTTCGAGACGGTGGATACAAAACAAAAAATCTATAAAAAATGCGGAAGCGCACATGCCGTATAAAGCCATAGTGATCGGGGTTTCCGCCGGGGGGCTGCAAGCGCTTAAAACGGTGCTGCCGGCGCTTCCGGAATCGTTCCCGCTCCCCATCGCCATCGTACAGCATATCGGCGAGCGTTCGGACGGTTTTATGGCTGAATACCTTGATCAGGCCAGTCAACTCACCGTAAAAGAAGCGGAGGATAAGGAGCCTTTATCCTCAGGTACGGCGTACCTGGCTCCGCCAGGGTATCATCTGCTTATCGAACCGGACCGTACCTTCGGCCTGTCAGTGGATGCACGCGTCAATTATTCCTGCCCGTCCATCGATGTGCTGTTTGAAAGCGCGGCGGAGGTGTTTGCGGAGTCGCTTATAGGAATCGTACTGACCGGGGCTAATGCCGACGGCGCGCAGGGGCTAAAAATCATCAAAGAGCGCGGCGGGCTGGCTATCGTGCAAAACCCGGAAAACGCGGAGTCTGCTGCCATGCCCAAGGCAGCGATTTCGGCGACACAAGTAGATTATGTGGTAAATCTGGAGCAGATAGCACCATTGCTTTGTCAATCCTGTGAGCCGCGCCAGCGGCTGCACAGGATCAAGGGAGAATCGTATTGAAAATGATCCTGCGCAATCGCTGGCGCGATTCGCAGGATTTTACGGAGAAAGCCTATGGCACAAACGGCTAAGAAAAATCCGGTGGAGAATATCGCCGCTCCGGTAACCCAAACGCGCCCCAACATCCTGATTGTCGATGACCGCAAGGAAAACCTGCTGGCAACCGAGAAAGTCCTGAAAAATCTCGATGCCGGGATTTTCAAAGCCATGTCCGGCAACGAAGCGCTTTCGCTGATGCTGCGCTACCGTTTCGCCGTCGTGCTGCTCGATGTGCAGATGCCGGAGATGGACGGGTTCGAGACCGCCATGCTGATGCAAGAGCATGAAACCATGCGCGGCGTGCCCATCATCTTCGTCACCGCCATCAGCAAGGAGGAGAAATATGCGACGCAAGCAGCGGAAATCGGCGCGGTAGATTACATCTTCAAGCCGATCAACCCGGAGATCCTCAAAAGCAAGGTTAAAGTCTATCTGGATATTTATGTGCAGCGCGAGCAAATACTGAAGCTCAACACGGTGCTCAGGCAATCGAACGAGGAACTGGAGCGGTTCGCCTATATCTGCTCGCACGACATGCAGGAGCCGGTGCGCATGATGAACAGCTATGCCCAGATGCTGCAAGAAAAATATACCGCGATTCTGGATGAAAAAGGAGGAAAATACCTTGATTTTATTACCAGCAATGCCCGGCACATGCAGCAAATGATCTCCGATATACTGAATTTTTCGCGGGTCGGACGGGAAGAGTTGAAACTGGAACAAATAGATTGCAACCAGGTCGTCAAGGAAGTGCTGGGAGAGTTCGAAAACATCATCGCGCAGAAGAAAGCCCGCATCGCCTGCGATTCCCTGACCACACTCAAAACCAGCCCGACGCTGGTGCGGGTGCTGTTTCAGAACCTGATCGGTAATGCGCTTAAGTTTCAGGACGGCAGTAAAACGCCGGAAGTGCACATCGAAGCGCAGCGGAAAGAGGATACATGGCAGTTCTGCATTCGCGATAACGGTATCGGCATCGATCCCCGCTTTGATAACAAGGTATTCACCATTTTTCAGCGCATCCACCGCCGGGAAGACTACCCCGGCACCGGCATCGGCCTTAGCACCTGCAAGAAATTCATCGAGCTGTGCGGCGGCAGAATCTGGTTTGAATCGACGCCGGGGCAAGGCACCGCCTTTTTCTTTACCTTGCCCGAGGGTAAACGCCGGTGAAAACACCTTTGGAGATATTGCTGGTAGAAGATAACGAAGGCGACGTGGAGATGACCGAGCGCGCTTTCCGCGATAAAAAACCCGCCTGCAACATCTCCGTCGCCAATGACGGCATCGAGGCACTGGATTTTCTGTTTAAGCGGGGAAAATTTCCTGATGCTCCGGCTCCGCAGCTTATCCTGCTCGATCTCAATATGCCGAGGATGGACGGAAAGAAGTTTTTGGAGGTGGTGAAGGAAGACATAAAACTGAAATCCATCCCCGTCATCATGCTGACCAGTTCGCAGTCACCCACGGACATCCGGGAATGTTACGAACGCCATGCCAACTACTATGTCGTCAAACCCTTCGACGGCAAAGAATTCGCAGACGCCGTAAGACAGGTGGTGAGTTTCTGGAGCAATCTGGGACAGCTTCCATAAGGCCATCTTTCTTAAGAGAAAACATGCCCTGGCGTTTATGGAAAAGGAATAAGTGTCCCAATATGTAACAGTCTGATTTTAATTGATTTTTCTATTTAGACCTGCTATCCTAAAAATAGCATGCAGGTAGTATGCTTTATTATCCAGGAAGGATTTTATATGACTCCCTCACTCAGTTCGGTATCGGACGTTTCTGCATTTCAAGCGCCCCCTGTAAATCCGACACCACCTCCCTCATTTCAACCTGCGCAAACGCTTCGGCCCACGGTAGTGCAGCCCATAGAGAAACGCCTGATGCCTTCCGGCATCCTGCAAACACCCATTTTTTCGCAGGTGAATATCATCGCCTGAGAAACCGATTATCCCGGTACGATAACAATCCCCAATTTTTTAGTTGGTATAGCTTGCGCGCGTATCTTCCTCAGCGAGAAAAAATTGTCTTTATCTGCTACCCAAGAGGGGCTACTGCTTAAAATCATTGTCACTGAAAAACAACCTTCCACAGGAGAATGATCATGCTTCAGGAATTCAAACAATTTATCTCGCGCGGCAACGTCATCGATCTGGCAATCGGTATCATCATGGGCGCTGCCTTTACCGGTATTGTCAACTCGCTGGTCAAAGATATTCTCATGCCGCCGGTAGGCAAACTTATGGGCGGCATCGATTTTTCTAATTTCTTCATCAATCTTTCCAATGGCAGCTATGCCACCCTGAAGATCGCGCAGGAAGCCGGTGCAGCAACGATCAATTATGGCATTTTTCTCAATCAGGTCATCAACTTCATGATCGTCGCGTTTGCCGTATTCATGATTGTAAAACAGGCTAATCGCTTTAAAAAATCACAGGACGCCGCTGCACCGCCACGTTCAGAACTGCTGCTGGAAGAAATCCGTGATATTCTTAAGAAGAAGTAGAGCCACATCACTGAATTGCCAAAATACCATATAACGCATGGACGATTTTTATCGACATCGTAATGCGGGGTATCAGGCTATAAGTAATGTTACGGTGATTTCCCGGTGATTTTTGCTCAAGGCTGTCACACAATAACCGTAGAAAATCTGGTGCACCCGGCGAGATTCGAACTCACGACCTTTGCCTTCGGAGGGCAACGCTCTATCCAGCTGAGCTACGGGTGCCTGGGGCGCTATGTAAACAGGTTCCAGCTTGCTTGTCAGCTTTTAATCAGCGGCATGAATTCTTCCGCCACCGCCCGGTATAAATCGCGCTTGAAGGAAACGATGAGGGCGGGTAAGCGATCTATTTTTACCCATTGCCATGCGCAGAATTCCGGGTGGTCGGTGGCGATATTGATGTCGCCGTCATCGCCGGTGAAGCGCAGGGCGAACCATTTCTGCCGCTGGCCGCGGAAGCGCCCGCCCCATAGCTTGGGGATCAATTCCCCCGGCAGGTCGTAGGTGAGCCAGCCACGGCTTTCGCCGATAATCTCGGTTTTGTCGGTGCCGATTTCTTCTCTCAGTTCGCGCCGGGCAGCCTCCCGCGGTGATTCGCCCTCGTCGATGCCCCCTTGCGGCATCTGCCAGGCTTCCGATGTCGTATCGATGCGGCGCCCCACGAACACCTGGTGATCGCGGTTCAGCAGCATCATGCCGACGCCGGGGCGGTAGGGGAGATGGTGATTGGTATTTGGTAATTGGTTATTGGAAAGTTTATCCATTCTGCATTTCCGATTACCAATTTTTCCAATTACTAATTACCACTCACGAAAACCGCAAATGCACGATGAACGTCACCGGCACCAGCACGAAGCCTTCCTCGGGAAGTTTCGCCGCCCAGTCGTTGAGTTGCTGCATCGTGACCGGGAAGGCGCTGGCGATGCCGATGGCATAGCCCCGCGTTTTAGCGATTTGTTCCAGCGAGGTCAGGCGCGCCCGGATGGCGGCGGCGGATAAATCCTCATCGATCAGCACGTCGGCGGTGATGTTCGCCGTAGTGCCGGTTTCGAGCGCCTGCTTGGTATCGCTCTTGGCCGGTTCATGCCCCACCACCAGCATGAGGCCGCGGTTGCCGAGCGCCTGCAGCAGCGCCTTGAAGAGTTCGGCGTTGGAAGAAAACGCCTCGTTCTGCGACGTTACGAATCCGGTATAACCTTGCGTCCGCGCCATGATCCATTGCAGGTGCGCATCATTATTGTCCTGGCCTTTGCCGGTCAAGAGCCCGTAGGGGCCAGGGTCGGTGGCGGGATAATTGGCGGGCTCCAGCGGCAAATCGATAAATACCTCATGCCCGGCGATGCGCGCCGTCTTAACCCAGCTGGCGATGTCTTTGGCATAGGGAGAAAAGCTTAAGGAGAAATTCTCCGGCAGCTTGGCCGCGCTTTCGCTGACGGCTTTGCTTTGGCCGAGCCCGGTGACGATGATGGCGATCATCGGCAGGCTGCCCTTGCGCTCATACGGCTTGGCATAATAACGCCATGGCTTGGTGCCGTCGTTGCCGATGCTCGGAAGCATCCCGGCATCGGCTTTTTCCGACAGGGCCGGGTTCACCGCGGCCAAAGGAACAGTGGCGGCGAGGACAGGTCCGGCATCGGCAGCAGCAAGCGGCGCCGGAAGTTCCACCATCCCTTCCGGTTTAGACGTGGCCGCAGGCGGAGCCTCGGCCGGGGGAGAAGATTCAGCGGCGACGGCGGGAGCGGTCGGCGCGGCATCCGCGGCGGGATGCTCGGGGGTCTGGGCGGGAGCGGACGCCGGCGTTTCAGTTTTAGCCTGGGCGGCGGGAGGAGTTGGCTCGGCACTTTCCTGCTTGCCCTCGATGGCGCCGTTATCGAGCCGGATCAGCAGGCGGCGGCCGTCGCTAAACGCGTCGCGCGTTTCGCGCTTACCCGACAGCCAGATGCTAATGGCCAGAATCAGGCAGAGGAGGATCAGCGTTCCCAATGCCGCCTGCCAGTAGAGGAGAGCCGATAATTTCGGCAGCTTCCATTTCGGTATGCCGAATTTCGGCATTTTTAAGGCGAGCTTGGGTATTTTATCTTTCAGCGCCATTGGCATTGCCTTTTCCATGCACTATTCCGGTCCGCATGATAAAAACACATCGCCGTCATTCGGTCTATATTTTTCAACCCGTTACGATTTTCTCCGGTCAGGGGCAAGCCACCTTTCCCGTTACTTACCCGTACACGAACGCCAGCCTATAGTTAAGCTATAACCGCGATTGGGATGTCCCGGAAGAGGGAATTTTGATAAATTCCCCTCATTCC
>JABDCD010000032.1 GCA_013288305.1 Alphaproteobacteria bacterium | reverse complement strand
GGCGCGCATGACGGCGATGACGCAAACGGCGATTCATGACGCCGATGTGACGTTGCTCGTCATCGACGGGCGGGCGGGGGTGACGCCGATGGACCGGCATTTCGCGCAATTGCTGCGCAAGACGCATAAAAAAATCCTGCTGGTGGTCAACAAGGCCGAAGGCGGCAAAGCCAGCAGCGCCATCGCCGAAGCCTATGGGCTGGGGTTGGGCGAGCCGGTGGCGATTTCCGCCGAGCATGGGGAGGGGTTGGCGGATTTGTATGAGGCGTTGGTGCCGTTTGAAAAAAAAGTGCACAGTGCTGAGTGCAGAGTGCAGAGAAGAAGTTGATAACGTAGCACTCGGCACTCAGCACTCAGCACTCCAGCTTGCCATCGTCGGCCGTCCCAATGTCGGCAAATCGACGCTCATCAACCGTATCCTGGGCGTTGAGCGCGTGCTGACCGGGCCGGAGGCGGGGATTACGCGCGATGCCATTGCGGTGGATTTCGATTTCGAGGGCAGGAAATTGAAGTTGATCGACACGGCGGGAATGCGCAAGAAACCCAATATCACCGAAAAAATCGAAAAGCTGGCCGTGGCCGATACGCTACATGCCATCGGGTTTGCGCAGGTGGTGATTCTGGTCATCGACGCCGAGCAGCCGCTGGAAAAGCAGGACAACATGATCGCGGCGCTGATCGAGCAGGAGGGGCGGGCGATGGTGCTTGCCGTCAATAAATGGGACGCGGTGGCCGATAAGCCGGCTTACCTCAAGGCGATCAATCAGCGGCTGGAGACGGTGCTGCCGCAGGTTCGGGGCATTCCCGTCGTGCCGATTTCGGCGGCGACGGGTTTTAATATTCCCAAGTTGCTCAAGGAATGCTTCCGCGCCTATGGGCTGTGGAATAAGGAAATCACCACCGGCGCGCTCAACCGCTGGCTGGAAGCGGCGCTGCTGCAGCATACGCCGCCGCTGGTCAAATCGCGGCGCATCAAAATCCGCTACATGACGCAAAAATGCGCCCGCCCGCCGACCTTTATTCTATTCGCCAATACCGGCGACATTCCGGAATCCTATATCCGCTACCTGGTGCATTCGATGCGCGAGGCATTCCGTTTGCCCGGCGTGCCGATCAGGATTAAGATACGAAAAAATAAGAATCCGTATGATGAGAAAGAATGATGTCCCCCGCCATTGAAATTCGCAGCTTAAAAAAAACCTATAAAGGTGGCAAGAAAAGCCAGGATAAGGTGGCGCTCAAAGGCATCGACCTGGAGATTCCGCGTGGGGCGTTTTTTGGATTGCTTGGGCCCAACGGCGCGGGGAAATCGACGTTGATTAATATCATGGCGGGGCTGGTGATTAAGTCCGGCGGCGAGGCGCGCATCTGCGGTTATGATATTGAAAAAGACATGCGCCAGGCGCGGCTGTCGGTCGGCGTCGTGCCGCAGGAACTGGTGCTCGATACGTTTTTCACCGTGCGCCAGGCGCTGGACATCCAGGCCGGGTATTATGGCGTGCCGAAGGCCAGGCGCCATACGCAGGCGATCATCGATGCCATGGGGCTGACCGACAAGGCCGATGTCAATTCGCGGCGGCTGTCGGGCGGGATGCGGCGGCGGCTGTTGGTCGCCAAGGCATTGGTGCATAACCCGCCGGTGTTGATTCTCGATGAGCCGACGGCGGGCGTGGATGTCGAGTTGCGCACGCAATTATGGGAATACGTTAAGCAACTGAATAAAAACGGCACGACGGTTTTGCTCACCACGCATTATCTCGAAGAGGCGCAGGAATTGTGCGATACCGTTGCCGTCATCAACCATGGCGAGGTGGTGGCCTGCGATAAGAAAACGACGCTGCTCAAGCAGTTCGACAGCAAACAATTGGTGATTACGCCGCTTGCAGCGATGGCGGCAGTTCCGGCGGCGCTTAAGCGCTGGTCGAGCGAGATCAACGCCGAGGGCAAGCTCGTCATCAGCTACAAGCCGAGCAAGGATGCCATCGGCGATATTCTAAACGCCGTGCAGGCGGCGGGCATTACGATTGCCGATTTGACTACGCGCGAGGCCGACCTGGAGGATATTTTCCTGCATCTGACCTATAATAAAACAGCGGCGTGATGCTCCATCCTTTGTGCCCCCTCCGCCTCAAAAAAGGCTGCGACGATGCCGTCCGCAAGGGGATGCCGTGGATTTACGCCAGCGATATTATCCAATCTTCGGAATTGCTGCATGTGCCGCCGGGGAGCTTGGTGTCCATTGAGAATCATAAGGGGCAGCCGATTGGCGTCGGTTATTTTAATGCCAGATCGCAGATTGCCTGCCGCATGCTGACCGTGGCGCGCGAGCCGATTGACGTTGCGTTTTTCAAAGCGCGATTGGGTAAAGCGCTGGCGCTGCGCGAAAAGCTAATCGGCGTGCCTTATTACCGGCTGGCGCATTCCGAATCCGATGATGTGCCGGGGTTATTGGTGGACAGGTTCGGCGATGTTCTGGTGGCGCAGGCGGGGACGGCGGGAATGGAGCAGTTACAGCCGCTATGGCTGGAAGCGCTGGAGCAAGTGCTGAAGCCCAGGGCGGTTATTTTGCGCAATGATGTTGCGGCGCGGAAGTTGGAGGGATTGACGGAAGAAGTGAAAGTAATTGCTCCGGCAGGAAGGGATTATGTAGTCGAGGTGCATGAAAATAATGGCATCTATTACGCCGATCTGCTGCGCGGGCAGAAAACCGGGTGGTTTTACGATCAGCGCGATAACCGCAGGATGATTGCGGGTTTGGCGAAGGATAAAACGCTGCTTGATGTGTATGCGCATTCCGGCGGGTTCGGCGTGCTGGCGGCGAAGAGCGGCGCGACGAGCGTCATGTTGGTGGATAGCTCGAAACTGGCGCTGGAACTGGCCGACAAAGCGGCAAAGCGCAATGGCGTTTCCTGCGATACTATTCAGGGGGACGCGTTTGACACGATGGAACAATTACATAAGGAAGGGAAAACCTTCGACATCGTGCTGGCCGATCCGCCGGCGTTTGTCAAAAGCAGGAAAGATATCGCTTCGGGACTGAAGGGCTATGCCAAGGTGGCAAAGCTGGCGGCGCGGCTGGTTGCGCCCGGAGGGCGGTTATTCATCGCCTCCTGTTCGCATCATGCCGGGCGATCGGCGTTCAACAAGGTGGTGCTGGACGGCATCGCCAAGGCGGGGCGCGGCGCAGACATCATCAAACAAACCGGCGCGGCGCCCGACCATCCGCGCCATAAGCAGCTGCCGCAGAATGAATATTTGAAGGGGCTGTTGTTGAAGCTGGAGGCTTGAGGCCTACTTGTGTTTTTGTGCTTCCGGGAGTATCCTGTTTTTATAAACCGTTTTCACTGACACCTTATGCGCCACTTGCCGCTTACTCTTACCATTGCCGGCGCCGTGCCGTTCGTTGCCTTGAGCGTGGCGGTGTCGATGCATATGTTTCCTAATGTCAAGGCCATCAGCGGCCTGCTGCTGACCTATGCTGCGATCATCGTCTCGTTCATGGGCGGGATTCACTGGGGCGTGGCCGTCGTCCGCTATGCCGACAGCCGCAAGATCGCCAATATGCTGATTGTGGAAAGCGTGTGGCCGTCGCTGATCGCCTGGGGCGTGCTGTTTTATGGCAATACGTTTACGCAGCTGCTGGTGATGACGCTGCTTTATACCTTCGTGTGGACAATTGACAGTTTGCTTTATAGCAACGACATGATTCCCCAATGGTTTTTTACCCTGCGCTGTATCATTACGCCGATTGTGGTGGTGTCGTTATATGTAGCCTATTTTGGATTAGTGTGAGGAGAAATATGTTTATTCAGACCGAATCTACGCCCAACCCGCTGACGCTGAAATTCAGCCCGGGCGTAACCGTCATGCCGTCGGGCACGGCGTTTTTTACCACTGCCGACGATGCAAAGGTTTCGCCGCTGGCGCAGGAATTATTCTGCACGCAAGGGGTGGCGGCGGTGTTCCTGGGCAGCGATTTCATTACCGTCAGTAAAAGCGAGGCTGCCGACTGGAATAGTCTGAAACCGTTGCTGCTGGCCGCCATCATGGATCATCTCGTCGCCGGAAAGCCGGTGATGATCGCTGCGGCGGAAGCCCCCGCCGCCAACGATAACGAGGGCGACAGCGACATCGTCAAGCAAATCCGCGAACTAATCGACACGCGCGTGCGCCCGGCGGTGGCGCAGGACGGCGGCGACATCGTCTTCCGCGGCTTCCATGACGGCATCGTGCAGCTTGAACTGCACGGCTCCTGCTCCGGCTGCCCCAGCTCGACCATGACGCTCAAGAACGGCATCGAGAATATGCTGAAGCATTATGTGCCGGAAGTGGTTGCCGTTGAGGCGGTGATGTAGTAATTGGAAAGGAAGGTAATTGGTAATTAGAAAGTCCGGCTTTCCAATTACCAATCTTTTCCGATAACCAATTACCATTCCCCCTATGCCCCTCCATTTCTTCCCCAACAAACCGCATCTCGACTTCATGGGCAAGCGCTGGCTGGGCTTTGGGTTTTCCATTGCGCTGACGTGCCTGTCGCTGGGGTTGCTGTTTGGCAAGGGGCTCAATCTCGGCATCGATTTCACCGGGGGGTTGCTGATGGAAATCCATACGGAGAAGCCGGTCGATCTCGCCGCGACGCGCGCGGCGCTGGGCGGCCAGGGCTTCGGCGAAATTTCGCTGCAGAATATCGGCGATAGCGCAGAGGATGTGATGATCCGCATCCAGGTCGCGGCGGGCGAAGATCAATCGAAAGTCACCGCCAGAGTCAAGGACACGCTGGCGGGGAGCATCGGGGCGGGGATCGATTACCGCAAGGTCGATTATGTCGGGCCGACGGTGGGCAAGGAGCTGGTCGAAAACGGCGTGCTGGCGGTGCTGTGCGCTTTCGCCGCCATCATGTGCTATGTCTGGTTTCGTTTCGAGTGGCAATACGGCGTCGGGGCGATTCTGGCGCTGCTGCATGACAGCGTCATGGTCATCGGGTTTTTCGTGGTGACGCGCTTCGAGTTTGGCCTCACGGCGATTGCCGCCATCCTCACCATCGTCGGTTATTCGATCAACGATTCGGTGGTGATCTATGACCGCATCCGCGAGAATATGCGCCGCTTCAAGAAGATGCCGGTGTTCGAGCTTTTGAACCTGAGCATCAACGACACGCTGTCGCGCACCATCCTCACCGCCTCGACGACGCTGCTGGCGTCGCTGGCGCTGTTTATTTTCGGCGGCGAGGTGATACGCGGCTTTTCGGCGGCGATGGTGTTCGGGGTGATTATTGGCACCTATTCGTCGATTTATATCTCCGCCCCGGCGCTGATTTATTTGAATATACGGCCGCAAGCAGTTACGGAACCCACATCGGCATGAGGCGGTTATGAGCGACGGCACCAATCTCCACGGCCTGCACGGCTATTTTTTCGAGGATTTGAAACTGGGCATGGAGGAAACGTTCAGCCGTACCATCACCGATACCGACATGCGCAATTTCAGCGGCGTTTCCGGCGATACCAACCCGATGCACCTCAATGAGGAATTCGCGCAGGCGACGCCGTTTGGCGGCACCATCGTTTTCGGGATGCTGACGGCCAGCCTCATCTCCGCCGTTATCGGCACCAAACTCCCCGGGCCAGGCTGCATCTATATGAGCCAGACATTGAAATTTTTAGCGCCGGTACGCGTCGGCGACACCGTCTATGCCGTCTGCGCCATCAAGGAACTGAGGCCCGAAAAAAAACATGCGCTTCTGGACACCAAATGTTACGTCAAAGATAAGATCGTTATCGACGGTGAGGCGCTGATCAAGGTACCCTCGAAAAATAGGGGTTAGGGACTAGGGATTAGGGATTAGGGATTAAGAATAAATTATGTATACTTCCCCAATCCCTAATGCCTAATCCCCAATCACTATGAAAATTATCCGCGATCTTTCCTCCTGCCCTCCTGAGTATAAAGGCGCAACCATTGCGCTGGGTAATTTCGACGGGGTGCATCTCGGGCATCAGGCGATTTTGAAGCGTTGCATCGACATCGCAAAAAAAGAAGGTTCGCCCGCGGCGGTGATGACCTTCGAGCCGCATCCGCGCGAATTTTTTTCCAAGGGTGGGGAAAAACTGCGTATTTATTCTTTCCGCGACAAGGTGGAGTTGCTGCGCGACGGGGACATCGAGGCGCTCTTTGTGGCGCGGTTTAATCCAGGGTTTGCCTTGCTTTCCGCCGAGGATTTCGTGAATATATTGCATCATCGGCTCGCGGCGCGCCATGTTGTCACCGGCTATAATTTCGCCTTCGGCAATAACCGGCAGGGAAATACCGAATTCCTTGCCGAGGCGGCTGAGCGATTAGGCTTCGACTTTTCAGCCTGCCTGCCGGTCGATGATGCCGATGGGAAGCCGATTTCATCGAGCGCCATACGCGGCTTGCTGGCGGCGGGCGATGTCAAAAAAGCGGCCGGGTTGCTGGGCAGGCCGTACCGGATCACCGGCCATGTCCAGAGCGGCGAGCAGCGCGGGCGGACGCTCGGTTTTCCCACGGCCAATCTTTCGCTGAAACATTTATTCAAGCCGCGGTTCGGCATCTATGCGGCGCGCATTGCGATTGAGGACGGCACATGGCACGACGGCGTGGCCAGCCTCGGCGTAAAACCCACGTTTGGCACGCATGAACCTTTGCTGGAAGCACATTTATTTGATAGGAATGACGACTTGTATGGCCAGCGCGTGCGGGTGGAACTTGTCGATTTCATCCGCGAGGAAAAATATTTTAATAGCGCCGAAGCGCTGCGCAGCGAAATGACGGAAGATTGCAAAAAGGCAAAAGAGATGCTCCATGCCCATCGCCGATAAACCTTCTTTCACGTTGAGCCTGCTGCTGGCCGGCGACGTTTTGCTGCTCGACCAATTGAGTAAGTGGCTGATGCTGGGCATCCTGCCGCCCGATCGCCCGTCGCTTGAAATTACCCCGTTTTTCAACCTGGCGCTGGTGTGGAACAGCGGCATCAGCTTCGGGATGCTGGCGGCGCAGCGGCTGCCGCTTTTCCTGACGGCCCTGTCATTGGTGATCGTTGCTATCTTATTGAAATGGCTTTATAAAAATTCATCGTGGCGGGTGGCGTTGGCGCTGGGCTCTATCATCGGCGGGGCGCTGGGCAACGTCATCGACCGGCTGCGTTTCCAGGCGGTGGTCGATTTCCTCGACGTCCATATCGGCCATTACCACTGGCCGGCGTTTAACATCGCCGATAGCGCCATATTCATAGGGGTTGTAGTTTTATGCGCGGGCAGTATTATCAATCCTGTGAGCCGCATAAGCGGCGGCACAGGATCTTAATCGACGAGATCCTGTGCAGCGCCTTTGGCGCTCGCAGGATTTAATAAAGGAAATATAATATGAAGCATGGGTATTTTATGGCCGCCAGCCTACTGGTTCTTGCGGCGTGCAGCGGCAATAGCGTGAAAAATACGCTGGGGCTTGACCGCGCGCCGCCGGATGAATTCCGCGTCGTCTCGCGGCCGCCGCTGTCGGTGCCGCCGCAATTCTCCCTGCGCCCGCCGTCGGCTACCGATGCATCGC
>JABDCD010000031.1 GCA_013288305.1 Alphaproteobacteria bacterium | reverse complement strand
GGTTTCCATGACTGCGATGGCTTTATTCACATCTCCGGTCCTCAGGTAAAGCTCGCTGAGCTGGGCGACCACATCGATGGTCAGATGGCCTTGCGCCAGCTGCTCTTCATAATCGCGCTGCGCTTCCTCGAAATGCGCGTCCTTCATTTCCATCAACGCGATTTCCCTCCGGTCGGGGATGAGCAAAATGCTGGCTGCAATGGCTGCAGACGAAAGCAGGGCGATAATGACGTAGCGTTTTTTAACCAGCATATTTTTTAATTTCGTTCAATAATTCGTCACGTTGCGCGCTATGCCAATGCATCCAGCGCAGCCGCTTGCATTCAGGCAGTTTTTCTTCCGAATACCGGCGGAAATCCTGAGGGCGTAATGTCTAATGTACATTAATATGGTAAACATCTAATTTACTTAGATGATTAACCAATGGTTAGGTTGTTTGGTGAGGTGTCGGCGGGGAATTAACTAAACTCAAGGCAAATAGCTGGTATCCGGCATAATCAGCCCATATATTTACTATTTTGAAATTATTTATTATCTTTTGCTTAAAAAATGCGGCGGGGGAGGGTGTGATATTGGCGCAACATTTTGCCGGCGATGCTATGTATTGCCAAGGATGGCGGCCTATTGCGGCTCCGGCACGACGCTTTGTAAATCCGGCGTCGATACATAAGGGATGAAGCCTTGCGCGCGCTGCGCGGCGTAGATATTTTTGATGCCTTCGGCATCTTCCGGCGGCCAATAATCGATGGTATAGACTTTCAGTTTTTTCGCGCGCTGCTGCGACGCCTTCAACAGATCGACATAACGCTGGTAGGTTTCGGCGGGAAAGAGCGCTGAAGGATTTCCCGTTTTCCAATCGGCGTAAATGCTTTCCGCCAGCACCATGTCGATATCGCCTTCCACCTGCGGCAGAATTTCAAAACCACGGTTGAGCATGATTTTGATGTTGGGGTAACGGGTGCGGATCTGCTTGATGAGCTGCGCCAGCGCTTCCTGCAGTCCGGCGTAACGCGTGGGATTTTGCGCCTGCACATGGATAATACTGTCGGCGGTATCGATCATGATGCCGTCGAATCCCTGTGCGAGAATATCCGGGATCAGTACATCGAGAACATAGGCGCTCCATTCGGGCTTGCGGCCGTCGATAACCGGATTGCCCCGCCATTCGTGGTGGCTGGTTTTAAGCAGAAGATTGTCTTCTTTAATGGCCGCATAATTGCTGCGGTATTTTTCCGCTTCTCCCAAGCTGAGATAGCCCAGTAGGATTTTGCGCTGCGCTTTCAGCGTCTCCAGCGGCGGGTGGCTCTCGCGGTCGAACACAATAAGATCATAGGACTTAAACGTCCCTGCCGGAAGCTTGTCGGTATAATAGGCCACCCAACGTTCAGGTATGGACTGGCGTTCCTGCATCCCTTGGCTCTCCTGCGGCTGAAAAAACAAAAAATAAATGGCAAGCGATGCGATGAGAACGAGAATGACTATCGACATGCGGAACATTTACAGCGTTTTCAATGTGCGCTCCAGCCCGTCCTGAAGCGGTGTTACAGCCTGAAATCCAAGCATCTGCCGGCTGAGTGCGGGATCGCCGGCGGAAATGCGTATATCACCCGGGCGGGGCGCCACGTGTGTGATTTTCGTCGGCACCCTCAATCCCAACCGTTTCCGGAGGAAGGGGATCCATCCTCCGGGAACATACCTATCGCCGGCACGGCGGGCAACACGCGTCACTTCCACCGGCGTGCCGGTAATGCCGACGATGAGATGCACCAGCTCGTTCACGGAGGTCTGCACACCGGTGCAGATATTGAAAATGCCTCGCATCAATTGCTTGCTTTCGAGTTTCTGCATGGCCATGACCAATCCGTCTACCACGTCGCCGACATAAATGAAATCGCGCGTCTGCTCGCCGTCGTCATAGATGGTCACCGGCAATTGCTGTTTCATGCGGCTGGCGAGGATGGAAATCACGCCGGAATAGGCGGAGGATGGGTCTTGGCGAGGGCCGTAGACGTTGAAGAAGCGCAGGCCGATGGCGGGAATGCCGTGAATCGACGTGGCAATCTTCGCATACCACTCGCAGGCCAGCTTGTCGACGCCATAGGCTGAAAGCGGCACGCACGCCGCCGTTTCTTTCAGCGGCACGTCCAGGTTATTGCCGTAAGTTGCGGCCGATGACGCGAATACCACCGGGATTTTGCGCCGTTTGCGCGCCAACGCATCCAGCAGCGCCACCTGCCCGCCGGCATTGACCCGGTGCGACGCCAGCCACGCTTCCGCCGATTGCTGCACGGAGACAATGGCGGCGAGATGGAAACAGCCGTCGATATTTTCAACCACGGAATCGAAAATGCCCGGCGTGGTGACGTCGCCCACGATCACCTGCGCCGACGCCGGAACGTTGTCCCGCTTTCCGCTCGACAGATCGTCGACGATCGTAACGGCATGGCCGCCGGCAAGCAAACGCTCCGCCAGATGCGAGCCGATAAATCCGCAACCGCCTGTGATTAAATAATGCATCGGTTACGGACTATATAAACCCGTTAGGAACGATACAAGCGCTAACTCGCCGAAAATAATTTTACCTCATGAAAACGGTGGTAATCGACGTCGAGCCGCCCGTCGCCCCTGCGGTTCAGGATGTCGACAAAAGCGGCATTACATAGGATGTCTTCCGCCACGTAGGAATAGCGGGCATGGATGGTTTGCGACAGGGTTTCGTCGAGGCCGGTGAGCGAGACGATGATTTCGGCGTCGGAATCGCGCAGCGTTTGCGCCGTCGTATGGTACAAGGGGCTGGTTTCGTCGATGCGGTGCATGACCGTCCAGGTCAGCTGCAGGATCGGCACCCGGCTGCGCACCAGCGGCAAATCGTGGAAGCGGCGCATGTCGTGTCCCTCTTTCGTCGTTTCCTTGCGCAGGACGACGAGGTGGATATTGGCGTCGACGATGCGGTTGCTGCGCTCATTGGCCAGGCGCAGCATGAGGTGCGGCACGCCGTCATAGGGGCTGATCACGGCGACGTTGGAAAACAGCACCCGCGCCGTCGGGCGGGAGAATTTGGAAAATACCAACCCGGTCAACAGCGCAAAAAAGGCGAAGCCGCTCAATACCTGCAACGTCACCAGCAGGTTGGCCGCGAGCCCGACCGGCGCCATTTTCCCATAGCCGATGGTCGACATGGTCTGCACGCTGAAAAAGAACGCGTCGGCGAACGAGCCCGGCCGCGCATTCTCGATGCCGCCGATGGCAAGGTAGGCCAGCGCAAACAGCGCATTGGCAGCGAGATACAGCAGCACGATCAGGCACGCCAGCCGTTGCCACGAGGCGGCAAGCAGCCGGACATAGAGATCGCCCAGGCGCGATGTGCGGTGGCCGGTTTTGACGATTTCGATTTTGTCATTATCGCCGCGCGGCACCAATCTGGCACGGCGGGAGGAAGGGTGTTGGCTGGGATTCATAGGTTTGCAAATTGTTGTAAGTTACGAAAGAGCGTAAGCCACGCGAAGCCGAAGGTGAAGCGTGGTGCCCCGGGTCGGACTTGAACCGACACGTCATTGCTGACACTGGATTTTGAGTCCAGCGCGTCTACCAGTTCCACCACCGGGGCGTTACAAGGTGTCATACCCGGGCTTGACCCGAGTATCCATCGTTTTTTAATGGATCCCCGCCTGCGCGGGGACGACAGATTTCTTACCACTCGTGCCTCGTGGAGAAATCCAGTCGGTTCCACCACCGGGGCAAGGCAGCGAATGTCAAGTATCAAAGGGCAAATGTCAAAAGAATTTGGTTTGACATTTGCCCTTTGACATTTGAGAATTAATCCATGCGCGTTTTTTATAAATGCTCTTTACGCATTTGGTTGATTTTTCTTGCCGCCGCCAGTGCCTTCATGCTCGGCTCGGCGCTGGTCGCCCAATATGGGTTTGGCCTGCATCCTTGCGAATTATGCCTGTACCAGCGCTATCCGTATGCCGCCATCGTGGCGCTTGGGCTTGCGGGCGCGATGCTGGTAAAATCGCCGCGGGCATTATGGGCGCTGGTCGCGCTGTGCGGGCTGCTGCTGCTGGCCGATGCCGGCCTCGCTGCCTACCATGCCGGAGTGGAATCAGGCATATTTCCCGGGCCGTCGGCCTGTTCGAGCACGGCACGCCCAAGTGAAACGATCGAGGAGATGCGCCTTGCCCTCATGAACGCGCCGCTGGTGCCGTGCAACCAGCCGATGCTGCAGGTGCTGGGGGTTTCGATGGCGGGATGGAATGCCATGGCGGCGTTGCTGTTGGCCGTCGCCACCTTCGTTGTCATCAGGAAAACAAAGTCATGATGAAACGGAGACTGTCCGGCGATCTTTCCCACGAAGCGAATATTCAGCGCATGATTCGCGTCAACCACGCCGGAGAATACGGCGCCAAGCGCATTTATGCCGGGCAACTGGCCGTGCTCGGCAAAAGCCCGTGCGCGATGGTAATCGAGAAGATGGCCAAGCAGGAGCAGGCGCATCTCGATACGTTTTCCCATCTGATGGCAAAACGCCGCGTGCGCCCTACCCTGCTCATGCCGCTATGGCATGTGGCCGGCTACGCGCTGGGTGCGGCGACGGCACTGCTGGGCGAAAAAGCGGCGATGGCGTGCACCGTGGCCGTGGAGTCGGTCATCGACGAACATTATGCCAACCAGGAACATCAGCTGGACGCCGGGGAAGCGGAATTGAAATCCGTCATCGGAAAATTCCGCGCCGATGAAAGAGAGCATCACGACACGGCATTGTCGCATCAGGCGGAAGCCGCTCCTCTTTACCCTTTATTAACTGCTGTCATTGTATACCAGACAAAGTTGGCCATCTGGTTGTCCACGCGGATGTGAACCGGAGGCGGTAATATAGTGTCTAAAAGGTGATATATGGTGAGTTCCTGCCGGATAGTAATATGCTGAAGAGTAGCAAAAGCAGTGTGCATCGATGGTTCGCCGTGCTTTTCTGCATGATGCTCACCTCAAGCTGCGCCGGCCAGAGCTACGACATCTTAACCCCCGATAAGCCCGACCTGATCGATCCGGCGATGCATCTCACCCGTGACGATTACAAGAACGTCACCAATCCTCTGGGTAGCGACGGCAAAGTCACCGCCAATGTCGTGGAACCGCCGATACCCGACCTCGCCGAAATACTGGCGACACCCAAGCCGCCCAAGCTGGGCGAGACGCAACTGGTATCGGTAGCGGTGACCGACGACGTGCCCCTGAAGGACGTGCTCATCGAGCTGGCGCGCCTGGCCGATGTCGATGTCGAAGTCGATGCCGGCATCACCGGCGGCATTTCGTTCCGCGCCAAGGATCGCCCGTTCAATGAAGTGATCGAACGCATCGCCGACCTGGCCGGGCTGCGCTATTCGATGAAGAACAACGTGCTGCGCGTCGAGCGCGATACGCCGTATGTGCAGATATATTCCCTGGATTTCCTTAACATCGACCGCAATGCGCAAGGCAGCGTCGATATCAGCACCAGCGTGCTGTCGAGTACCGGCGGCGGATCGAGCGGTGGCTCGAGCGGGGGTTCCAGCGGCGGCTCCAGCGGGGGATCGAGCGGCGGCAGCTCAGGCGGCAGCTCGGGCGGCAGTAGCGGCGGCGGATTAACCAATGGTTCCAGCTCCACCATAACGTCGAAAGCCGACAGCGATTTCTGGAAGCAGTTCGAGGAAAGCGTCAAACAGATTCTAAAATATAAGCAGCCCAACCGCGCATCCAATACCTCGATTGCCGAACAGCCCAATGCGCCTGCGGCTGCGGCAAGCGCAGCACCGGCGGCGGGAGGAGCGGCGGCACCCGCTGCGGCGGCAGCGGCACCCGCAGCGGCGGCGGCAGACGCTGCCGGGGCGGCAGGCGCAAGCGATTCTTTCTACATCCTGAATCGCCAGGCGTCGACGCTGACGGTATCGGCCACCGACAGGCAACATGCGATGCTCAGGGAATTCATTCGCAGGATCCAGGCCAATTCCTCGTCGCAGGTATTGATCGAAGCCAAGATTGTCGAGGTGACGCTGAGCGATGAGTTCCAGAGCGGCATCGATTGGGTCAAGCTGGGCAGCAACAAAGTGAACTTTGCCAGCGTCTTCGGCACCGCCGCCGGCGGTGGAATTACAGACGCCGCCAACGTGGCGACGTTTAAAGTAAACACCGGCAATGACCTTGATTCCATTGTGAAGCTGGCGGAGGCTTTCGGCACCACGCGTACGCTGTCCAGCCCGCGCCTGCACGCCATCAATAATCAGCAGGCCGTGCTGACCTTTGCCGACAACCAGGTCTATTTCGGCATCACGGCCACGCAAAACACCAACTCCACCACTACCGGCAACGTCACCACGGTTACCGTCACCAGCACGCAGCATACCGTGCCCATCGGCATTATCCTGAGCCTGCAGCCGTCGATCAATTCGGAAACCAACGAAGTCACCTTAAGCATCCGGCCGACGCTGTCGCGCATCACCAGCTTCGTCAACGATCCGGCGGTGGCCATTACGCTGGCGCAGGCCAAGGCGCAGGATGCAACGCTGGATACGACCGGCATCACTGCCGCCGTTCCCGTGGTCGAAGTGCGCGAACTGGATTCCATCCTGAAACTCAAAAGCGGGCAGGTCATGGTCATCGGCGGCCTGATGCAGGATGCTTCCAACAATACCGAGGCCGGCGTTCCCGGCGCCACCAGCATTCCCTTCCTCGGCAACCTGTTTAAGGGCATAGACAGGAAGAACCAGATGGACGAGCTGGTGATATTCATCCGTGCCACCATCATCAGCAGCGCCGGCGACGGCGACTCGGCCGACAAGAACTTCTACCAGAAATTCACCAAGGATCCGCGCCCCATTAATTTCTGATATGCTGACCAATATCCGCTATATTTTGATCACAGCGCTGCGCGACTGGCTGTTCATCGGCCTGCTCGCCAGCATCCTGTTCGCCACCGCCATATCGGCGACGCTGGGCAGCACCGCTTTTCTCGAAGAAAAGGAAATGACCATCACCTTCGCCGCCGGGGCGTCGCGGCTTATCCTGATGGTCGGGCTGATTGTGTTCGTCTGCTTTCACATTCACAATGCGTTCGATACCAAGGAAATCGACGTCATCCTGTCGCGCCCCATCTCGCGCTCCAACCTGGTGATCGCTTACTGGCTCGGCTTCGCCGTCGTCGCCCTGCTGCTGACCGTTCCCATCATCGCCGTCATCGGCCTGATCGGCGTCGATAGCTGGAGCGGATTCGCCGGCTGGGCGGCAAGCCTGCTGCTGGAAACGTTCCTGGTGGTGGCGCTGGCCATGTTCAGCGCCTTTACCCTGAAGAGCGCCGTGACATCGGTGATTGCCTGCATGGGATTTTATGCGCTGTCGCGCATGATGGCGTTTTTCGTGGTCACGGCGCAATCGGGCATAGGGGCGGAGAAAACCGGCTGGATGAAATACGCGCTGGTCGGCATATCGACCCTCGTCCCGCGGCTTGATTTTTTCAGCAAAACCCAATGGCTGGTTTACGGTTTCGACAGCAACCGGGAATGGATGCTGTGCGTGGCGCAGGCGGGAATATTCGTGCCGCTGCTGCTGCTGGCCTC
>JABDCD010000030.1 GCA_013288305.1 Alphaproteobacteria bacterium | reverse complement strand
CGAAATGCCGCGCGCTTTCTCGATCTCCATCCAGTCGCTGCGCGCGCTCTGCCCGCCTTTCTTGGCCTTGACCGCGCCGGCTAAATGAATCGCGCCGCCGAATAGCAGCAGCTTTTCCGTCAACGTCGTCTTACCCGCATCGGGATGCGAAATAATGGCGAAGGTGCGGCGCCGCGCAGTGGGAGAGGAAGGCATTTGATTAGCGGGTTTTAGGTTGGCTGCGAGTAGCGCGGGCGCAGAGGATGGTCGTGCCGTACCATTTATTGGGATTTTCGTGTTCCATAGCCTTATATTTGGGGAAAAAATAGTATTATTCAAGGGATGGCTTGTCATTGGCGGATTTTCTGGTATTTATCACCCTTATGCGCACCGCCACCATCAAACGCAAAACCAAGGAAACCGAGATTTCCGTCGAACTCAACATCGACGGCACGGGGAAGTACGAGGTCAAAACCGGCATCGGGTTTTTGGACCATATGCTGGAGCAATTGTCGCGCCACAGCCTGATGGATTTAAAACTCACGGCCAAAGGCGACCTGCACATCGATTATCACCACACCACCGAGGATACCGGCATCGCCATCGGCGAAGCCTTCGCCAAGGCGCTGGGCGAGCGCAAGGGGATTACGCGCTATGGCCACGCCTATATCCCGATGGATGAAACGCTGACGCGCGTCGCGCTCGATATTTCCGGGCGGCCGTATTTCATCTGGAAAGTCGAATTCACCAAGCCCAAGCTGGGCGAGATGGATACCGAATTATTCCGCGAATGGTTCCAGGCCTTCGCCTTCGCCGCGGGCGCGACGCTGCACATCGAGAATTTATATGGCGTCAATAATCATCATATCGTCGAATCGTGTTACAAAGGCCTGGCGCGCTCCTTACGCATCGCCGCCGCCATCGACCCGCGTAAGAGCGACGAAATTCCTTCGACCAAGGGCACGCTCGGAGGCAGCCTCTGATGTTCGGCGGCATGAAAATCTACACGGTGCATATCAAACCGGGCGCTGAAAACGCCGCGCAGCCGCCGCTTTTTGTCAGGGAAGGCTTCAACTGGCTCGCCTTTCTGCTCACCGGCTTCTGGGCGCTGTATCACCGCCTTTGGCTGCCCCTGCTGCTGATACTGGCCTTCAATGGAACATTGATAGCGGCGGGCAACGAGCAGCTATTGAGCCGGTTCAGCCTGCTCGCCGTGCATATGGGATTTCAGGTCATCGTCGGCTTTGCGGCCAATGACTGGCTGCGCGCCAAGCTGGCCCGCAGCGGCTATATCATGGCCGACATCACCGCCGCCGACAGCCGCCTGCGCGCCGAGCAGCGCTATTTCGAGCGCAGTTTAGCTGTGGCAGCATAAAAAATTATGACAGATAACGCCATTGTAGACGCCATCAACAGGGAATTGGCATCTCTATTGAAGTCTGGGGACACCCAAGGTTTTCTCAGCCGATTGGCGCAGTCCGACTGCGCAGCAATCATCCGGGGCGTCATCGGCAAACATTTTAAAGTTAAAAATGCTGATACCAAAGATGATCTGTTTCAAGAGGTGTTGTTGGGAACCACTCGATTCCTTCAACATAAAAATATCGAGGGAAATACACCGCTGAGATTTGTATTCAGAGTAGCTCGCAATGTTGCCATTAATGCCCATAGAAAAGCCAGCACCAGAAAAGAGCGTGTCAGTGCGCCGACGCTGCTTGCAGATATTCCCAATAAACGGCCTTATTATTGGGATCCTTTATCGAGCGCTGTGGAAAATTTACCGCCAAAACAACAGATGCTTTTTGAATTATGTGTGCAGCATATGGAGGAGTTGTTTTGTGACTCTACCGTGCGCTATCCTGAACTGGCAAAGCGCCTGCGCGAGAGAGCAGGGGGAAGCGACACCGCTGAAGATGTAAAGATGCAATTGCAAGAGGCGTTGTACACGGTAAGAAGCAGACTGCTTGATTGGCAGAAGATTAAGAACAGGATATTCATCCTGGATCGCAGCGATTATAATAATGACGAAATTTTTGACACGGATTTGCGCATACTGATTGAAGTAATGTCGGGAAAACTTCCGGATAGTTTTCTCTTAGAACCTAAGGCAGAAGATTTGCTACCCGTTACCGAGGAAGAGATGGAAGCTACGAGGCGTGCCGGAGAAGGATTTTTAAAAAAACTACGTGGAGGTTCTCTGGAGTTAGGCTTTGGTAGTACGAGATGACCGTCGCCATCATCGATTACGGCTCTGGCAATCTGCGCTCCGTCGCCAAGGCGTTCGAGCGCGCCCAAGCATCGGTGCAGGTGACCGATTCTCCCGACATTGTTGCGCAGGCCAGCCACATCGTGCTGCCCGGCGTCGGCGCCTTCGCCGATTGCATGAACGGCCTGAAAGCCCTGCCGGGAATGCTGGAAGCGTTGCAGGAGCAGGTAGTGCAGCGCAAAAAACCCTTCCTCGGCATCTGCGTTGGGATGCAGATGCTGTTTACGCGCGGCCATGAGCACGGTGTGCATGAGGGGCTGGGATGGCTGGAAGGAGAGGTAAGAGTGCTGAGTGCTGAGTGCACAGTGCCGAGTAAAAGACCCTCAACACTCAGCACTCGGCACTCAGCACTAAAAATCCCCCACATGGGTTGGAACGATTTGCAAATATCAGGCAAGCATTCGCTGCTGGAAGGCATAAAATCCGGCGATCACGCTTATTTTGTGCATAGCTATCACGCGCGGTGCAAAAACACTTCCGACGTGCTGGCCACGGTCGACTATGGACAAACCATCGCGGCGGTGGTAGGACGCGGCAACATCATGGGCACGCAGTTCCACCCGGAAAAAAGCCAGGAGACGGGACTGCGGCTGCTGGGTAACTTTTTAGCGATGGGATGATGAAGATGCAAAAGGATGTGGGGATGTGGAGATGTGGAGATGTGGAAAAATTCTACGGTTCCATTTTCTTTATCTTCTCATCCCCACATCCCCATATCTCCACATCTCCCCTATGACCACCCGCGTCGAGCGCATGACTGAATTCCGCCACGCCGACCTCACCGAGCTGGTGCAGGCGACGGAGGATGCTATCCGCGAAGGCATCGGCTTCAACTGGGTGGTGCCGCCGGGGCGCGACGTGCTGGAGACCTACTGGAAAGGGGTGCTGGTGGTGCCTGAGCGCGTGCTGTTCGTAGGGCGCGTCGACGGCACGCTGGCGGCGAGCATACAACTCCTCAAGCCCGGCCCGAGCAAGGAAACCTCGTCCTTTTCGGCGTCGATCGAAGGCCATTTCGTGGCGCCCTGGGCGCGCGGGCACGGGCTGGCCAAGCTGCTGCTGGAAGCCGCCGAGCGCGAGGCGCGCAGCCAGGGATTTTCGGTGCTGAAACTCTCCGTGCGCGAAACGCAGGAGCGCGCCATCAAGGTGTATGAGGAAAACAACTATCATTGCTGGGGCATTCTGCCGACCTACGAATTCGTCAACGCCAAGATGATCGCCGGAAAGTTTTATTATAAGAATCTCGAACCGATTACGACACTTGTTTAGTCATGGGTCATGGGTCATGAGTCATGAGTCGATTTTTTAACCCATGACCCGGGACTCATGACCCATGACCCTTACCCTCTACCCCGCCATTGACCTCAAAGACGGCAAATGCGTGCGGCTTTTTCAGGGCGACATGGGGAAAGCGACGGTATTTTCGCTGGATCCCGCCGAGCAGGCGACGCGTTTCGAGCGCGATGGATTTCAATGGCTGCACATCGTCGATCTCAACGGCGCATTCGAAGGCAAGCCGGTTAATGCGGCTGCGGTCAAAGCTATTTTGTCGCGCGTGAAAATGCCGGTGCAATTGGGCGGCGGCATCCGCGACATGGACATGATTGCCACCTGGATTGAGGCGGGCGTATCGCGCGTAATCCTGGGCACGGCGGCGCTGCGCAATCCCGTACTCGTCAAGGAAGCCTGCCGGTTATTTCCCGGCCAGATCGCGGTGGGCATCGATGCGAAAGGCGGCAAAGTCGCAGTCAGCGGCTGGGCGGAAGTATCCGACCAACCGGCGGTCGATCTGGCCAAAAAATTCGAGGATACGGGCGTCGCCGCCATCATCTATACCGACATCAGCAAGGACGGCGCTATGCAAGGCCCCAACTTCGAGGAAACCGTAACGCTGGCGGAACAAATCTCCACCCAAGTCATCGCGTCGGGCGGCATCAGCTCCATCGAGGATATAAAACGTTATAAAGAGCTCGAATCCAGCGGCATCGAAGGCTGCATTTTAGGACGTGCGCTGTATGAGGGGAAGATTAGGGCAGAGGAGGCGTTGAAATTTTGCTGAATTATCGCTGAACGCTACCTGCCAACCCATTGGCAATCTCGGTAGCAATCTGTTGCTGTCCGCTATTAAGTTGAGGCAGTTCAATGCCGAAAAATTGGGTCAGATTGTCTATAGTGGCCACGTTATAGGGATCCTCCACACTTTTCATCATTGCTGGGAAAATTTTCCCTTTTTTGTTTCCCAACGCGATAGCTTCCCGGGTAATGGCCAAAGCCTCCGTATGTGGCTTTAGTTGCTCGTGCGCGCTGGCCATAACACGATTCCATAAAGGCTGAGGATCGTAACGATGGTCCTGTTGCAACTCTTTCACAGTATCAGTCAAAAACCGGTTTGCATCTTCCATATCGTCGATGCCTAAAAGAGCCAGAATTCCTACCTTTTTAGATTCCTCACCATAAATATTTTTACCTTTGCTCGTTACGCCGGTCCACAGGAGTTTGGGAAGCAACACGATGCCGACTGATTTGTTGCTTGCATCAACTATATCGCAATGCAGGCTACCGAAATTAGGCATGAGAGGAGTAAATTCAGCCCCAACCTTTTTGCTCAGTACAAATTTTGCGGGTAATACTTTTCCCTCTGCAGAAGTAATTGGGCTGATGGTAAATATTGTGCCTTCGTCGTCAAAATCGATCTTTAGCTCATGCAAGGGAATGGTAAGTTTTTGTCCTTGATGCGTGACGATACATTTAAATCCTTTCTGACCTAAATCGACCAGCAATAATTGCGCAAAACCTAGCAACGGATGATGAAATGCCGGCAGTGCTGCAAACAAACCCTGATGTTGCCCATTCTTTTGGATACGCGCTTTGCGCAGATCATCGCCATAAAGCACGGTAGCTTCCGGATTAAAATCCTTTCTTAGAGCCATGTCAGGTACGGTATCTATCACAGCATGGTTGAAACGACCCTGTCCTACGATTTTTTGGATATACCGTTGAGTAGAGACGTTTTCTAGCATCCCGCCATTCAGTCGCTTGACCAGATCGGCAAAGCGATTTACGTGATGCCCCAATGTGTTGGCTTGCTGTGTGAAATCAAACATAGTATTATTTTACCTGTTAAAAGATTAAGTATAGTTAATTTCACAGTTGTCAATTCATAAAATGCTAAAAACCCGCATCATTCCCTGCCTTGACGTCAAAGACGGCCGCGTGGTCAAGGGGATTAATTTTGTCGGTCTGGTCGATGCCGGCGACCCGGTGGCGCAGGCGAAAATCTATGATGCGCAGGGAGCGGATGAATTATGTTTTCTCGACATTACCGCCTCCAGCGATAACCGTTCCATATTATATGATGTGGTCAGCCGCGTCGCCGAGCAATGCTTCATGCCGCTGACGGTGGGCGGTGGCGTGCGCACCATCGACGACATCCGCAATCTTTTATTGGCGGGGGCGGATAAGGTCTCGATCAATACCGAAGCGGTGAAGCGCCCGGAATTCGTGCGCGAGGCGGCGGAGAAATTCGGGAGCCAGTGTATTGTGGTGGCAGTGGATGCAAAGAGGGATGTGGGGATATGGAGATGTGGAGATGTGGAGAAAAAAGAAAAAGCACCTTCTCCCCACATCCCCACATCCCCACATCCCCAGTTCCAAATCTTCACCCACGGCGGCCGCAACCCCACCGGCATCGACGCGGTGGCATGGGCGCAGAAGATAGCGGAGTTGGGGGCAGGGGAGATCTTGCTGACCTCGATGGACCGCGACGGCACGAAGCAAGGCGTCGACCTTGAACTGACGCGCGCCATAGCCGAAGCGGTGCCGGTGCCGGTCATCGCCTCGGGCGGCGTCGGGACGCTCCCGCATTTCGTCGATGCGGTGCAGCTGGGCAAGGCCGATGCGGTGCTGGCGGCGTCGGTGTTCCATTTCGGAAGCTATACGATAGGGCAGGTAAAAGAGGCGTTGAATAACGCGCGCATTCCGGTAAGGATGTGACATGTCCCATATGGATATTTTAGATCGTTTGTACGCATTGATAGTGGAGCGGCGCGGTGCCGATCCGTCAGCGTCCTATATCGCCAAGCGCCTGCAGCAGGGCACGGCGAAAATCGCGCAGAAGGTCGGCGAGGAGGCGGTCGAGACGGTCATCGCCGCCATGCAGAAAGACAAAAAGGAACTCATCGGCGAAAGCGCCGACATGATTTTTCACTGGCTGATGCTGCTGGCCGATGGCGGCGTGGGCTTAGACGAGGTGATGAAGGAACTGGAGCGCCGTGAAGGTGTGTCGGGGCTCGATGAAAAAGCGGGCCGCAAATTATTAAAAAGGAGGGCAACCGATGAGTGAAGCCGATAATCAAAGTCTCGATGTAATATTCCGCAATGCCCGGTCGCATAACGGCTGGCAGGCAGGGCCGGTAGACGATGCGCTTTTGCAGCGCGTCTATGACCTCGCCAAATGGGGGCCGACTTCATCCAATTGCTGCCCGATGCGCATTGTGTTCGTCAAATCGCCGGAAGCGAAGGAAAAGCTGAAGCCCTGCCTGGCGCCGCCAAACGTAAACAAAACGATGACGGCGCCCGTCGTGGCCATTTTCGGCAACGACATGGAATTCTATGAAAAACTCCCCATACTCTCGCCAAAGAATAATGCCCGTAGCTGGTTTGTGGGCGAAGGCAAGGAAGAATTGGTGAAAACCACCGCTTTCCGCAACGGTACGCTCGAAGCCGCCTATTTCATCCTGGCGGCGCGGGCCTGTGGCCTCGATTGCGGCCCGATGTCGGGTTTTGAGAACGCCAAAGTCGATGCGGCGTTTTTCGCCGGCACCAAAATCAAATCCAATTTCATCTGCGCCCTGGGCTATGGCGACGCCAGCAAGCTCTATCCGCGTGGCCCGCGCCTGGAGTTCGGCGAGGCGTGCAGGGTTGAGTAACATGGCTTACGACCCCGGCAACGTCTTCGCCAAAATCCTGCGCGGCGAGCTTCCGTGCAAGAAAGTTTACGAGGACGACCATGCCTTCGCCTTCGAGGACATTCATCCCGAAGCAAAGGTGCATGTGCTGGTCGTGCCTAAAGCGGACTATGTGTCGCTGCATGATTTTGCCTCCCATGCCCCGGCGGCGATGGTCAAGGGCTTTTTCGACTCGGTGACGAAAGTGGCGGCCAAGCTGGGCTTGGAAGAAAGCGGCTACCGCGTCATTACCAATCATGGGCCGGACGCGTCGCAGTCGGTGCATCATTTCCATGTCCATATATTGGGCGGGCGGGCGCTAGGAAAACTATTGCCCTGAAACGTTCCGGCTCTATAATATCTTCTTCTTCAACCCCAGCGCATGGAGTGTTTATGAATAAGCTGAGTATATTGTTTATTGCCGGCATGGTGTCGCTGCCGTTGCAGGCGTTGGCCGCCGATGCGCCCAAAGCCGATGCGGCAAAACCGGCGCAGGAGCTCCACGGCTTCGATAAATATTGGAACAAGATGGACCCCACCGGCAAGGGCTTCGTCACCAAGGATGAGTGGATGGCGCACGCCGCCGATCGTTTCAAGGAGATCGACACCAACGGCGACGGCAAGGTCAGCAAGGAGGAAATGAAAGCGCATGATGGCAAGATGCGCGAGCATTACCGCGAAATGCGCGCCCATCATGAAGAAATGATGAAGGACGGAGCGGCGAAAGACGGGATGATGAAGGATCACCCGGAGCAG
>JABDCD010000029.1 GCA_013288305.1 Alphaproteobacteria bacterium | reverse complement strand
GCGCGATGGTGCCGTTATCCATGCACGAAGAACATGGAAGCGACGGAATCGCCGCGCTGCGCTTTACGATTGATAATATTGCCGAACAACATGCCGGAGTGCATATCGTCGCCCGTGATATCAATACAAAACGGCTGAAGTTTTTTAATCCTGAGCATGTAGAGAAAAACCGTCCGGCCAGCGTGGAGGATTTGAGTTTTACGGTTGCTCCTAGAGGGCGGTAAGGTGCCAAAATCGCCGAATCCCGCCGCTTTTTGCTTGGAATCCCGCGCGTTTCGTGGCATAATGTGATCGTAAGGTTCAGAAAGGGAGGGTCGGGCAATAGCTAAGAAAAATAGCACCATTCATGTGAATAAACTGAAAAAGTTAATCGAGGCGACGCTCGATTCCGAGAAAGCCTCCGATATATCCGTTATCGATCTCACCGGCAAAAGCAGCCTGGCAGATTATATGATTGTCGCCACAGGCCTTTCGCAGAAACATCTTTCCGCACTCGCAGGCCATATCGTGGACGAACTCCAGGCCATAGGCTTTGCGCGCGTTCCCGTAGACGGCAAGCCGCCCGCCGACTGGATCGTGGTGGATGCCGGGAACATCATCGTTCATTTGTTCCGCCAGGAAGCCCGCAGCCTCTACAATCTTGAAAAGATGTGGTCGATGCCGGCGCTGGCCGAAGCGGCGATGTGATTTGCGAGAAGGTAACGGGTCGTGAGTGGCATGGAGGAGTTCTATACGACGGATCCCTTTAGAGGGGGTAGTGAAGCATAGGGGGCGATGAACTCGCCCCCTTACATTTTAAAAGGCCTATGAACATTCTCCTATCTTCCATCGGAAAATTCAAAGCCGGTCCCGAGCGTGCGCTGTACGAGAATTATACCAAGCGGTTACCGTGGAAAATTACTCTCAAGGAATTTGAAGTAAAGAAATCGCTCGCAACGCCTCAACGTAGGGCGGAAGAAGCGAAGCTGCTGCTTGCGGCTAGCGCGGACGCCGATCACGTCATCGCACTGGATGAGGCGGGCAGGGATATGGGAAGCGCAGTTTTCGCCGCGCATCTGCAGAAGCGCAGGGACACCGGAGATCGTGCCGTAGCGTTCATCATCGGCGGTGCCGACGGGCTGGACGAAACCGTCCGGGCGCGCGCCGATCTGCTGCTGTCGTTGGGGCGTATGACATGGCCACATTTGCTCGTGCGTGGCCTGCTTGCCGAGCAGCTCTACCGCGCATATTCCATCATGAACAATCATCCGTATCATAGGGAGTGAAGTTGTTCGTTATTCGTTGTTCGCATAACGAACAACTAACAACGGACAACTAATAACGACTCTTGCAACTCCCGTACTTACCCATATACTAACGCTATGACGTTTAAATCCTATAATGAACAGCTTCAGCAGCTGACGCAATCCATCATCGCCATGGGCGGGCTGGTAAAGGAAATGATCACGGCGGCGCTCGACTCGCTCACCGCCAAGGATGACGCGCATAAGGAAAAAGTGCGCGAACTTGACCGGCAGGTCAACGAACTGGATCGCAGCATCAACGAGCAGGCGACAACGATGCTGGCCTTCCGCAGTCCTATGGGCGACGATCTGCGTTTTGTTACGTCCGCTCTCGGCATCGCCAGCGATCTGGAACATGCCGGGGATTTGGCAAAAAATACCGGCAAGCGCTCGCTCAAGCTCGGCGATTATACGCCGGTCGTGGTCATGGATCCGCTCGCTAGGATGATACAGATTGTTACCGGCATGATCAGCGACGCGCTGGTTGCCATCGAAAAGCGCGATCCGCAGCTTGCCATCGAGGTATGGCGGCGCGACAAGCAGGTGGACGACCTGTACCATGAGATATTAAAAGCATTACAGGAAGAGATGCAGAAGAATCCGGCGGCGGTCGAGGCGATCACGCATTTCATTTTCGCCAACAAGAATTTCGAGCGCATTGCGGATTACGCCACCAGCTTGGCGCGCACGGTCTATTACGTGACCACCGGCAAGCAGGCGAGCAAGGATATTCTGAAGGGCAAATAGAATACGGGAAGTCGGGAAATTGAGAAGTCGGGAATTTCCCGTATTCTTGGCTTCCCGACTTCCCAATTCTGGGAGGGTAACTCAATGACATCGCGGCAGTTAGTAGTGCTCGCCATCCTCGACGGATTCGGCGAAAATCCGGATACGCAGAACAATGCGGTGGCTCATGCAAGCACGCCGACGCTGGATGCGCTCAGGCGCGAGTTTCCGCACGGGCTGATTGATGCCTCAGGGATTGCCGTCGGCCTGCCGGAAGGGCAGATGGGAAATTCCGAGGTCGGACACATGAACATCGGCAGCGGTCGGGTGGTGATGCAGGATTTGCCGCGCATCGATCAGGCGCTGAAGGACGGATCACTTGCCAGGAATCCTGTACTTGCTGATTTCATCACAAAGCTCAAGGTTTCCGGGGGAGCGTGCCACCTGCTTGGCATGGTGTCGCCGGGCGGCGTGCATTCGCACCAGAAGCATATTGCCGAACTGGCGCGGCTGGTGTCCGCGCAGGGAATAAAAGTATTCATCCACGCTTTCCTCGACGGGCGCGACACCCCGCCGCAAAGCGCGTTGCCCGCTATCGCCGACTTTAAAAAAGCGTTTCCGCAAGGACTGTTTGCGACCGTCGGCGGGCGCTATTACGCCATGGATCGCGACAGCCGCTGGGATCGCGTGGCGCTTGCTTATAATACCCTGGTTGATGCGGCAGGCGCGCGCTATGCGACGATAGAAGCGGCAGTGGAAGCCAGCTATAAGGCGGGCAAGAACGATGAGTTTCTCATGCCGGCGGTCATCGGCGATTACGAGGGCATGAAAGACGGCGACGGCGTGCTCATGGCCAATTTCCGCGCCGACCGCGTGCGCCAGATTTTACAAGCCCTGCTCGATCCGCAGTTCAAGGGCTTTGAGCGCAAACGGCGGGTGAAATTCGCTGCTGCGCTTGGCATGATGGAATATTCCGCGCTGCTTGCGCGTGTGATGGCGACATTGTTCAAACTGGAAAAACTGGACAACATCCTCGCCGCCGTTCTGGAAGCAAAACACCTGCGGCAGCTGCACATCGCCGAAACCGAGAAATATGCACACGTGACGTTCTTTTTCAACGGCGGCCGCGAAGAGCCGTTTGAAGGGGAAAAACGTATCCTCATCCCTTCGCCTCAGGTTGCGACCTACGACATGCAGCCGGAGATGTCGGCGCCTGCCGTCACTGACAAGCTGGTGGAGGCGATTAATAACGATGCATTCGATTTCATCGTCGTCAATTATGCCAACTGCGACATGGTGGGCCATACCGGCGATCTCGAGGCGGCTATGAAAGCGGTTGAGACAGTGGATGTGTGCCTAGGGCGCGTGTGGGACGCCGTGGCGGAAAAACGCGGCGCGCTGGTGATTACTGCCGATCACGGTAACGCCGAGCAGATGCATGATACGCAAACCGATCAGCCGCACACCGCCCATACGCTCAACCTGGTGCCGATTATCGTCGCTTCGGAGAAACTGGTCGGAAAACAGTTGGGCATAAAACAAGGGCGGCTCTGCGACATCGCCCCGACCGTGCTCAAGCTGCTGGGAATCCCGCAGCCTAAGGAAATGACCGGGGAAAGTTTGTTGTAGTTATGCCACCCATTTACGGACAGATCTTGCTTCTTTTATATAAGTAGGATTTGGATAGTCTCGGCGGTCATTAGGAAGCATAAGGGCAGTTTTAAGAGCTTTCTTGAACTCTTTTATACCGCCAGATAGATTACCTGTTGATAAGCGCCTTTCTTCTTCGCTGCTAACTTCTATTTTGTAACGCTCATCAAAAGAAACAAGATTGCGATCAAACGCAATATGGTGGAGTTTGCATAACGCAACGCCGTTAATAGTTTCATCTGTGCTCGTAATTGAAGCGACGGGAACTATGTGTGCTGCGTCAATAAGCTGCAACTGAATGCCGCACATAGCACAACGATGGCCATATGCGCCTAATACGCGATTGCGGAAATCAGAAGCTCTATATTTTCGTGCTATTTGAGAGATGACTATCTGCCTGTCACGATTCTGGATTGATATTATTTGTTCGTCAGTCAGAGCATCTAAGTTGTTTAATAAAGATAGATCAGCAACAGCCTTGCCAGTTTTATGGAGAGATGCCGCATTTAGGGCATATTCAACTAAAAACTCTGACCGGAAAGCAACTGCTATTTCACCGGTTTGACGTTTATAGAGCGCAAACGCATTTTTATGCGCTGCTTGCAAAGTTTCTTCTTTTATTTGAATAGATGGAGAACTCGAGTCCTGTCCATCATGCTTTGAAATGTCGAATGCGACAAACACATTATAACCATCATGCCATCCCAACAGCAATGTCGTTTTATCGGCAGATCGGCTTGGTACGACGCCTGTTAGCTGCACTCTATATTCATTTGCTGCTCGGGCTGAGCCGCCACCATGTGTGCAATTCCATATATAAATACAAACATCGAAACCCTTTTCATCTCCTCTGAATAATCTTAATCGAAAAGGCTTTTTTGTCTGAAACACGAGCGATTGCCAACCACTAAGATCAACAGCAATTAAGATTTTATCAAGTAATTGGCTTAAGCTAAGCGGCATTACCATAAAGACCAGTTTGGACTTTCTTGATTTCTATATTACTTGATTTTGACTTCTCTGACATAGATTCTTTAAATCTAAATATACTACCTTTTAAATACTCTTCTGATAGTTCTAACGATATCCAGTTTCTTCCTAATTTCTCTGCAACATAACCAGTAGTATTAGACCCTGCGAAGGGATCGCAAACTAAATCCCCCTGATCTGTAAGGAATTTTATAAAAAATTCAGCAAATGCCGGGGGAAATCTGGCAGGATGTACTTTTAGTCCCGCAGCACGGCACATTTTTTGGTAACTACTATTACTGTCAGTGTTAGCAATTTCCAATAGATTGGGCGGAATTGCACCCCCGTTATCACGGTTAAATTTATCTGAAATATCGTGTCCACTCGGCCTTAATTTGGCTTTATAGCCATTTTTAAGTAGGTGCTGCATACTGTCACTGTATGGTTTTAGGATTTTCCTATTATCCGCTTTAGGATTTTGTGATTTTGACAGCCACCAAACTACATTAACGCTGTCCTTAACGCGGATGCGTCTAACATTTACCCACTCTGCTGGAGCAGGCAACCGTGCCGGATTATAGTGATAAAACTCTTGCGCTAAGTAAAATCCTTTTTCTTTTACCAAACGCACAAGCAAATCGAACATATAAATGCTGCGTACAGGGAACCCCGGCAAGTAAGAACCCCCAAGATCAAGCACAAAAGAACCGGAAGGTTTTAAAATACGGTGTATGTCATCGGCAAAGTTCATGAACCAGTCAACGTACTTATCTTCATCTTCATTGCCGTATTCTTTTTTTCTTTTCAGCGCAAACGGCGGAGAGGTAAGTACCAGATCAACGCTATCACTCTGTATGGTAGGTAAGAATGCGAGGCTATCTATATGAAACGCCTGTCCATAAGAAGTTGCGTAAAACGGTTCTGCAATCGGTTCCTTCATACCAAATATACTATAGATTACATAGTATATGTAAACCTAAATTGACAGTATCTTATCGTGCATAATAATTTATCAAACTCCGCAAACGATTATCAGAATCATTTCACGCCCGCTTGAGCGCTTCCTTCATATTGACGGACAGCGCCTGAATCAACCCGTCATGAATCTGGCGGATTTTGCTTTCATGCAGCACCTTCATGCCGAATCTGTTTTTGACATAAAACACGTCTACCGCGCGCGCGCCGTAGGTGCTGATGTGTGCGGTGGAGATAGTCAGTCCCAGGTCGTACAGCAGTGTCGTCACCGTGTAGAGGAAGCCGATGCGGTCGCGGCCGCTGACTTCGATGACCGTGTGATTGGAGCTGACCCGGTTCTCGATGTAGATTTTGGGCGGTACCTTGAATGCTTCCATGCGGCTGGGGTAAGGAAGGCGGGTTTTTGCCATTTCCTTCGCCAGATCGATTTTGTCCGCCGCCGCTTCGTTCATGAGCGTAAACAGCCGCTTGAGTTTTTCCTCGTTGTCGAACGCATTGCCCTCGGCGTCCTGGATGTTGAACATCTGCACCGCGACGCCGTTTTTCAGCGTGAAAATCTTGGCGCCCAGGATGCTTGCGCCGGCGAGTGCGATGGCGCCGGAGGTTTTCGCGAACAGGCCGTGGCTGTCCTGTGTGCAGAGTATGATGTCGGTGACGGCGCGGAACGTGTCGATGTGCGTGTCGAATTTCAACGACAGACCGGGGCGCTCCGGTTCCTTCAGCAGGCGCGCGATGCGTACGTGCGTCGCCGCGTCGAAATTCGCGGCGAACGTCTTTCCCACCTGGTTGAGGTAATCATCGATGGTTTCCCTGTGCCAATCCGGCAGCAGTTGCGCCAGTTCATCGCGTACGCGGGTGACTTCGATCCGGCTTTCCGCGCGGTCGGTCGCACCCATTTTTTCTTCCGTTGCGTTGTACAGCTCGCGTAAGAGCGCGCCCTTCCAGCCGTTCCATACGTTGGGGCCGACGGCGCGTATGTCGGCGACCGTCAGCAGCAACAGCAGGCGCAGCCGCTCCGGCGACTGCACTTCCGTGATGAAATCCTCGATGGTCTTGCTGTCAGTGAGATCGCGCTTGAAGGCGGTGCGGCTCATCAGCAGGTGCTGGCGCACGAGCCAGGCACAGGTCTCGATTTCGTATTCGTCAAACTGGAAGCGCCGTGCCAGCTTGCGCACGATGACTTCTCCCAGCAGCGAGTGATCGCCGCCCCTGCCTTTGGCGATGTCGTGGGTAAGCAGCGACAAAAACAGCACGCGCCGGGATTTTATCAGGTGGAAAATCTGGTTGGAGAGCGGCATTTCATCCTTGTATTTTCCTGCGCCGATATTGTGCAGGATGCCGATGGCGAAAATCGTATGCTCGTCCACGGTGAACACGTGATACATGTCGAACTGCATCTGGCTGATAACTTTGCCGAAGTCGGGGATGAACCTGCCCATCACTCCTGCCTCGCTCATGCGCCGCAGCGTCGGCTCCGGGTTGTGTTTAGAGAGCAATATGTTCATGAACGCCTGATTGGCTTCGTGGTTGCGGCGCAGGTTGTTATCGACCAGCCACAGGTTGCGCGTGACCAACTGGATGGTATGTGGGTGGATGTCGAGCCCGTGCTCGTGCGCGGTCTGGAAAAGCGTAATCAGCAGCAGGGGTTTTTTGCGGAATGCGTCGTCAAAATCCACTGCCAGCCTTTCACCGTCGAGGTGGAAGTCGCCAAGCGAGGCTTCTGCGCTCATGCGGCTGGCGAGCGCCATACGCGGCTTGCGCTTGCCGTTTTCCTCGAGCACCGCGCAGATGCTGCGGGTCAGGTTTCCTACCGTGCGCGCCACCATGAAATACTGTTTCATGAAGCGCTCGACCGACCGCGCGAGATTGTCATCGTTATAGCCCATGATTTCGGCGATAGCCCGCTGCATGTCGAACGTGAGCCGCTCTTCGGCGCGTCCTGCCAACAGGTGCAGGTGCATCCGCACCCGCCACAGGAACTCCTGCGCCATAACGAAGGATTTATATTCTTCGTCGTTGAGCACGGACAGTTTCGGCAGATCGGCGACCGAGGAGATGTGATAGATGTATTTCGCCAGCCAGTACAGCGTATGCAGATCGCGCAGTCCGCCTTTTCCTTCCTTGATGTTGGGCTCGAGCGCATAGCGCGAATCCCCGCAGCGCTGGTGCCGTGCGTCGCGCTCGGCGAGCTTGGCCTCGACAAAGGCCACGGTATTGCCACTGGCGGTGTACTCGTTATATTCCCGGCTGAATTTCTCAAAGAGCGCAGTATCGCCGTAGATCAGGCGCGCATCGAGCAGGCTGGTGCACAGGTTCACGTCGTTTTTTGCCGCCTTCACGGCTTCTTCCACCGTTCTTACCGACTGGGCGATGTTAAGGCCCAGATCCCACAGGCAGTACATCATCCAGCCGGCGAATTCGGTATCCTTGTCATTATGCTTTGCGTGCAGGAAGAGCAGGTCGATGTCGGAATAGGGAAACAACTCGCTGCGCCCGTAGCCGCCGACTGCGAGGATGGACAGCTTGTGCCCCTTCACGTGCGGTTTGGCGATTTCGCCCAGTATTTCGATGACAGTGTCGATGGTATAGGCGTTTTCAGCGATGAAGCTGGCGGGCTTGGGGCTGAGGGCGAAGCGCTGCCTTATTTCCTGTTTTGCGCGGCTGTAGGCCTCGCTGATGACCGGCATGGCAAGCATGCGCAGATCCTCAAGCGTTTTCGCCGCGCCTATTTTTTCCAGCACGTGTTTTTTATCGATAATCGCGCGCGAATCGGTTACTTTTGCCATAGCCTGTGGAGGCTACAATAATACCGCTGTGACGGGCAAGGCAATAGTAGAGACGATGATCCGGCGAAATATCTGAGTGACTTTTCCGGCTGTTTGCGCGTATGATGAAGAATATGATGCGCATGATAATAGCGTTGGTTCTGTTCCTGGCACTCAACATCCTTGTCCTGTCGGGAAGCTATGTGAACCAGGAGAAATTCGGCGCCGTCCCGCAGCCGCTCTTTTCTGCTGTCCCCGATTTTTCCTGGCAGGATCTTTCCGGCAAGCGCCACAATATCAGGGAACTGTCCGGCCATGTCGTCGTCATCCATTTCTGGGCGGCTTGGTGCGCGCCTTGCCGCAAGGAATTCCCTGATCTGCTTGACGCCGCGAAATCTATGGACAAAAATGTCGTTTTTCTTACGCTTTCCAGTGATGATACCAGGGAGGTTGCGGAGAAATTTATCCACAGTGCCCAGGAATCCGCGCACGCTCCGGATCTGAAGAACGTACTGTACGGGTTTGATACGGACAAGAAGATAGCGTTCGATATTTTCCAGACCGAAGCCTATCCCGAAAGCATCGTCGTCGATCCGCAGGGCAATATGAAGCGCAAATTCGCCGGTATGGTCAACTGGAAGGGTGGGGAAATGGCCAAATACCTGAAATCGCTCACCGTCGCGGTAAAATAACATGGAGTTCCGGGACCTCTTGGGGATAGAGGCCGAGAAACTCCGCAAGGCCAGGCAGGCAGCTGCGCAGCGGAAACGGCCGGGCGTTGTATCCCCCAGAGAAGCGTCCTCCGCCAAAGACGGGCAACGCGCCGGTGGCACCGAGCGCCGCGCACGCGACCACAGAATAGCCCGGCACAAGCATATTATCATCTTTCTGCTGGTAGTTGCCGCTGCACTTGCTATCTGGGCGCTGCGGGTTTTCGAGGCGCAGTCGGAGATAATAGAGCGGCAACGCCAGCGTGCCTACCTCATGCCCAGGATCGAAGCCGGTGAAGCGATTCCGGCGCAGCCGCCTCTCGTCATAAAAATCTCCGTGGATAACACCGGCCTCACGGCCGCCTACGGCGTATCGGCGCAGCTTAAGGTGCGGGTGATGAAATACTTTCTTACATCTGCCGGTATCAAGGCGAAGGAAGGCGAGGCGCATGTATATACGTCCCCGCCGGCGGTCATCAAGCCCGGCGGCGAGGAGGACGGCATCGCAAGCGTCAGGATCACGGATTCCGACCTAACGCCCGCCGAATTCGAGCTGTTGCGCACCCGGAAGAACACGACGCTTTATGTCACCGGCACCGTAAACTACCGCGATGCCTTCAATGATCT
>JABDCD010000028.1 GCA_013288305.1 Alphaproteobacteria bacterium | reverse complement strand
TAAACCTTGATGATGGACGTTCCGCTTATAAACGCCGTCGCGTGGACTTCGATGTCTCGAAAGCCGATGAGTCGCTGATAGCGAAGGTACAGCCCGGCTATGATCTGGAAAGATTATTTGATCCCCTAACTGACTCGGATGACGGCGCGGTGGCATATATTAAGCGCGCTTTCACGCGATTAAAGCCTGAACATCAGAAGACTTTGCGCGTATGGGCTTCCAAGTCGGAAGAGAAATCCGTGACGCGGGCGATGGTCAAATATTATACCAAAGTCGAGCGACGCCCTGTGCCTGAAGGAACGGTTAAAACACGATTGCGTGAGGCGAAGATTCATCTATTGGGACAATTGAATCTGATGATGGACGATTATATAGATGCCGGAAGGACATGCGATGCGGAAATAGTGCGCGAGGCGCTACGTTATGTTGGGAAATCACCTATTCTCGAAGAAGAGAAGGCGCCCGCAGGTAAAAATGGGGCCATTGAAAAAAAGAAACCCGTTCTTCGCGGCGGCCTTGAAACAGGGTTCATCCGCTAATCTTAATGCGCGTGAATCGGCCGCACGGTCATCTGCAGCCGCATCGCCCTGATAAGACCGGACCCCGCAATGCGCCCGCCACGCGGGCTTATGCGGGGATTGTCAATACGTAAACTGCTCCTTGATAATCCGCTCTTCGAGGTTGTGCTCCGGATCAAACAATAACGTGACGCCGGATTTGCGCTGTTCGGCGATGACGACTTCGGTGACGTCGTGGATCTCGGTGAAATCGGCCACCGCGTTGACTGGGCGTTTTTTCGGCTCCTGGATGGTAAAATTGATGGAGGAGCTATGCGACAGCAGCGCCCCGCGCCAGCGCCGCGGCCGGAAAGGCACCAGCGGCGTCAGCGCGATTAAATTAGCGCCCAGCGGAATGATCGGCCCGCCGGCGGAGAAATTATAGGCGGTGCTGCCGGCCGGCGTCGCCACCAGCACGCCGTCGCAGATCAATTCCTTGAGCCGCACGACATGGTCGATAGCAACGCGGATTTTGGAGGCCTGCCGCCCCTGGCGGAATAGCGACACCTCGTTGAAGGCGAGCGCCTGCTTGATTTTGCCGGTGGTGCAGCGCGCATACATATGCAGCGGGTAGAGCGTGGCGGCGCGGGCATGGTTGATGCGGCCAAGCAGCTCGCCATCCTGCGCATAATGGTTCATCAGGAAGCCGACGGTGCCGCAATTGATGCCGTAAAACGGCAGCTTCATTTTCATGTAGGTGTGCAGCGTCTGCAGCATGAAGCCGTCGCCGCCCAGGACGACGATGACCTGCGCGCCCATGCGCCGCTTGGTGATGGGCACGATGTCGTAATGCTTTCGGATTTCCTTGAGCGCCGCCTGGGCTTTAGGCGAATCGTCGGCGACGCAGGCGATTTTGGTGAAGGTCATGGGTAGTGGACGGTTGACGGTTGAGGGTGGACGGATAATAGCCCAGCCTTCGTTATCCGTCTACTGCCTACTGCGCGATCCTTCTGACCAGCGCAATAATATAGGACAGGTTGTCGACGGGGTTTTCCTCGGCGTATTGGAGGATGCGTTCGACGACGCGGTTGGCGTAGCGCGGCGAGCCGGGCTTTTCGCCTTCGCCGTCGAGCTCGCGCATGACCTTGAGCAGGAGCTTCACGGCGGGGAACATGGCATCGGGCAGGCCGGATTTGTTGTAAATCGCTCTGAAGCCCAGCTCGCCGCGGTCGGCGATCAGGGCGCGGGCGTTGTTCACCGGGATATTGGACAGCTTGGCCAGGCTGGTCTCGAAAAAGACGAAATCGCCCTGGCACAACGCGCTTAAGATCAGCGACGGGTTGAGGCGGCCGAAGGCCTGCAGCTGGTTGATCAGCTTATCGACGTCTTCCTGCGATTTTGAATTGCGCACCAGGTTCAGGGTTTCGCTCTCGCGCGTTTTATCGACCTCTTTCTGGATATGCTCGTCGGGCAGCTTGTATTTCTGCTTCAGCGTTTCGGCCAGCGACGACGACACGACGTGAATCAGCTTTTCCGCGGCGCCCACCGGCAAGCGCGGGCGATTGACCACCGCCTTCATCAGCGTTTCGCTATCCTTGAAATTCTCGATAATCTTGTTCAGGCCGGTCTCGGAAATCTGCGCGCCGTCATTCTCGATCAAGGAAGCGGCGACGGCGTCGCTGCCTTTGTCCAGCAAGGTGCCGGTGACGACGTCCGATACCTCCTTGCGCTTGGAAATGGCCAGGTAGCGCGATATTTCATGCGTGTTGCCGATCAGGTCCAGCAGATCGTCGTCGCTCAGTACCTGCGAATATTGCAATACCGGCAGCGACACTTCCGCCACGTCGCGCGCCAGCGGCATTATGATATCGTGCGGGATGTATTGACTGTCCTTGACGTGCTGGGCGAGCACCATGCGCACGCGCACCTCGGTGTCGCGTACGAGCAGGCGAAACACCTGCTCGGCGGCCTGCCGTTCTTTGGCGTTGAGCTGGTTGTGGCCATAGGCGCCGGCGATTTTTTCGGTGATGTCCACGCGCGCCGTGGGCGTCTTGTCCTCGAGAAGCCGGTTGACTTCCTGCGGAGTAAGTTCAAGGGAAAGCGGGGATTGATTAGGCATCGGCTGCGGCGGCAATTTTTCCTCCCAGGATAGACAACAGGTATTCCATATTTTCGATGCTCTGATGATAACCTTCCGCATAAATCCGGTCAATGATGCGTTTGCGGAAATCGGCCGGGCGGACGTGACCGTATTCCGTTTCTTCCAGGCTGATGCGCAGCAGCACCTTCACCGCCACGGCAAAGCCTTCCGGCAGCGACGAAGCTTTATAGATGGCATCGAAGCCGAGCACGCCGCCATCCATCATCAGGATGCGCGCATTGACGCGCGGCACGCCGGCCAGCTTGGCGATGCCGGCCTCGAACACGCTGAGATTGCCCATGCACAAGGCGCGCATCAAGAGGGAATGCGTCAGGCGGCCATTCATGTGCAATTCGTCGACCAGCGTTTCCACCTGCTCGTCGTCATTGGGATCGCTGTCCTTATGGGGAGGAATAATGCCCAGCATTTTCCATTCGCGGATGTCGCTGACCGCCTTATGCATGAACGGGGTATTGAATTTATAGCGCTCGATCATCTGGCGTTTCAGTTCATCGGATACGGCAACGAATAATTTTTCGGCGAGTCCCACCGGCAGGCCGCCGCGCTGCACCAGCGTCTCGAGCAAGGTAGGGCTGGAACCGATATAGTCCCACGATTGCGTCAGGCGGCTTTCCTGGAGCACGGCACCCTTGTTCTTGAACAGGTCGGCCAGCACCAGCTCGTTATGCGTGTCGATGAGAGTGGAGGATAATTTCTCGGGAACGCTGCCGCGGCGCGCGATGGCGCGCAGCTTTACCACTTCGCGGCTGCTGGCGACGATGGCGATGAGATCGTCTTCGGCAAGCACGCTGGAATGTTCCAGCACATACACGGCCACTTCCGCTTCGTCGTTGGCCAGCCTGATGATAATGTCGCGCGGCGTATTGGCGCAATAGGCGAGTTGCTCGGCCAGCGCCTGACGCACGCTTTTCTCCGCATCCTTGACCAGTATCCGGAAAATATCATTGGCGATGCCGGCCTCCGCCGCCGTAAAACTGCCGGAACGATAATCCATGGCAATTTTGCCGGCGAGCTGGCCGCGCACCTTGAAGGAAGGCTCTTCCGTGAGTGTTTTTACATCCATAGTGGTCAAATGTTTCATAGATATGCCCATACCAGAACCATCACTGTAAAACAATCACTTCGTCAATGCACTATTGCAATAGGCGGGGCATATCGATTACAGTCTCCCTCACTATCAATTTAACTCTAAAGGGTAAATTTTAGGTTAATATTGGTAAAATTTGGTAAATTTATCAAATGTTAGTGATTGGCATTTATGTTGTATTTTAGATAATTGTAGAGGAATTTTTAGATAATTGCGGGGAAATGCCGATAAGATTATGAACAAAGTACATAAAAACGCTGAATCCGCCTTGTCCGGCCTGCTATTCGACGGCATGACCATCATGGCCGGAGGGTTCGGGTTGTGTGGCATTCCGGAACATTGCATCCGCGCCCTGCGCGATGCCGGCGTTAAAAATCTCACCTGGATCGCCAATAACTGCGGCGTTGACGACTTCGGCAGCGGCATTTTGTTGCACACGCGGCAGATTAAAAAAATGATCGCCTCTTATGTCGGCGAAAACAAAACGTTCGAGAAACAATTTTTGGACGGCGAGCTCGAAGTCGAATTCAATCCGCAGGGCACGCTGGCCGAGCGCATCCGCATCGGCGGCGCCGGCATCCCGGCTTTTTATACGCGCACCGGTTACGGTACCGTCATCGCCAAAGGAAAAGAAACGCGCCAGTTCGGCGAGCACTGGTACGTCATGGAAACGGCGCTCAAGGCCGATCTCACCATCGTCAAAGCCTGGAAGGGCGACACGGCGGGAAACCTGGTGTACCGCAAGACGGCGCGTAACTTCAACGTGCCGATGGCCACCGCCGGAAAAGTAACGGTGGCTGAAGTCGAGGAGTTGGTCGAACCCGGCAAGCTCGACCCCGATACCATCCACACGCCGGGCATTTTCGTTCAGCGCATTTTCAAGGGCGAGCGTTTTGAGAAACGGATTGAGTTTCGGACGACGAAAGAGAATCCGGGAGGGAAAAAATCATGACCTGGACCCGCGAAGATATGTGCCGCCGCGCGGCAGCCGAACTTAAGGACGGTTATTACGTCAATCTCGGCATCGGCATGCCGACCTTGGTTGCCAATTATATTCCAAAGGACATGCGCGTGACGCTGCAAAGCGAGAACGGGATGCTGGGCATGGGGCCATTTCCGAGCGAGGCCAAGGGCGAGGTCGATCCCGATCTCATCAATGCCGGGAAGCAGACTATCACCGCGCTTCCCGATAGCTCTTATTTCGACAGCGCCACGTCGTTCGCCATGATCCGCGGCGGGCATATCGACCTCGCCATCCTGGGTGCATTACAGGTGTCCGAGCAGGGCGACCTCGCCAACTGGATGGTGCCGGGCAAGATGGTCAAAGGCATGGGCGGGGCGATGGATTTGGTGGCGGGCGTCAAGAAAGTCGTCGTGCTGATGGATCATAATGCCAAGGACGGCGGCGCCAAGCTGGTCAAGCAATGCAACCTGCCGCTGACGGGCACGCGCGTCGTGCATATGGTCATCACCGAGCTGGGCGTTTTCACCACCCCCCTTCGCCAAGGCTATGATGGTGGGCAGGTCGACGCAAACAGAATGAAACTCATAGAAATCGCGCCGGGCGTGTCGACGGAGGAGATTCGCGGCAAGACGGAGGCCTCGTTTGAGGTGGCTATATAATAAAATCCCCCACCCTAGCCCTCCCCCTCAAAGGGGGAGGGAAAATTTAAACACTTGGGACGCGCTCAAAATCCTCGCCCTGCTGCTGATGTTCGTCGACCATAGCGGGCATTTTTTCTTCACGCATGAGATGTGGTTGCGCGCTATCGGCCGCGGCGCGGCGCCGATTTTTCTTTTCCTAGCCGGGTTCGCGGCGTCTTACCGTTTCAGGTGGGATATTTTCGCGCTGGCGGTGCTGATGAGCATTTCCGATTTCTGCCTCGCCGGCCATCTGCACACGCAGAATATCCTGTTCACTATTCTCGGCTGCCGCATGATCTTGGCCTGGCTGGAGCGAAGCGGCAGAAGCATCGAGCGGCCGTGGGAATGGTATGTCGGAAGCCTGGCGCTGATCATGAGCGTTTTCGTTGTACAATATGGCAGCTTCGGGATGCTGTTCGCCGTCGGCGGATATATGGCGCGCCGCCGCCGCTACACGCAGGCGCAGGCGCGGCATTTCCTGATGGCAAGCTTCATCGCCTATGGCATTTTCTGGGCGGTCTATACCGGGTTCTCGCCCGCCGAGTGCCTGCTCATGGCCGTCACATTATATGGTGTTTATTTTTTGCTGTCGCGGCTGGAAATAAAAAACATTAGCGTAAATCCACCCTGGCTTTCGCAGTTTTTAAAACTGGTATCGCATTACTCGGGCTATATCTATGCGTTGCATCTCATCGCGCTGGAGTGGCTGACGGGGATTGCTTTTTAGTCCCTAGTCATGGGTCATGAGTCATGGGTTGCCAATTGTTTTTAACCCATGACCCGTGACTAACAACCCATGACTACTCAATAACGAACATCCCATCCACCTCCACCGCCACGCCGAAGGGCAATTCGCTGGCGCCGACGGCGAAGCGTGCGTGTTTTCCCGCCTCGCCGAACAATTCGACCATGAGGTCGGAGACGCCGTTGGCTACTTTCGACTGGTCGGTGAAACCCGGCGCCGAATTGACGAATATGCCCAAGCGCACGCATTTTTTGACGCGGCCGAGGTCGCCGGCGCAGGCGGCGCGCAGGTGCGATAATAGATGGATGCCGCACAGCCGCGCCGTCGCCTGTGCCTGCTCGATAGTAAAATCCTTGCCGACCTTGCCGATGTCCTGCGGCTTGCCGTCTTTCATCGGCAACGCTCCCGACAGGAAGACAAGGTTGCCTGAAATGGTATAGGGAGCATAATTAGCTACCGGCATAACCGACTGTGGAAGCTCGATATTCATGGATTTTAGCTTGTGGTCGATGGCGTTTTGCATGGGTTTCTCCTATCAATCTGCGAATCGTGAAGCGGTTGCGCAGGATCCTGTGCAGCCGTTTCGCGGCTCACAGGATTTACCGACTATCGACTTCTTTTGCAACGATAATTCTATAAATTCCCACTATTCTATGGAAATTCCAGGCAATTGTAAAAAAACTGTCACAATTCTATGCTATAGTACGTGCTATACTAAGATAATAAATAGCGGAGGTTTTATGTTCAGGAATGTGATGAATGCGGCCTGCAGCCTGGTATTTCTTGCAATAATCGGTTTGCCGGCATTGGCTGCCGCCCAAACTTCCGGTGGCGGAAGCGGCGGCAGTAGCGGTAGCGGCGATGCCGGTGGCAATTGGAAGACCGGAGGCGATGCCGGTGGCAATTCGGATTCCAGTGGTAATACAAGTGGTTCGGGAACTACTAATGGTTCGGGTTCTACTGCTGGTACGGCAGCTAACTGTTGGAGTGGTACCGGTAGCACTGGTGGAACTGGCGGCACTGGTAATACAGAATGGTGCAAATGGTCGACAGGCAATTATCCGTGGTCGCCGGGATTTATACCGGGAACGCCAGAGGCATCGGTTTGGACTTTTACATCGAATCTCCCATCATGGTCGCCAGCCTATGGGTACTGGTCGCCGGGTTGGTGATAATCGTTGCATGGATGCCAGTGTGGAGAGATATATTGCCTGGATGAGAAATATGGTATAGCTGTAAAAAAACTGTCACAATTCTATGTTATAGTGATAATAATGAGTAAATTAGTTCCACCGGAAAAGGATATGGGTTTATGAAGGGCAACAACACAAAAATGGCCGGTATTCCGTTAACGGCGCTCTATAAATTTATTCTGCTCAGTTTTTTCGCCGTCGCCATCTACACGGCCGGCGTAACGGCGGCCTATGCCGTCGCTACGCCGATGGGCAGCGTACTGTGCATGGTCGTCGGCTTCGTTTACGGCAATCTCGGGCGCGCCCTGGCTACGCTCGCCATTATCGTCATCGGCGTCGGCGCCACGCTCGGCAAGACGTCGTGGGGGCTGGCCATTACCGTCGGCGTCGGCATTGCCGTTATTTTCAACTCCCAAAACATACTGACGCTGCTGACCGGCCAGCCCAATAATTGCTGATCTCTGCCATTTACCGTCATTCCCGCCTTTCCCGGAAGTGTTTTTCGGGGCATTTTCGTGCGCTGTCAAAAAACTGTCACAATTTTCTGCTATAGTAATATAGTTCCCTCTCCCTCCGGCAGAGGGTTAGGGTGAGGGCTTTTCCTCTTGTGCCACCCTCTTCCGGAGGGAGAGGGGAAAAGAGGCGTTTATTATTTCTTAAACTGCACCTGCTAGTAGAATGATATGTTTCTTTTTCTGACGAAAAAAGCCGATAACGCCGACATGCCGGAAGACCCGTCCGCCGGATCGGTTCCGCTGGGTGAATTTATTCCTTATTACTGCCACTTTAATGCCCATACGCTGCTGACCAAGAACGGCGAGCTGATGCAGATCATCCGTATCGCCGGCAATGCCGAGGGGCGCGATTACGAAAGCAGCGACGGGCCGGGCGTGCGCGAAAGCCTGCGCGCCGCCATCGCCGGCGCCATAGATACCGACATCTTCGCCCTGTGGATCCATACGGTCAGAAAGCGCCGCCGCGTTCGCTACGCCGCGCATTTCAAGGAGCCCTTCGCCGCGCTCGCGCATGAGCGCTGGCAAAAGAAAAAGCGCTGGCGGCACCAATATTATAATGAGATTTACGTCAGCATCCTCCACAAGGGGCAACCGGCGACATTGTTCGACGGCAAAAGTCTCAAGCACGCGCTCCTGATCAAGTCCAACCGGCGCCACCGCAACGCCTACCTGGAGGAATCCGCCGCCACGCTGGAGCGCACGGTAGCCGCGCTGGTGGAAAAGTTGCGCCCCGCCTACGGCGCAGAGTTGCTGTCGCTCGCCGAACGCGGGGGGACAATGTATTCCGAGCCGATGGAATTTTTAGGCCAGCTGGTGAATTTGCGCAGCGAAAGCTTTCCCCTGCCCGAGGCGGACATCAGCCGCGCGCTGGCGACAGAGGCACTCACCTTCGGATTCAATGCGCTGGAGGCGAAAAGCGCCGGCAAGCGCCGCTTTGCCGCCGTGCTGACCTTGAAGCAATACCGCGAAGTGCCGTTCGATACCGCCGACCGCGTATTGCAGGCGCCGATGGAATTCGTCGTCAGCGAAACCTTCCGTTTCATTCCCGGCAAGCAGGCTCTGAAACCTTACCGGGAACAAAAAGAATTGTTCGAACTCAGCGGTGACGATGCATCCATCGCCGCCTCCGGCATCGAGGACATGATGAGCAGCGATAAGGGGCGGCCGGTCGATTTCGGCGAGCACCAGATCAGCATCATGGTGCTGGCGGACGATTACAAGCATCTCGACGAGGAATTCGCCAGGGTGCAGGACGGCTTTTGCGATCTCGGCCTCATCGCCATCCGCGAGGACATCAAGCTTGAAGAATGCTTCTGGGCGCAATTGCCGGGAAACTTCGAGTTCATCCGCCGCAACAGCACGATCAATACCGCGCGCGTCGGCGGCTTCTGCCGGTTGAACCGCTTCGCCGCCGGCACCGAGACCGGCAACCATTGGGGCGATGCCGTCGCCCTGGTGCCGACGCTGGTCGACTCGCCCTATTTCTTCAATTTCCATCGCGGCGATAACGGGCACACGGTAATGCTCGATTTCAATTCCTTCCATGACCCGATGGGGCATGTGCTGCTCAATTTCCTGCTCTGTGAAACGCGCCATTATGACGGCCGCTTATGCATCTTCGACCGCGACCAGTCGGCGCGGCTGCTGCTGGGCAAACTCGGCGGGCAATATCATACATTTTCCGCGCTGCTGGGCGAACGCGCCGCCGCTTTCACATTGAACCCGTTCACGCTGGAGGACACTCCGCGCAACCGGTCTTTCCTGCTGGCGTGGTGCGCCAGCCTGATGTCGCCGCTGGCGCCATCCGACGGGCAGAAAGACCTCATGCGCGATGCCATTGCTGAGCTCTATGCCGCAGCGCCCGAAGGCAGGCACCTGCCTGGCCTGATCGCGCGTCTCTCCGATCCGCCATTGGGCAAGGCGCTGGCAAAATGGCATGGCGGCGGCGCTTTCGCCGGGCTGTTCGACGCTGAAGACAGGTTCGATCCGGCGCAGCTTCTGCACGCCTTCGACATGACGCCGGTGACGCAGCATCCCGACATCGTCATCCCGGTATTTTCGTACCTGCTGCATAAGCTCGTCACCGCTCTCGACGGCCGCCCGACCATCATCGTATTGCACGAGGCGTGGGACCTGCTGGAAAATGCGTTCTTCGCGCCGCGGCTGGAAAGCCTGCTCGAAATGCTGAAACAGCATAACGCCATGGTCGTCTTCACCACCGGCAATCCGCCGGCGCATACGGAGGCGCGCAGCTTCCACACTGTCATGAGCGCCTGCGCGACGCATCTTTACGTGCCCGGCGACATCGATCTCGATTATGCGTCGCAACCGCTGGGGCTGACCGACGGCGACGCGCGGCTGCTGCGCCGCATGGAGCGCCAGAAGGGCGACATGCTGGTGAAGCAGGATAACGAAAGCACGGCCCTGCGGATTAATCTGGAGGATCTGGACGATCTGCGGGCGATTTTCGCGGGCGACAGTAAAAATTTAACTGCCGCCGCCCGCGGTGGCACAAAATGATGCGATGGCAAAACTAAAACAATACCTGCTGGTAATCGTCACGGCATTGAGCTTCGTATTCATGCCCGCGGTCGCCAACGCGCAATATGTGCAGCTTTATTGCAATAACAACGGCACCGCCGGCGGGCAGCTTTATTATGCCGACACCACCATTGATCCCGTTACCGGTCTGGGCAAAGGCGCCTGCCAGTTCCAGGGCATCCAGCACGTGTTCAGCCAGATCATCTGCAATTTCGTCATCATCGTAAACAACGTGCTGGGCCAGATGTATTGCGGCATCCAGTATTCGATCATCCCCATCCTCGCCATCCTGCTGACCGTGTACATCACGGTATTCGGCGTTCAGATCCTGATGGGCACGGCGCAGCTCAACGCCAAGGAAATTCTCTTCCGGCTGCTGAAAATCGCCGCCGTATGGACCTTCGTCACCCAATCGACCTGGGGCATCGGCCTCATCTTCCAGTTCTTCCTGGGCGTGACCACCGAAGGCTCGATGTGGGTCATCAACAGCCTTCACATCTCCAACCCGGGTAATATGCCGGTTCAAGACGTCAACGGCGATTACATGCCGATGTACGCCTTTATCGACAACGTGATCTACGCCGCCATTACCGGGCCGTTCACCAATGCCAACAACAAGGTCATCGGCTTCTTCCTGATCCTCGCCTTTTTCTTCCCGGCCATTTTCGCGATAGCCGTTTCCTGGCTGATGATGACCTTCTCCATGCTGACACGCACGCTGGTGGATTTTCTGCTCTGCCTCAGCGCCATCGCTTTCCTGATCGCGCTCAGCCCTATTTTCCTCAGCTTCATGCTGTTCCAGTCGACGGTGAATTTTTTCGAGGACTGGCTTAAATACCTGATCTCCTATTCGCTGCAGGTCGTCATCGTCTTCGCCATCATTGCGCTATGGATCACCGTCATGTCGCTATTCGGGGGATTTTTCAGCCAGCTGTCCAACCTGATTTATCCCTACCAGCATATATTGGAGACCAGCTTCTTCAGCCCGGATAACATCTGGGGCGTCTGCCCGTATAAACTGTCCTCTTCCCCTCCGGGAAATCCCGGCGCAGCCTGCAACGTCGGATTCCCCTGTATGCCGTCGATGGTATGCACTATCGCGCCGAACGACAAGAATGTGATCCCGCCATCCAACCTGGAATTCAAACAGGATTTCATCTATTTCCTTTCCTATAACCTGACCGCCCTGATCATCATCGCCTATGCGTTCGGCACCCTGATAAAGCACGCTCCCGGCATCGCCAAGCAGCTGTCCGGTCCGGCGCAGGTGCCGACGATAGCCGGCGGGTTCGGCAATGCCAACTACGGCCAGGTCACCAGCGGCGGCGGCGCGGCAAGCGCGCCTCCGGCCGGATCGGGGAACGCC
>JABDCD010000027.1:10762-11851 GCA_013288305.1 Alphaproteobacteria bacterium | reverse complement strand
ATCCACATCGAGGAATTCGAAGTGATGGCGCGCGACACCAAGCTGGGCGCCGAGGAAATCACCCGCGACATTCCCAACGTCGGCGAGGAAGCGTTGCGCAACCTCGACGAAATCGGCGTGGTGCATATCGGCGCTGAAGTAAGGCCGGGCGATATTCTCGTCGGCAAAGTCACGCCCAAATCGGAATCGCCGATGACGCCGGAAGAAAAATTGCTGCGCGCCATCTTCGGCGAAAAAGCCTCCGACGTGCGCGACTCCAGCCTGCGCCTGCCGCCGGGCGTAGCCGGAACCATCGTCGGCGTGCGCATTTTCTCGCGCCGCGGCATCGAGAAAGACGAGCGCGCGCTCTCCATCGAAAAAGCCGAAATCGAACGCCTCGCCAAGGACCGCGACGACGAGCGCGCCATCATCGAGCGCTTCGTCTATAGTCGCGTCAAGGAATTGCTGATGGGCAAAAAACCCGGCAGCGGCCCTAAAGGCTTCAAGGCCGGAACGCAGATCAGCGAAAAGACCTTTGAGGATTTCAGCAAGGGCCAGTGGTGGCAGTTCTCCGTCAAGGACAACAAAGTCATGAACGAAATCGAGCAACTCAAAAAACAGCTCGACACCGCCGTCGCCCGCATCAACCACAAGTTTGAGGAAAAAGTCGGCAAGGTGCAGGCCGGTGACGACCTGATGCCCGGCGTCTTGAAGATGGTCAAGGTCTTCGTCGCCGTGAAACGCAAGCTGCAACCCGGCGACAAAATGGCCGGACGCCACGGCAACAAGGGCGTGATTTCCAAAATCGTGCCGGTGGAAGACATGCCGTACCTGGAAGACGGCACGCCGGTCGATGTCGTGCTGAATCCGCTGGGCGTGCCTTCGCGCATGAACGTGGGGCAGATTCTGGAAACCCATTTGGGTTGGGCGTCAGCAGGCATCGGCAAGCAGATTCGCGGCATGTTAGAAGACGTGCAGGAGCAGAATAATAAAGCGTCCGTCAAGGCGCTGCGCGAATTCCTCGCCGAAACCTATGAGGACAAGGACAACCGAAAAGAAATCGGCCACATGTCGGACGGCGAAGTGCTGGAACTGGCCGGGAACCTCAAG
>JABDCD010000027.1:9744-10743 GCA_013288305.1 Alphaproteobacteria bacterium | reverse complement strand
ACACCGGTATTCGACGGCGCGCATGAGAGCGACATCGTCACCTGGCTCAAAAAAGCTGGTCTCGATTCGTCCGGACAAGTCTATTTGCATGACGGCCGTAGCGGCGAGCCGTTCGACCGCAAGGTGACGGTGGGCTATATTTACATGCTCAAGCTCCACCATCTCGTCGACGACAAAATCCACGCGCGTTCCATCGGGCCGTACAGCCTGGTCACGCAGCAGCCGCTCGGCGGCAAGTCCCAGTTCGGCGGCCAGCGCTTCGGCGAAATGGAATGCTGGGCGCTGCAGGCCTACGGCGCGGCTTACACCTTGCAGGAAATGTTGACGGTGAAATCCGACGACGTCGCCGGCCGCAGTAAAATCTACGAATCCATCGTCCGCGGCGACAACAGCTTCGAGTCGGGCATCCCCGAGAGCTTCCATGTGATGGTGAAGGAGTTGCGGAGCTTGGGTCTCAATGTTGAGTTGATTGAGAAGGAAGCGTAATATGGCACAGCAAAATGCAATTACTCCGCCAAGTCCTACCAGAATAGAAGCTGAAAAGGTTCTTAAAGGCTTAAATGTTGGAAATGATTTTTTCTTTCCTGAGACAGTTCAAACTCCTAAAGTAACACGCAATGTTGCTATGGAGATTGTTGCATTAATAGGGGGTGATCCAGCATCGGTGGATACCTTAATTATAAATCAACATCCTGGAGATACAGCAGGGACCGATCTTACGTTCGCTGCCTCAACCGAGGCAATCGATTTACCGGGTAAAGGACGGGTTTCAATATCTCCTTCTGGAAGAGAAAATGGGGTAGAAACATTCTCTTTTATTATATCGGCATCGATTGTGAAGAAGGCGCAAGCACAAATTGCAGGCATACAAAAATAAGGATTAAGATTTATGGCAATGAATGAAATCATGAGTTTTTTCGGTCAGCCGCTGGCGGCGACCAAGCAGTTTGACGAGATCAAAATCTCGATTGCCAGCCCGGAGAAAATTCACTCCTGGTC
>JABDCD010000027.1:0-9702 GCA_013288305.1 Alphaproteobacteria bacterium | reverse complement strand
TTTTCGGGCCGATCAAGGATTACGAGTGCCTCTGCGGCAAATACAAGCGCATGAAATACCGCGGCATCGTCTGCGAAAAATGCGGCGTCGAAGTCACCACCTCCAAAGTCCGCCGCGAGCGCATGGGCCATATCGAACTCGCTTCGCCCGTCGCCCATATATGGTTTTTGAAATCGCTGCCCTCGCGCATCGGCATATTGCTCGACATGACGCTCAAAGACCTGGAAAAGATTTTGTATTTTGAAAGCTATTGCGTCGTCGAGCCGGGGCTGACGCCGTTTACCGTCGGCGAACTGCTGTCGGAAGAACAGTTTTACGAAGCGCAGGAAAAATACGGCGACGGCACCTTCACCGCCCAGATCGGCGCGGAAGCCATCAAAACCATGCTCTCCGCCGTCGACCTCAAAAAACAAAAGGAAGAATCGCGTCTTGAGCTCGCCGAAACCACCTCGGAAGCCCGCCGCAAAAAGCTGGTGAAAAAACTGAAGCTGGTCGAGGCATTCCTCGAATCTGAAAACAAGCCGGAATGGATGGTGCTCGACGTCGTTCCCGTCATCCCGCCCGAACTCCGTCCGCTGGTGCCGCTGGATGGCGGCCGCTTTGCCACGTCCGACCTCAATGATTTGTACCGCCGCGTCATCAACCGCAACAATCGCTTGAAGCGCCTGCTTGAACTACGCGCGCCCGACATCATCGTGCGCAACGAAAAGCGCATGTTGCAGGAAGCCGTCGACGCGCTGTTCGACAACGGCCGCCGCGGCCGCGTCATCACCGGCGCCAACAAGCGCCCGCTCAAATCGCTGTCCGATATGCTGAAAGGCAAACAGGGCCGTTTCCGCCAGAATTTGCTGGGGAAACGCGTCGATTATTCAGGCCGCAGCGTCATCGTCGTCGGCCCCGAATTGAAACTGCATCAGTGCGGCCTGCCCAAGAAAATGGCGCTCGAACTGTTCAAGCCGTTCATCTACGCCAAGCTCGAAATCTACGGCATCGCCACCACCATCAAAGCCGCCAAGCGCATGGTCGAATCCGAGCGCCCGGAAGTGTGGGATATTTTAGAGGAAGTCATCCGCGAACATCCGGTGCTGCTCAACCGCGCGCCGACGCTGCACCGCCTGGGCATCCAGGCGTTCGAGCCGGTGCTGATCGAAGGCAAGGCCATCCAATTGCATCCACTCGTCTGCACCGCCTTCAACGCCGATTTCGACGGCGACCAGATGGCCGTGCACGTGCCGCTTTCCATCGAAGCGCAGTTGGAATCGCGCGTTCTCATGATGTCGACGAACAATATCCTCTCGCCCGCCAACGGCAGGCCGATCATCGTGCCGAGCCAGGACATCGTGCTGGGGCTCTATTATATTTCGCTCGAATCCGACAATGAGATCGGCGAGGGCATGATTTTCACCGACACCTCGGAAATGCAGCACGCGCTGGATTCCAAGCAGGTCACGCTGCACAGCAAAATCAAGTGCCGCTTCCACGCCATGGACGAAAACGGCAAGATGGTGACGCAGCTGGTGCAGACGACGCCGGGGCGCATGTTGATTTCGGAAATCCTGCCCAAGCACGTCAAGCTGCCCTTCCCCGTCGTCAACAAGCTGATGACCAAGAAGGAAATCTCAAACCTCATTTACGAAGTCTACCGCCATTGCGGCCAGAAAGAGACGGTGATTTTCGCCGACCGCTTGATGGCGCTGGGCTTCACTCACGCCGCCAAGGCCGGCATTTCCTTCGGCAAGGACGACATGATCGTGCCCGAAACCAAGGGCAAGCACCTGGCGCACACCTTCGGCGAAGTCAAGCAGTTCGAGCAGCAATATGCCGACGGCCTGATCACGCTGGGCGAAAAATACAACAAGGTCATCGACGCCTGGTCGAAATGCTCCGAAGTCGTCGCCGACGATATGATGAAGCAGATTGCGGGCGCCGGAAAAGATAAAAACGGCAAAATCAAGGCGAAGAACATCAACTCGATCTTCATGATGGCCAACTCCGGCGCGCGCGGCTCTGCGGCGCAGATCAAGCAGCTTGCCGGGATGCGCGGCCTGATGGCCAAGCCCTCGGGCGAAATCATCGAGACGCCTATCATTTCCAACTTCAAGGAAGGTTTGAGCGTTCTCGAATACTTCAACTCGTCGCACGGCGCCCGCAAAGGCCTCGCCGACACCGCGCTCAAAACCGCCAACTCCGGCTACCTCACCCGCCGCCTCGTCGACGTGGCGCAGGATTGCATCGTCACCGAGCGCGATTGCGGCACCTTCCGCGGCATCGTCGCCAAGGCCGTCATCGACGGCGGCGACATCATCGTTCCGCTGGCGGACCAGATCATGGGACGCGTCTCGTCGCGCGACGTGCATCACCCGGTCTCCGAGGAATTAATCATCAGCGCCGGCCAGATGATCGACGAACTGATCGTCGACAAGGTCGACGAAGCCGGCATCGAAGCCGTCATGGTGCGCTCGGTACTCACCTGCGAAAGCAAAAACGGCGTCTGTGCACATTGCTACGGACGCGACCTGGCGCGTGGCACCGAAGTCAATATCGGCGAAGCCGTCGGCGTTATCGCGGCGCAATCCATCGGCGAACCCGGCACGCAGCTTACCATGCGCACCTTCCACATCGGCGGCGCAGCGCAGCGCGGGGCCGAGCAATCGAGCGTCGAATCGTCGCACGATTCCATCTTCACGCTCAGCAACAAAAACATCGTCACCGATTCCAAAGGCCGTCTCGTCGTCATGAGCCGCACCTGCGAAATCGTCCTGCGCGACGACACCAAGCGCGAGCGCGCCCGCTACAAGGTGCCTTACGGCGCCCGTCTGCTCGCCAAGGAAAATGAGAAGGTCAAGAAAGGCCAGAAGCTCGCCGACTGGGATCCGTTTACGCTGCCGATCATCACCGAGCGCGCCGGCTTCGCCCATTACCGCGACCTGGTCGAAGGCGTATCGCTCCGCGAAGTGCTCGACGAATCGACGGGCATTTCCAACAAGATCGTCACCGACTGGCGCCAGCAGACCCGCGGCGCCGACCTCAAGCCGCGCATCGCACTGCGCGACAAGAAGGGCGAAATCATCACGCTGACCAACGGCCTGGAAGCGCGCTATTTCCTGCCCGTCGGCGCCATCCTCAACGTGCAGGACAATCAGCAGGTCCATGCCGGCGACGTGCTGGCGCGCATCCCGCGCGAATCGACCAAGACGCACGACATCACCGGCGGCCTGCCGCGCGTGGCGGAACTGTTCGAGGCGCGCAAACCCAAGGATCACGCCATCATCAGTGAGACCGAGGGCGTCGTCGAATTCGGCAAGGATTATAAGAATAAGCGCCGCGTCATCGTCCGCTCCAAGGACGACGCCACCGCCGAGCCCATCGAATACATGATCCCCAAAGGCAAGCACATCACCGTGCAGGAAGGCGACTTCGTGCAGAAGGGCGACCTGCTGATGGATGGCAACCCCGTGCCGCACGACATATTGAAAGTCATGGGCGTCGAAGCGCTGGCGCGTTACATGGTCGGCGAAGTGCAGCAAGTGTACCGCCTGCAGGGCGTCGGCATCAACGACAAGCACATCGAGGTCATCGTGCGCCAGATGCTGCAGAAGGTCGAGATCGACAACGCCGGCGAAACCACGTTCCTGGCCGGCGAACAAGTCGACCGCGAGGAATTCGACATCGTCAACGCCAAGACCATCGCCGAAGGCTTCAAGCCGGCCACCGCGTCGCCGGTGCTGCAGGGCATCACCAAGGCCAGCCTGCAGACGCACAGCTTCATCTCCGCCGCATCGTTCCAGGAAACGACGCGCGTGCTGACCGAAGCCGCCGTCGCCGGCAAGGTCGATCACCTGACCGGCCTCAAGGAAAACGTCATCGTCGGCCGCCTCATCCCGGCCGGCACCGGCGCCGCCGTCAACCGCCTGCGCAAGGTCGCCAGCGAACGCGAGAAAGAAGTACTCGAAGCCGAAGCCGCGGCCAGCAATGACAATCCGCTGCTGGCGCCGACGGGAACGGGGAGCTGAAAATAGCGCTTAGTGCTTTGTGTTTAGTGCCTTGTGAAGAAATTTACCGGGTACGAAGCACAAGGCACAAGGCACGAGGCACCCTATGAAACCCCTCCACCTCTACGGCACCCACGCCGCGCTTGCCGCGCTGGCCAATCCCATGCGCAAGATCAAGCGCGTGCTGGTCACTAAAAACGCGCAGAAGGAATTGGAAAAAAATCTTTCCGGCGTTAAAAATCTTGCCGTCGTCGATGCCCAAAAACTCGAATCCCTCCTGCCGCCGGGTTCGGTGCATCAGGGCATCGCCGTCGAATGCGAGCTGCTGGCGCAGCCGTCGCTGCAGGAATGGCTTTCCGAAAAAATCGAGCCCGTCCTTCTCCTCGACCAGATCACCGACCCACACAATGTCGGCGCAATTCTGCGCAGCGCGGCGGCGTTCGATGTCGGCGCGGTCATCGCCACCGACCGGGGCGCGCCGCAGGAGTCCGGCGTTATGGCCAAAGCGGCCTCCGGCGCGCTGGAAATCGTTCCATTGATTAGCGTAACCAACCTCGTCCAGGCCATCGAATTCCTCAAAAAATCCGGCTACTGGATTGCGGGCTTGGACAGCGCGGCCAAACAGCCCCTCCATGAAGCCAAGCTCGACACCAAAACCGCTCTGGTGCTGGGCGCGGAGGGCGCAGGCCTGCGGCGGCTCACCTCCGAACATTGCGATTTTCTGGTCAGGCTGCCCATGAGCAACCGCATGGAAAGCCTGAACGTCTCCAACGCCGCCGCCGTGGCTCTTTATGACCTCTATCGCAGGCGCAATAGCGGTTGACAAGCCCCATAAACTCGTCTATTTTACGCCTCCTTTATTCAAAAATATATTTTATATAATGAAAATTCAGGTGGTTAGCCATGTTCGCAGTCATTCGTAGCGGTGGGAAGCAATATAAGGTCGCCAGCGGCGATGTCATCGCCGTTGAAAAGCTGTCCGGCAACGCCGGCGACAAGGTGGAAATTGCCGATATATTGATGTCCGGCGATAAAATCGGCACGCTTAGCGCGCCGCTCAAGGGCATCAAGGTGCTGGCCGAAATCGTCAGGCAATTCCGCGACGATAAGGTCATCATCTTCAAGAAACGCCGCCGCCATAATTACCGCCGTAAGAAGGGGCATCGCCAGTATTTGACCGAGATCAAGATTGTATCAATCCTGTAAGCCGAAGGCTGTACAGGATCCTGCGCAGACTCACGTCTCGCAGGATTTATAGGAGAAAAAACATGGCACATAAAAAAGCAGGCGGCTCATCCCGCAACGGGCGCGACACCGCAGGCCGCCGCCTCGGCGTCAAACTGTTCGGCGGACAGTCCGCCATCCCCGGCAACATCATCATCCGCCAGCGCGGCACCAAGGTGCACCCGGGCAAAGGCGTCGGCATCGGCCTCGACCACACCATCTTCGCCACCATCCCCGGCAAGGTCGAATTCCGCCAGAAGTCCGGCGGGAAAATGTTTGTGTCGGTTGTCAGTTAGCAGTTTGCAGTCGGCAGTTAGCAGTAAATTGAGTCTTATGCTGCCAACCGCCAACTGCTAACCGCCCACTCCTCCAATGAAATTCCTCGACGAAGCAAAAATCTACATCCGCAGCGGCAACGGCGGCAATGGCTGCGTCAGTTTCCGGCGCGAGAAATTCATCCCCGACGGCGGGCCGGACGGCGGCAACGGCGGCCGCGGCGGCAGCGTCATCGCTGAATGCGTCTCCGGCCTCAACACGCTGATCGATTACCGCTACCAGCAGCATTTCAAAGCCAAAAAAGGCCAACACGGCATGGGCAGCCAATGCACCGGCGTCAGCGCGCCCGACATGATCCTGAAACTCCCCGTCGGCACGCAGATTTTCGAAGCCGATAAGGAAACCCTCGTCGCCGACCTCACCCAAGTCGGCCAAACCGTAACCTTGGCCGAGGGCGGCAAAGGCGGCCTGGGCAATATGTGCTTCAAATCCTCGACCAACCGCGCCCCGCGCGAGTTCACGCCCGGCGTCGAAGGAGCAGAACATTGGCTGTGGCTACGCCTGAAACTCATGTCCGATGCCGGATTATTGGGACTTCCCAATGCTGGAAAGTCGACCTTCCTCGCCGCCACGTCGCGCGCCAAACCCAAGATCGCCGATTACCCTTTCACTACGCTCGCCCCGCAGCTGGGCGTGGTCTATATCGACGGCAAGGAATTCGTGCTGGCCGACATTCCCGGCCTCATCGAAGGTGCGCATGAAGGCGTCGGCCTCGGCCTCAAATTCCTGGGCCATGTCGAGCGCGCCGGAATTTTATTGCACCTGGTGGACGGCACGCAGGACGATGTCGCCACCGCCTACAAAACCATCCGCAGAGAGCTGAAACTCTACAGCGCCGAACTGGCCAAAAAACCGGAGCTGGTCGCACTCAACAAATGCGACGCGCTGACGCCGGAGGAAATCAAGGAAAAATCCGCCGCGCTCAAAAAAGCGTCGAAGAAAAAAATATGGCCGATTTCAGCGGTATCTGGCCAAGGTGTCAAAGAGGTATTGCGCGAAATGATGAAAGTGATTGAAGCACATCGGTTGACGGTTAGCAGCCAGCAGTTAGCAGATAGTAATTAAGAAAAAAAGTGATAGTATGTCCTCTATGCCAACTGCTCACTGCCAACTGCTAACTGCTAAACGCATCGTCATCAAAATAGGCTCGTCCTTGCTCACCGACGAGGCGGCAGGCCGCGTGCGCGAGGCGTGGCTGGCTGCGCTGGCCGAAGATGTGCATCAGCTTACGTCGCAGGGCAAGCAGGTGATTGTCGTAACGTCGGGCGCGATTGCGCTGGGGCGGCTGCAGTTGGGAATGAAAAACAAGCCCGCGTTGCTCGAAGAAAAACAGGCCGCCGCCGCCTGCGGGCAGATTGAATTATTTTCGGCCTGGCGAAATGCGCTGTCGCAGCAAAATCTCAAGGCCGCCCAGCTATTGCTCACCGCCGATGACAGCATCGAGCGCCGCCGCTATCTCAATGCCCGCAACACTATCGACACGCTGCTCGATTTAGGCGCGATCCCCGTCATCAATGAGAACGACACCGTCGCCACCGCCGAAATCCGCTTCGGCGACAATGACCGGCTGGCGGCGCGCGTGGCGCAGATGGCCGGTGCCGATCTGCTGATTTTATTCTCCGACATTGACGGGCTGTATAGCGCCGACCCCGCCCAAAATCCCGATGCCAAATTCATCGCCGAGGTCAGCGAGATTACGCCCGACATCGAGCGCATGGCCGGCGGCTCCGCTTCCAATATCGGCTCAGGCGGCATGGTCACCAAAATCGCCGCCGCCAAAATCGCGCTGTCCGCCGGCTGCCACATGATCATCGCCCGCGGCAACATTGACCATCCACTACGCGCCCTGCAGAATGGCGGAACATTCACGCGCTTCATCGCGCAGGAAAGCCCGCTCTCCGCCCGCAAGCGCTGGATCGCCGGATCGATCCATCCCGCCGGCAGCGTGACCATCGATGACGGCGCGGCTACGGCGCTGAAATCCGGCAAGAGTCTCCTTCCCGCCGGCGTCACCGCCATCGATGGGACCTTCGACCGCGGCGATGCCGTATTAATCCGGGACATGCAGGGCAACGTGCTCGGCAAAGGCCTGATCGCTTACGGCGCCGCAGATGCCGCCCGCATCAAGGGCAAAAAAAGCCGGGACATCGAGCAAATTCTTGGCTTCAAGCGCCGCGATGTGCTAATACACAGGGATGATATGGTGCTGGAGTGATTCCCATGAAAAATGCTGAGATCATCAACCTGAAAACCGAAATCCACGAACAGATGCACGCCATCGGCAAGCGCGCCCGCGCCGCCTATGCCGTCATGGCCGAAACGCATAACGAGCAAAAGGATATGGCGCTGGTGCAGGCGGCATTGGCGCTGCGCGAAAACGCCCATGCGATCCTGGCCGCCAATGCGCAGGATGTCGAATTCGGCAAGGAAAAAAACCTGGACGAAGCGCAGATCGACCGGCTGACGCTGAACGCCGCGCGCATCGAGGCGATGGCGGCCGGGCTGGAGACCATCGCCACCCTGCCCGATCCGGTCAATAAAATACTGGAGGAATGGACGCGCCCCAACGGACTTACGTTGCAGCGCGTTTCCATCCCGCTCGGCGTCATCGGGATCATTTATGAATCGCGTCCCAACGTCACCGCCGATGCAGCGGGACTGTGCATCAAATCGGGTAACGCCGTCATCCTGCGCGGCGGCTCGGAAAGTTTCCATTCGTCGCAGGCCATCGTCGAATGCCTGCATCATGGCTTGAAAGCCGCCGGGCTGCCGCAGGACGCCGTGCAGATGGTGCCGACGCGCGACCGCGACGCCGTGGGCGTGATGCTGGCCATGACCGGCCTCATCGACGTCATCGTGCCGCGCGGCGGCAAATCGCTGACCAAGCGCGTCGCCGAGGAAAGCCACATCCCGACGCTGCTGCATCTCGAAGGCAACTGCCATACCTATGTCCATAAAGACGCCGATACCAAGATGGCCGTGGACGTATTGCTCAACGCCAAGATGCGCCGCACCGGCATCTGCGGCGCAACTGAATCGCTGCTGATCGACGAGGCCGTTGCGGACCGGCTCTTGCCGAGCCTCGCCGAAACTTTAGCGAAGGCGGGATGCGAAATGCGCGGCGACGAGGCGGCACGCACCATCGACCAGCGCATCAAAAAAGCCCACGATGAAGACTGGGACACCGAATATCTGGCGCCGATACTTTCGATCAAAGTCGTAGCGGGTGTGGACGAAGCCATTGCCCACATCAACGCGCACGGCTCGCATCACACCGATGCCATCGTCACCGGCGACACCGCCACGGCGAGGATTTTCCTGCGCAAAGTCGACAGCGCCATCGTCATGCACAACACCTCCACGCAATTCGCCGACGGCGGCGAATTCGGCTTCGGCGCGGAAATCGGCATCTCCACCGGAAGATTGCACGCCCGCGGCCCCGTCGGCGCTGAGCAGCTTACGACGTATAAATATGTTGTTCATGGCGATGGGCAAATCCGCCCATAGGCGGATTCGGATAACAGATAACGGATGATAGATGACAGATAAGAATAACTTCCGGCCTCTGTCCTCTGTAATCTGTAATCTGCAATCCAATCGTACGGTTGGATTGCTCGGCGGCTCGTTCAACCCGGCACATGGCGGGCATCTGCACATCACGCTCCATGCGCTGAACAAGCTGAAGCTGGACGAGGTGTGGTGGCTGGTCAGCCCGCAGAATCCGCTGAAATCCGCCTCCTCGCTTGCCGCTTACGATAGTCGGCTGCAATCGGCGCAGCACATCGCGGCACCTCACAAACGCATCCGCGTACTCGACCTCGAGGCACGGCTGGGCATGCGTTACAGCTACCAGACGATTGCCCTGCTCAAGCGCCGTTATCCGGGGACAAATTTCGTCTGGCTGATGGGCGCCGATAACCTGACGCAATTCCATCGCTGGCGGCGCTGGCAACATATTCTCACTACGATTCCCGTCATCGTCTTCGACCGCGCCCCTTATTCGCATACGTCCTTGCGCAGCAAAGCCTTTATCCGCGCGCATAAATTTCTGTTGAAAAGCATAGACATAGGGAGCTTTTCCGCCCCCTGTCTCGTTTTCGTGCATTTGCGGCGCGACCCGCTTTCTTCGACGGCCATCAGAAAAACACTT
>JABDCD010000026.1 GCA_013288305.1 Alphaproteobacteria bacterium | reverse complement strand
CCGACGGTCAGCGAGATTTCCATCAACAAGCCCGGCGAGGTATGGGTGGAAATCGGCGGCGACATGACGCGGCACGCCGTCCCCGAGCTCGACCTCGAGCATCTCAAATCCCTAAGCCGCCTGGTGGCGCAATCGACCGAGCAGAAAATCAGCGAGGAAACGCCCCTGCTGGCGGCGACGCTGCCGGAAGGCTACCGCATCCAGATCGTCTTCCCGCCGGCCTGCGAGGCGCATACCATCGCCATGTCCATCCGCAAGCAGACCGTGCTCGATCTCGACCTCGACCAGTACGAGGCCATCGGCGCCTTCCAGAACACCGTCGTGCGGCACGAGGCCAATGCCGTCGACAAGCAACTGCGCCAGCTGCTCGACGCCGGCAACGTCAAGGATTTCATCAAGCAGGCTATCCTCGCTAAGAAAAACATCATCATCAGCGGCGGCACCTCGACCGGCAAGACGACGTTCTTCAACGCCGCGCTGAAAGTCGTTCCGCCTACGGAACGCATCGTTACCTGCGAGGACGCCCGCGAAATCATCATCCCGCACCTGCCCAACCGCGTGCATTTGATCGCCTCCAAGGGCGGCCAGGGGCGCGCGCAGGTCACCATGCAGGATCTGATCGAGGCCAGCCTGCGCCTGCGCCCCGACCGGCTGATGCTGGGCGAGCTGCGCGGCAAGGAGGCGTTTTCCTTCATGCGCGCCGTCAATACCGGCCACCCCGGCTCGATCTCGACGCTGCACGCCGACACGCCGCCGCTGGCCATGGAGCAGCTGGTGCTGATGATCATGCAGGCCGGGCTGGGCATCACCCGCGACCAGATAAAAAGCTATGTCGAGAACGTCATCAATGTTATCATCCAGTTGAAACGCGGCGCCCGCGGGATGCGGTTTGTAAGCGAGATTTATTTTAGGGAAAGTAATTAGTGCTGAGTGCTGAGTGCACAGTGCTGAGAAATCACTCAGCCCTCAGCACGTATAACTCAGCACTCAAGTATGGCCGACCATAACCTCAAATCCTCCAATATCCGCCGCAGGCTGGGCAACAAGATCATCTTGCTGGCCGTCGTTTTCGCGCTGCTGGTCATCCCCTGCTATATCGGCATCGCCGCCGCTTTCGTGCTGTATTACGGCGAGGCGTACATCGCCGCGGCTTACAACCCGTCATACTTGTTCGAGCAATATTCCACGCTGTTCAAGCTCAAGGAAAGCGTGCATGGCGACGCGCACTGGGCGAGCGAAACGGAAATCCGCAAAGCCAAGCTGCGCGCCAAGAAAGGCATGTTGCTCGGACGCACGGGCGCCAATAATTACCTCGTCTGCGACGACTTCCAGCATATCCTGCTCTTCGCCCCGACCGGATCGGGCAAGGGTGTCGGCTTCGTCATCCCGAACCTGTTGTTCTGGCAGGAATCGGTGGTGTGCCACGACATCAAGATGGAAAACCACGAGCTCACCAGCGGCTACCGCAAAAAAATCGGCCAGGATGTGTTCCTGTGGAATCCCGCCGATCCCGACGGGTTTTCGCATTGCTACAACCCGCTGGACTGGATTTCCACCAAGCCCGGCCAGATGGTCGATGACGTGCAGAAAATCTGCAATTTGATTTTACCGGAGCAGGAGTTCTGGCAGAACGAGGCGCGCTCGCTGATGCTGGGCGTGATCCTCTATCTCGTCGCCGTGCCGGAAAAGGTCAACAGCTTCGGCGAAGTAGTGCGCACCATGAGGAGCGACGACGTGGTCTATAACCTCGCCGTCGTGCTCGACACCATCGGCAAGCGCATCCACCCGGTAGCGTACATGAACATCGCCGCATTTTTGCAGAAGGCCGACAAGGAACGCTCCGGCGTTATTTCCACGCTCAACTCCGGCCTCGAACTATGGGCGAACCCGCTGATCGACACCGCCACCGCCAGCAGCGACTTCGACCTGCAAATGCTCAAGAAAAAACGCATGAGCGTGTTCTGCGGCGTCACGCCCGACAATTTGAAGCGCCTGGAACCGCTGCTGAAAGTGTTTTACCAGCAGGCCACCGATTTCATGACGCGCAAAATGCCCAACAAAAAAACCGAGCCGCACGGCGTGCTGTTCATGATGGACGAGTTCCCGAGCCTGGGCGAAATGCCGCAATTCCAGGTCGGCATCGCCTATTTCCGCGGCTACCGCGTCAAGCTATTTCTGATCGTGCAAGATACGCAGCAACTTAAGGGCATCTACGAGGAAGCGGGCATGAACAGCTTCCTCTCCAACAGCTATTACCGCATCACGTTTGCCGCCAACAACGTCGAAACCGCCAACCTGATCTCGCAGCTGATCGGCAACAAGACGGCGCTGCAGGCGTCGCACAACAAGCCGAAATTCCTCGACCTCAACCCGGCGGCGCGCACCGTCAACACATCGGAAGTGCAGCGCGCGCTGCTGCTGCCGCAGGAAGTCATCACCCTGCCGCGCGACGAGCAGATCATCCTCATCGAATCGTTCCCGCCGATCAAGACCAAGAAGATTTTTTATTTCAAGGACCGTTTTTTCAAGCGCCGCCTCTATAAGCAAACGGCGATCCCGCAGCAGGAGCCCTACGACCCGCGCAAAAAAGCGCCGCCCAAACCACCCGAACCGGCGAAGAAAGACGCCGCGCCGCCGCCGCCCGCGCCGCCTATGGCTGAGACGGAGAAACCGGCGGAGGCGTGACCCTCATCTTTAAAGAGGAGCAAAGGCATTCAGTTTCCCCTCCTCCGGCGAGCTGGCCACGGCATATTCCCGCCTGGGCATCCGTCCGGCGAGATAGGCCAACCTTCCGGCGATAACGGCTTGTTTCATCGCTTCGGCCATCATCAGGGGATGTTGCGCTTCGGCGAGGGCGGTGTTCATCAGCACGCCGTCGCAGCCCAGTTCCATGGCGACGCACGCGTCCGACGCCGTGCCCACCCCGGCATCGACCAGCACCGGCACGCGCGCGCGCTCCACAATCAGGCGGATATTGAGCGGATTTTGTATGCCCAGCCCTGAGCCGATGGGCGCGGCCAGCGGCATTATCGCCACGCATCCGGCCTCCTCCAGTTTTTTGGCGGCGATGGGGTCGTCATTGCCATAGGCCATGACATGGAAACCGTCCTTGACCAGAATATCCGCGGCTTTCAGCGTTTCCTCCATGTCGGGGTACAGCGTCTGCTTATCGCCGATCACTTCCAGCTTGACCAGGTTCCAGCCGCCCAGTTCGCGGGCGAGGCGCAGCGTGCGCACCGCATCCTCGGCCGTGTAGCAGCCGGCGCTGTTGGGCAGGTAGGTATATTTTTTCGGGTCGAGCGCCTCCTGCAAACTACCGTCGCCTTTTTTCGACAAATCCATGCGCCTGAGCGCCACCGTCACGATCTCGGCGCCGCTGGCCTCGATCACGGCTTTGGTTTCCGCCATGCTCCTGTATTTGCCGGTGCCGACGAGCAGGCGGGAGGTGTAGGTTTTTCCGGCTACTGTAAAGCTATCCATACTCAACCGCCGCCTATGAATTGTACGATCTCCACCTCATCGCCCTCGGCCAGCGCCACTTCGCCATAGGCACTTTTGGGCACGATCCCGTGGTTGCGCTCGATGGCGACCTGGCGCGGATTGAGGTCCAGCAACTGCGCCAGCGCCAGTACGCTGGCATCCGCAGGCAAGGTATGAGGTTTGCCGTTGAGTTTTATCAACATAGTCGGTAGTCTATAGCAGTTTCATTACTGATGGACTCACAATTATGCCCTCCCGCATCCTCCTCGTCAATGGCCCCAACCTCAATACGCTAGGCAGCCGCGAGCCGGAGATTTACGGCCATGAGACGCTTGAGCATATCGAGACTCAGTGCAAGGAAGCGGCCACATCGCTCGGGCTGGCGCTGGATTGCTTCCAATCCAACCACGAGGGCGAGATGGTCACTAAGATTCAGCAGGCGGCCAAAGACCATCAGGGGCTGATCGTCAATGCCGGGGCCTATACCCATACGTCGATCGCCATCATGGACGCGCTGCTGACGCTCAAGATTCCGGTCATCGAAGTGCATATGTCGAATATCTTCCGGCGCGAATCTTTCCGCCATGAATCCTATGTTTCCAAAGCGGCCAAAGGCATCATCTGCGGGTTCGGAAGCCATAGCTACCGGCTGGCGCTGCAAGCCATGGCGGATTTGCTCAAGATAAAAAAATGACGATGTGGAAAATAGGCCATCGCGGCGCCTGCGGCCATGCGCCGGAGAATACGCTGGCGTCGATGAAGAAGGCGCTGGCGCTGGGTGTGCACGGCTTCGAGTTCGACGTCCAGATGAGCAAGGACGGTGAGCCGGTCGTCATCCACGACGATACGCTGGAGCGCACCACTAGCGGCAGCGGGCTGGTGTCGCATTTCACCCTGCAGCAATTGCAGCAGTTCGACGCGGGTGGCGGCCAGCGCATTCCCTCCTTGCGCAACGTGCTCGACATGGTCGACAAGCGCTGCCGCCTGTTCATCGAGCTGAAGGCGGAACACGCGACCAAGGCCGTGGCCGCGATTCTCAGCCATTACGTGTCGCATTTCGGCTGGAGCTATGAGCAGTTTTTCGTGATCTCGTTCGACCATCCGCAACTGGTCGCCATCCGCAACCTCAATCCGGAACTGCGCACAGGCGCCATCATCGCCGGAATTCCGGTCAGCCTGGCCGCCTTCGCCGAGGAGGCGGGCGCGTGGGGCATCATCGCCGATGTCTTCCACATCAACCAGAAACTGGTGGACGACGCCCATCGCCGCAAGCTCAAAATCCTCGCCGGGACGGCCAATCATCCGCTGCACATCGCCAAGGCGCGATCCCTGGGCGTGGACGGCATCATCAGCGATTATCCGGATAGAATATAAGTGAGCGAATAGTGATTGGCATACTTTTTACTATTCACTAATCACTTCCTTGCTATTCTTGGCCCGCCGCTCCCACAAGGCGCGGAGCATTCCGCGGAAGCTGCGCACCTCCTGCGCGGAAAATTGCCCGCGCAGCAGCATGTTGCGCAGATTCTGCCACATGACGGTTTTTTTATCCGCCACACGGTAATAATTGACCTGATCGAGATAGGCTTCGAGCTGCGTGAACAGGCCGTGCCAGTCTTCTTTGGGCGCGATGCCGGGCAAGGTGCGGGCGACTGTGGTGACATTCTGCTGCCTGAGCCACTCATACCCCACTATCACCGCCGATTGCGCAAGGTTGAGCGAGGCGTTTTCCGCCGTGGGAATGGTGATCAGCGTGTCGCACCAGGTGATGTCCTCATTGTCCAGGCCCGTGCGCTCGGGGCCGAAGACCAATGCCACACGCGTGCCAGAAGCTGAATGCACTTTGATTTCCCGCATCGCCTCCGCCGGCTCGATCACGCGTTTTTCCATGTCACGCGGGCGGGCGGTGGTGGCGTAGGCGAGGTGGACGTCGGCCATGGCGGAGGCAACATCGGGGTAGAGTTTGGCCGCCTTGAGCAAGGGTTCCGCGCCGGACGCCGTTTTCTTCGCCCGGCGATTCGGCCAGCCGTCGCGCGGCGCCACCAGCCGCAATTCGTGCAAGCCGAAATTGCTCATGGCGCGCGCCACCGAGCCGATATTCTCGCCCATCTGCGGGCGGACGAGGATGATGACAGGCAGATTATTTTTTATCATGCAGCAATTTATACGTCACCGAATCGAGCAGCGCGTCGAAGGCGGCGTCGATCAGGTTGGTCGATACGCCGATGGTGCTCCAGGCATGGCCTTTTCCGTCCCGCGATTCGATCATGACGCGGGTGACCGCCATGGTGCCGGCGGCGGAGTCGAGGATGCGCACCTTGAAATCGGTAAGCTGTATATCGGAAAGCGAGGCATAGCGCGCGGCCAAACCCTTGCGCAACGCCTTATCGAGCGCGTTGACCGGGCCGTTGCCCTCGGCCACCGTCATGCTGTCGTCACCGCCCACCGTCAGCTTTACCGTGGCTTCCGTCACGTTGATGAGCTTGCCCTTGGCGTTGAAACGCCGCTCGCCGATGACGCGATAACCGGCCACCGCGAAATATTCCGGCAGGCCGCTCAGCATCCTTCGCGCCAGCAACTCGAAGCTGGCGTCGGCGCTTTCATAGGCATAGCCTTGTTTTTCACGCTGCTTGACTTCATGAACCAGGGCGGCGACGCGCTCATCGTCGGCCTTGATGCCGATGCCGAACTGTTTCAGGCGGTCGAGGATGTTGGATTTTCCGGCCTTGTCGGACACTAAAATGGCGCGGCTGTTGCCGACCAGCGCCGGATCGATATGCTCATAACTCGTCGAATCCTTGGCCATCGCCGAGACATGCAGCCCGCCCTTATGCGCAAACGCCGCCGCGCCAACATAAGGCGCGTGCTGGTTGGGCGCGCGGTTGAGGCGCTCGTCGAGAAAGCGCGACACATGCGTCAGCTGCGCCAGTTTTTCGGGCGTGACGCCGGTGGTGAAGCCCATCTTCAACATGAGACCCGGGATGAGCGAAATCAGGTCGGCATTGCCGCAGCGCTCGCCGACGCCGTTGATGGTGCCCTGCACCTGGCGCACACCGGCGCGCACGGCGGCCAGCGAATTGGCGACGGCGTTGCTGGTGTCGTTGTGGCAATGGATGCCCAAGTGGCTGCCGGGAATATGTTGGGTGATTTTGCCCACGATCTCCCCGATGTCGAACGGCAGCGAGCCGCCGTTGGTGTCGCAGAGTACAATCCAGCGTGCCCCGCTCTCATACGCGGCTTTGAGGCAACCCAGCGCGAATTCGGGATTGGATTTATAGCCGTCGAAAAAATGCTCGGCGTCGTAGAGCGCCTCGCGCTTGTGCTTCACGACATGGGCGATGGATTCGCCGATCAGGCGGATGTTTTCTTTTTCCGTGATGCCAAGCGTGCTGGCAACCTGCTTGTCCCAGCTTTTGCCGACCAGGCAGATGGCTTTGGCGCCGCTTTCCAGCAATGCAGCCAGACCCGGATCGTTGTCCGCCGAGCGACCGGAACGGCGCGTCATGCCGAAGGCGGAGAGCGTGGATTTATGGAGCGTTGGCGGGGCGGCGAAAAATTCGTCGTCATTGGGATTGGCGCCCGGCCAGCCGCCCTCGATATAGTCGATGCCCAGCTGGTCGAGCTTGCGCGCGATGGCCTGCTTGTCGGCCACGGTGAAATCGACGCCGCGCGCCTGCGCCCCGTCGCGCAGGGTGGAATCGTAGAGGGTGATGCGGTCAGCTGCGGCCATATCCTTCCGAGACAACATAAGAAAGTGTGGAGACAGGCAGATGCAAGGTCGTTAACAATGCTTTTTCCAGCGCATCTTTTGCCGCGGCGAAACAGGCTTGGATTTGCGCTTGTTTATCCGCAGCGGCAGGCAATTTTTTTTCAATCTCGGGAATATGGGACAATAAATCATCCCTTTCGAGTAAAAAAAGATTCGTAAAACTCCGCGGTTTCATACTCTCCAATAATAATAATGGATTAGCATCGGTTTCTATCGCTACGTCAAACCCGACCGCCAGCCTGTCGATAATCTTGCCGATCAGGATTATATCGTCTTCTGCCGTAGTGCTGCCTATTTTTTTTCTTTTGGCCGGATTCTTAAGAGTAAAACAGGCAAGTTCTGCCGCTTTTTTTGCCTGCAGCACGACGTCATCGATGACGCCCTTACTCAATCCTCGTTTATGTTCTTCATGTTGTCCCATATGCTAACTATAAAATCTTTGTAAGTCATCTTTGCTCTGCCTGATTAAGCCCCTCGCCAATCGGTCGTCCCATCCGACCTATCTTCCAGTATAATGCCCTGATCGGCAAGCGTTTTGCGGATGCGGTCGGCGGTTTTCATGGGCGTTCCTCAAGGAATCAGCAATACCGATTCTTCCGTAGCATTTGCGAATGCCGTAATTGCTTCAGCTTTATCCTGCAAACATTCTAAAATTTCCTGCGTCGATGTATTCCCCATGCGCAGGCAGATAACCTTGGGTGGCGCGCCGAATAATAGCGCACGGTGGAGAAAATCGGAATCCTTGGAAAGGATGGTATAATCATTGTTTTTCGCATAGCCCCAAATCGCCTGATCGCTTGCCGCGCTTAAGCTAACCTCGTTTACATGCATCACTTCACCGAACACGGGTTTCAAGCGATGCGCCAGTTTAAACGATAGATTCTGATCAAGCAGCAGCTTCACGCCGGATGCGCGGAATGCAGGTGACGTTCGCGGTCCGCCGCAAAACTAAGGCAGGCATTCAGCATGGCGGGTGTCAGCTCGGGGAAATCGCTGCAAATCTGCTCGGACGTCATTCCCGACGCCATATATTCCAGGATGTCGCTGACGGTCATGCGCGTGCCCTTAAGGTGCGGCTTGCCGGAGCGCACAGTAGGGTCGATGTCGATATAGTCCATGTAATTCATAGAAAAATGATACCGTAAGCGCCATGCACGGTCAACAGTTAAGCCCTCCGCCAATCGGTCGTCCCATCCGGCCTATCTTCCAGTATAATGCCCTGATCGGCAAGCGTTTTGCGGATGCGGTCGGCCTCGGCGAAGTTTTTGACTTTTTTGGCAGCGATGCGCGAATTGATAAGTTCTTCAATTGGTTGTGAATCATCGGCGCCTTTAAACCATTGCTCGGGTGTCATATTGAGTAATCCAATTATATGCAGGTATTTTTTTATAATATATCCTGAAAGATTAACCTTTTTGTTTCTATCGGGAAGAATTGACACAGCATTAGCCCACACATGCAATGAACCAAGCATCTTGGGAATATTAAGGTCATCTGTAAGATCGTCTTTAATAGATACCATACCATTTTCTTTAGATCCATTATCGTGCAACCACGTTTCGTATTCCTTCTCTCCGAGAGCTAAATCGGCTCTGCTTATTATGCGATAAAAATAATCCAGTGCTTTTTTTGCGTCTTCTAATAATTTATCCGTCCAGTCGAGCGGCTCGTTATATTTGGCCGAGAGCAATGCCAGGCGGATAACTTCGCCCTTGATGCCTTTGTCCAGCAAATCCCTCACGGTGATAAAATTTCCCAGCGATTTGGACATTTTTTCGCCGTTTACGGTGAGGAATCCGTTATGCACCCAATAGCGCGCGAACTTTGAGCCGGGCAGTGCGCAGCGCGACTGGGCGATTTCGTTTTCGTGGTGGGGGAACATGAGGTCGGCGCCGCCGCCATGCAGGTCGAAATTCTCACCGAGATATTCCGTGCTCATCGCCGAGCATTCGATGTGCCAGCCGGGGCGCCCCCTGCCCCACGGCGAAGCGAAGACGCTGGAGGCATCGTCGCCCTCTTCCGCCGGTTTCCACAGCACGAAATCGCCGGGATGTTTTTTATAGGATTCGACTTCGACGCGCGCCCCGGCGATTAAATCCTCCAGCTTGCGGCCGGACAATGCGCCGTACTCCTTATAGCCCTGCACGGCAAACAGCACATGGCCTTGCGATACGTAAGCATGGCCGTTTGCGATCAGCTTTTCGATGAGGGCGATCATCATGCCGACGTGACTCGTGGCGCGCGGCTCGTTCGTCGGAGGCAACACATTCAGCGCGGCCATGTCGTCATGGAACCAGCCTTCGACGCGTTTGGTCAGCGCCGAAATCGGCTCGTTATTCGCTTTCGCGGCGGCGTTGATTTTGTCGTCGACATCGGTGATGTTGCGCACATAGGTGACATGCTCCTGGCCGTAAAGATGCGCGAGCAGCCGGTACAGCACGTCATACACCACCACCGAGCGCGCATTGCCCAGATGCGGCCGGTCATATACCGTCGGCCCGCACACATACATGCGCACGTTTTTTTCGTTGAGCGGCGTGAACGGTTCTTTTTTACGGGTGAGGGTATTGTGGAGGGTGAGGGTCATATCTTCAACCTTTCAACGACTTTTTCGTGCCCCAGCAGCGGCAACAGCTTTTTCATCTCCGGTCCGTGGCCCTGGCCGGTGAGGGCGAGCCTGAGCGGCATGAACAATTCTTTTCCCTTGCGCTGGGTTGTGGGCTTGATGGCGGCGATCCAGGCGTCCCAGGTGGTTTCATTCCAGGGTGCGGGCGGCAGTTTTTCGATGGTTGAGCGGAGGAAAGTACGTTCCTCGTGGTTCAGATCGGCGGAAACATCGCCATGCAGGATGTCCCACCATTGCTGCGCCTCGGCAAGCGTTTTGAGGTTGCCGCGCACGGAAAGCCAGAAGGTTTCGTCCATCCCGGCCAGCCGGTCTTTAACGGCGGCAAAGGGCAACTGGTGCAGCAGTTTTTCATTGAGTTTTTCCAGTTCCGCTACATCGTAATTGGCCGGGGCGCGGCCGAATTTCTTGAAATCGAAGCCCTCGGCGAGGGGGCGTAATTCTAAAAACGCCTCGACCGCATCCGACGTGCCGATGCGCGCCAGCAGGGAATTGACCGCCATCGGCAGGATGCCCGCCTCGCGCAGGGCGCGGATGTCGTTGCCGCCCAGGCGCTTTGAAAGCTCACCTTCCTTGGTTTTAAGCAGCGCCATGTGCGCGAATTGCGGGACAGCGAAGTCCAGCGCCTTGTAAAGCTGCACCTGCACGGCGGTGTTGCTGACATGGTCTTCGCCGCGGATGACATGAGTTATACCGAGTTCGCCATCATCGACCACCGAGGCCAGCGTATAGACCGGTACGCCGTCTTCGCGCAGCAGCACCGGGTCGCTCATATGCGTCGCCTTGAAATGGGTGGTGCCGCGGATGAGATCGTCCCAGGTGATTTCCTCATCGCCCAGTAAAAAACGGTAATGCGGCTTGCGGCCTGCCGCTTCATATTTCTTTTTTTGCTCATCGGTGAGCTTAAGCGCCGCGCGGTTGTAAATCGGCGGCTGGCCCCGCCCGGCCAGCATCTTGCGCTGTACGTCCAGCTCTTCGGGCGTTTCATAGCAGGGATAAAGGCGGCTGGCCGCGCGTAATTTTTCGGCGGCAATGCGGTAACGCTCGAAACGCTGCGACTGATGGGCTTCGCTGTCCCAGTCCAGCCCCAGCCAGCGCAAATCCTCCTCGATGGCGGCGGTATATTCCGCTTTCGAGCGCCCGGCATCGGTATCGTCGATGCGCAGCAGGAAATGCCCGCCGGCCCCTATAATTGATTGGTGGCGCGCGAACAACCAGTTGACCAAAGCCGCGCGGACATTGCCGACATGCAGGTAACCGGTGGGGGATGGGGCGAAGCGGACTTTAGGCGGCATGGCTATTCTATCAAGCTAAGCAACCTGGCACGAGCTTCTTCAAATAGATCATCCGGAAGTGTTGTGATAAAATCAATACGCCGTGATCGCCAATCCAAAGCCTGCAATTGATCTGTCATGGCAAAGCCGTCAATTTTACCGAAGGCCATACGCACATCATACGACCAGCCCTTGCTGCGGCTACGGATGGGACATGCCAAGCACAAGCCGGAAACGCGGTTATAGGACTTGGGAGAAAAAATTACTGCCGGACGGCGCTTGGCCTGTTCCCGCCCTATGCTCGGATCAAAATCAATCCATGCAATATCTTTGCGATCGGGAATGTAAGACACGCTTACGACCAGTCATCGTCAATGACTTCTTTGCCCACCCGGGGAATATTCAACCATTCCTGCACTTCCTCGTCAGCACTTCTATTATATCCTTTGGGAACCTGAGCAAGCAACTCCTCTACCGTATAGCGTGGGCGACGCGGTACAGCAAGCGGCCTAATTACAATGGCCCCATCGACCAGCGACATATCTATCATCGAACCATTTTCAACCCCAAGCGATTCTGAAAATGCCTTGGGAATGCGCACTCCCAAGCTATTACCCCAACTATTAATGTGCTGTTCCATGTTAATTCTCCCTTATGGATATACAAAGTATATCCTAAAGTTCGTCAGAATGCAAGGCTAATCAGGCGTGTCCTACCACCGTGGAATAATGCCCCATGTCGAAGCCGAGCGACGAGATGGCGACGTTCCACTTGGTTTCATTGTGGGTATCGAAGATCAATTGTCGGCTGGCGGGGACGACGATCCAGCTGCCGCCCTCGATTTCCGCTTCGAGCTGCCTGGGCGACCAGCCGGCATAGCCCAGCACCAGCATCCCCTGTTCCGGGCCGTGGCCGCGCGCCAGTTCGTGCAGGATGGAAAGGCTGGCGGTAACCGCAATGCCGTCCTGCCGGATCAAGCTTTCGCCCAAGGCATATTCATCGCTATGGAGGACGAAGCCGCGGTTGGCTTCCACCGGCCCGCCGAAATGGATGGGCAGGCTGCGCGGCGGCATATCACTACTGATGGCCAGCTGCGCGAAAATATCCTTGATGTCTATGCTTTCCACCGGATAATTGATGATCATGCCCATGGCCCCGGCCTCGTTATGCGCGCACAGGTAAATCACCGAGCGGGCAAAGCACGATTCCTGTATCACCGGCGTGGCGATCAACAGATGCCCGGCCAGCGACCCTTTTTGCAATTCCAAATGTGGAAACTGGGTTGCCATAAGGCCATTATACCGCAGTTGTTTGGAAAAAGGAACATGCTTATTCCTCCATCGTCAATGCGACCGGCGGATGGGTGACCCATGGCGGGATTGATGCTGTCAGGGGGATATCGCCAATGCGAAGTCCGGCGCGGGTGGCGTTGGCTTTTTCCACCTCCGCCACTTTGAGCAGCGCCAGACCGATATTGCCGGCGCTGGAACGCAATTCCCCTATGGGCGCATCGTCCAGCATCACCGGCGTGCCCGGCGGCGGAAGCGTGCCGTTTGCCGCGCGCACCTGATAAATAAAGCGCCTGACCTGGCCGCGATATTTGCTGCGCGCCGTCACTTCCTGACCGACATAGCAGCCTTTTTTGAAATCGACGCCGTGCAGATCCTCGAAGCCGAATTCGAGCAATAGCGATTTATTCTGGATCATGTCGCGCGTTCCCTCAGGTATGCCCAATTCCAACCGCAAGCGGTCATATTCTTCGATGCTGCTCTGATCCATTTTCCGGTCAACGCACCATGCTTCAATCGCCGCCGTTTCGCCGACGATGCGATAGCCTAATTGCGGCAATCTTGGATCGGGGAAAACCTCAAACCCTGAATCCTGAATCCCGAATCCCGAATCCTTATCTCCCCAAAGCGCCACTACGCCTATGTCCTCCTTCGCCGCGACGGTCACCTTCGAACGCAGCTTGTACATATTCAGGCGCTGCCATAAATCCGGCAGGGATGGCCGGTCGCAATCGACGAGAATGGAATTTTGCCACGGAAGCAGGAAAAAATCATGCAGAAATTTTCCCTGCGGGGTGAGGAGCGCGGCATAGACGGCTTCGCCTTTTTTCAGGCGCGACACGTCGTTGCTGACCAGCCCCTGCAGGAAAGCAGGGACGTCTTCGCCGGAACATGCGATCAGGGCGCGATGGGCAAGGCGTAAATAGCGCATGGGTATAATGTAGAAGTATGCCCGGGCGCGTTCAAGGGCTTAGTCCTTCTACAGCTTCTTCACGCCGTCATGCAGCGCCTGCCTGATGTCTTCCACCCAGCCTTTCAGTCCGGCGATTTTATTATCGACCTCGGACAGCACGTGTGCCGATTCGGTCTGCATATGCTGCCTGCGCAAGGCGACCATATGGCCGATGTCGGCCTCGATGCGGCCGATGGTTTGCTCAATGTCGTGAAGGATGCTCATAGGTTTCTCCGCTTCCGTTGCAGGGTACATATTGACAGTATCGCCGCGCAGGCGCTGTCCCGGAAGTGGGAAAGTTTTTGGCTAAAACAGCCGCTTGCCACATTGCGTTGACATGGTAGGGGATCGTCCTATAGTAGCGCCGTTTTTGACTCAAGGGCATTCTATGATCATTGCCTATGCGGCGCTGGGTTGCCTGCTGTTCCTGCTCGCAGGAGCGCTGACGGCGCTGTGCCACCGGCTGAAAGAAGAATGATATGGTTACGCTCTATATTCTGATGGGCGCTATCGCCGCCTGCCTCTTTATCTATCTCCTGGTCGCCTTGCTAAAGCCGGAACTATTTCCCTGATTTTTATACTATGTCCTCGCTGATATATATCCTGTTGTGCCTGGCCATCGTCGGGGGCTGTATCAAGCCGCTCGGCTCATACATGGCGCGGGTGTATGACGGCCGGGGCATCTGGCTCGAAAAGCCGCTGGGCGGGCTGGAGCGGCTGATCTACCGCATCAGCGGCATCGATCCCGCGCACGAAATGGGCTGGCGCAGCTACGCCGCGGCGATACTGGCGCTCGGGTTGTTCGGCTTCCTGCTGCTGTTCGCCATTTTTTCGGGGCAGGCTTATCTGCCGCTCAATCCGCAGAAGTTCGAGGGGCTGTCGCCGGACACCGCTTTCAACGCCGCCATCAGCTTCATCACCAATACCGACTGGCAGAGCTATAGCGGCGAAAGCGCCCTCAGTTATTTCTCGCAGATGATGGGCTGCGCCGTGCAGAATTTCCTGTCGGCGGCTACGGGCATGGCGGTGGCGGTGGCGCTGTTTCGCGCCCTGGCGCGCAAGCAGGTGCAGACGCTC
>JABDCD010000025.1 GCA_013288305.1 Alphaproteobacteria bacterium | reverse complement strand
TCGTGTTCAAAGGAATGATCAATGTCAATTCATGGTCGCCGATACGGTAGCTCGCCGGTTTTTCTATTGCTTGTGGGCGATGTTGGCGGTGTTCTTCAAACAAAGCGGCATAGGGCGACGGGGCAGGGGCGCTGGCAATCGGCAGGGTCAATTCGAGTTCGGCCGATTCGGGAATGCAGATGTCCTTGCACACCAGCCACTCGGCCTTGACCTTGAGCGGATAATCTCCGGCATTAAGCGCGGCAGGCGGTGTAATCGTCACCGGCAGCAGGACTTTTCCCACGTAAGCGAAGATGACCAGCGGGCCTTCCATGAGGCGCTTTGGTGCCGGCCAGTCGATGGCGCTGGCGTAAAATCCTTCCGGCAGCGTCCAGGTCAGGTTGGTGGCCATGCCGGCGTCGCCCGGATTTTCCCAATAAGTATGCCAGCCGTCTTTCGGCTCCAGCAACACGCCGACGGTAAACGGCTGTCCCGGCGCGATGCCGGTGTTTGGCGCGACCAGCGTTGCTTTGACAATGCTAGCTTTTGGCATGTCCGCGGTCCATGCAGGGGTTGAAAGCGATAGAAGAAGAAAAAACAGGATGGTTTTCAATGTTTGATTCTCTCTGCATGTTTGCGGTCGATGTTGATGCCCTCGGCCTGGATGTCCACCCGCACCTTGTCGCCGACCATCGGGAGATACGCATTCATGCCGAAGTCCGAGCGCTTCAGCGTTGCTTCGGCATGGAATCCGGCGACGAAATCCTGCGTCAGCGGATGGTAATCGGCCTTGTTGAAATGCACGTGCAGTATGACCGGCCGGGTGACGCCGAGCAAGGTCAGCCTGCCGGTGACGTCGCCGCTATCGGCGCCGGTGACGGTGACGGCGGTGCCGACGAAGCGAATGGCCGGGAATTTTTCCGTGTTGAAAAACTTTTCGCCCTGCAGGTCTTTATCGAGCGCCGCGCTGCTGGTGCGGATGCCGGAGGGTTTTATCGTGACGTCGAGGGTACTTTCTTCTGGTTTCGCGGGGTCGAACTGAAACGTGCCGTCATAGGCGGTGAAATTTCCGACCATGTCGGAGAATCCGAGATGACTCACGAAAAACATAATGGTGGTGTGCTCCTTGTCGAGCTCGTAATGGTCGAGGGCAAAGGCTGGGGCGGCCAGGAGCAACGTTACAATGAAAATCAGGGCGCGCATAATTTACGTGTGAATAGTATATAGTCGTCGAGCATGGACAGGAAACTCTCCCGTTGTTTTTTATCGCTAAGGCAATGTTCGGCATCGAACGCCTGTTCAGTATAGCCCAACGGGAAGACTTTGGGAAATACGAATAGCTGCAACGCTTCCAGCGGCGTTTTGAGATGATTGAGGCCGATGATGCCGCCGCGGCTGCCGGGCGTGGCGCTCATCAGCAGCGCCGTTTTCCCGGCCAGGCGGTTGGGTTTGAGGCGCGACGTCCAGTCGATGATGTTTTTGAGCGAGCCGGGATACGACCAGTTATATTCGGGCGAGCAGATGACGATGCCGTCTGCCTTCGAGGCACGGTGGGCGAAGCTCTGCGCGATGTCCGGTACGCCGCTTCTGGCGATTTCATCGTTATAAATGGGCATGTCGAATTCGCTGTATTCGGCGAAATCCACGTCAATGTTTTGCGCGACGACGTGCGCCGCCGCCAATTTTGCCAGCTTGCGGTTGACCGATTCCGGGCGATGCGAGGCGGCGAAGATGAGAAGTTTCATGGGTGTTCCTTCAAAAAATCGAGGAACTTGGCGAAGGCGCGGGCGCGGTGGCTGATACGGTTTTTCTCCACCGGGTCTATTTCCGCAAAGGTAATGGGATAGCCGTTCGGGATGAAAATCGGGTCGTAGCCGAAGCCTTTATCTCCGCGCGGGGGGAAGGTGAGTGTGCCATCGATGCGGCCTTCAAACAGGCGGGTTTGCTCATTTGGGATGCTCAATGCCAACACACAAATGAAATAGGCATCGGCAGGGTTATTTTGCAATTCTTTCTGGATGCGGGCGAAGGCAATGGAGAAATCCTTATTTGCCCCGGCCCAGCGCGCCGAATAAATGCCCGGTGCGCCGCCGATGGCCGGTACGACCAGTCCGGAATCGTCGGACAGCGCAGGCAGCCCGGAGGCCGTGGCGGCGTGCTCAGCCTTAAGCGCAGCATTTTCGGCAAAGGTGCTGCCGGTTTCTTCCGGCTCAACGATATTAGCCTTCGACGCCGAAATGACTTTGATTTTCAGCGGGGCGATCAGCTCGGCGATTTCCGCCACTTTCCCGGCATTGTGGCTAGCGATGACGAGAGTACAAATGTCAGAGGACAAAGGGCAAATCGCCATATGTTTTTTGATTTTTGACATTTGTCATTTGACATCCGGGCGCAACGCACGGCTTTGCATCGCGCATAATTTTTTGATGCCCTTGCGCGCCAGTTTCATCAGCGCATGGAATTCTTTTTCGCCGACCGGGGCTTCTTCGGCGGTGCACTGGATTTCGATGATGCGGCCGTCGGCGGTCAGCACGAAATTGGCGTCCATGCCGGCGGTGCTGTCTTCGCTGTAATCGAGATCGAGCATAGCGTTGCCTTTGTACATGCCGCAGGAAACGGCGGCGACCTGGCCCACGATGGGCGATACTTTGAGCACGCCGCTTTTTTTCAATGATTCGACTGCGAGGCACAGCGCGACGTAAGCGCCGGTAATCGAGGCGGTGCGGGTGCCGCCGTCGGCTTCGATGACGTCGCAATCGATGACGATCTGGCGCTCGCCGAGTAATTTCATATCGACCACGGCGCGCAAGGAGCGGCCGATCAGGCGCTGGATTTCCTGCGTGCGGCCGGACTGTTTTCCCTTGGCGGCTTCGCGCGGCATCCGGCTGTGCGTGGCGCGCGGCAACATGCCGTATTCGGCGGTGACCCAGCCTTTGCCGGTGTTGCGCAGGAAATGCGGCACGCCCGCCTCGACGCTGGCCGTGCACAATACTTTCGTGCCGCCGCATTCGATCAGGCACGAGCCTTCGGCATAGCGGGAGGCGGCGGGCGTCAACTTCAGCTTGCGAAGCTCGTCGGGTTTTCGGCCGGATGGGCGCATATCTAAATCCTGTGAATTGCGAAGCAATTGCACAGGATCCTGTGCAGCCGCTTGCGCGTCTCACAGGATTTGCACATCCAATAACCTTTGGGAAGCGGTTTCTATGGCATCTTGAAGCCTGGCCATGAATTCCGTTTTACTCAGGCCGGGGGGAATCGGCGGCAGGAATTCGATGATAATCGTACCGGAATGCTTGGTGAAAGCGTTTTTACCCCAGTAGACGCCGGAATTAAGCGCGACCGGAATGACAGGAACGCCAAGCTGACTGTAGAGCGCCGCCACACCGGGATGGTAATGCGGCGGCGCGCCGGGCGCGGTGCGCGTCCCTTCGGGGTAAATGATGATGGGGCGGGCATCGCTGAGTGCGGCTTTCGATTGGCGGATCATGTCTTTCATGCCGCTGGCCCCGGCGGAGCGGTTGATGGCGATCATCTTCATGCGCCATAAATACCAGCCCCAGAAGGGAATGTGCAGGAGTTCGCGTTTTAAAATATAGGCCGGCGATTGCAGTAACGTCAGGAAAATGAGAGTGTCCCATGCCGATTGATGTTTCGAGGCATAGATTATTGGCCCATCGACGATATGTTCGCGGCCACGGAGGTCATGGCGGATGCCGCAGATCAGCCGCGCCAGTAGCAAGGTGACGTTGGCCCACGGTGCACCGACACGTTGCGCCGCGCCCACCGATGCGATGAATAGCGGTGCGAACAGCAACGCTGACAGCAGCGACCAGGCGAAAAAGCAGAGATTGAACAGAAGCGAGCGCAAAAAAATGGTCATGAACGATGCGTAACAGAAACCATCCAATGGCGCAATTTGCTGGCGAGGAATTTATGGTATTCCAGAAGCACGAGGATGCGGCTGTCGGTATCGTGCCACCAGCCGGCGAGGGTAAAATTATCGGGAAATACCGGCGCCGGAACGATGACGACGCCCGGCGCGGCCTCTTCGAATTCTTCGATACTGCGCGGCATGTGGTAATTGGCGGTGACCAGCCGGATGCTCGCGTAGCCTTGCGCGTGAAGCCAACGCGCCGTTTCCTCGGCATTGCCGATGGTGTTGACCGCCTGGTGGCCGAGAACGATGTTCTGCGTGGCCTCCGGCGTCAGCTGTCCGCGCAGAAAGGCCGGGACCTGCCGCAGGAGGCTGTCGAGCGTGACGCCCTCGCTGACGCCGCTGACGAATAATTTTTTGCCTTTGCTCTCGATGAGCAGTTGCAGCCCGTATTCCATCCGCCCGCCGCCGCCGGTGAGGACAACGATGGCATCGGTCGGCATATCATCCCGCGCCGGTTGCGTCGGGATTTGCCATACGAACCAGGCAAGGCCGGTGAGCCATAGCATCAGGCAAAGGAGGAAGCTGAGGAGTATTCTAGAGGTCATAGCGCCTGCTGCAATTGCCTGAGTACCGACAGGCGCGCCGCCAGCCACGCCACGCCCGCGCAGGCCAGCGGCATCAGCAGCAACAGCAGCACATGCGAGCCGGTCACGGACAAAGGCGGCAGCATGGCCGCTTGCAGCGAATCGAGGTACGCGCCCACCGCCCAGTAAATCAACCCGGCCATGAAACAGCCGGGCGCCGTGCCGCGCAGGGTCAGCAGAAAGGCTTCACGTTGGAACTGGCGTGCGATGTAGCCGTCCTCGGCGCCGATGGAATGGAGGAGTTGCACGGTGCGGGCGTGCAGCCGGAGCGCCGTGCGCGAGGTGAAGGCGATCATGAGCGCCAGCGCGCCGACGATGAAGGCGGCGAGAACGGCGATGGTATATTGGGTCACTGCCGAAAAACTGGCAAAACTGGCGACCCAGCGCTCATGGGCGTCGACCTCGGTTCCGGCGGCGATGCCGGCCAGCTTGCTTTGCAGGGTTTTATAATCGATGGGTGCCGCCCCGTCCGCCGTCACGTCGAGCACGGTGGGCAGCGGCAGGCCGTCCATGGTGTCGCTGTTGCCCAGCCACGGCTTGAGCATTCCACGCAGATGGCTTTCGCTGACCTGCGCCACGCCGGTCACGCCGGGGAATTTTTTCAAGGCATCTTCTATCTTGCCGAGCTTGACCTGGAGGTCATCGACTCCGGCGGGGATGGTGACGGTGAAACGGGTGGTGTAGCTGTCATGCCGGTCGGTGATCCAGCCGCCCGCGGTCAGCCCCAGGCAGAGCAGCAGCGTCGCCATGCAGGCCATGACGCCGATAATCCACGGCAGCAGCGCATGGGCATCGTCGGCGGAGAAGGGAATATCGGAACGCATCGTTATGCCGTCTCATCCACTGTTTTCGGCGGTTCGCCCTGCCTGGAAACGACGACCATGGCGGGCATGAGCAGGCGGTCGCCGAGCGTATATCCCGCCTGCACCACCTGCACTACCATGCCGGGCGGGATGTCATCACGGTCGACCTGGGCGACGGCCTGGTGCAGGTTATGATCGAATTTTTTATCCAGCGGATCGATGCGCTCGATGCCGTATCTCTCGAAGATGTTGAGCAATTCGTACAGCGTGAGGTCAACGCCTTCGCCTAATTTATTAAGCAGGGCGTCGTTCTCCCGCGCGCCGGCGGGGATGCTGTCGGAGGCGCGTTTCAGGTTTTCGAGCACACCGGCCATGTCGCGGGCGAAGGAGGCGATGCCGTATTTCGCGGCTTCCTCGAGGTCGCGCTGGCTGCGCTTGCGGACGTTGTCGGTCTCGGCGACGGCGCGCACCCACTGGTCGCGGAAGCGGGCGTTTTCCTGGCGCAGCAGGTCGTTTTCCTCTTGCAGGCGGTTTTCCACCGACGCTTCGGCGGACACGGCGGCGGTGCTTTCTGGCGTATTTTCCTCTGCTGCCGGTTCTTCTGCGCTTTTTTGTGACGTCATGATTGCCTGTTCCTCGTTTGTCCTAATTTGGGCGCCTAATTCTATTTTTCAATAGATTTATGTTGCAAAAAAATATTTCACTCTTTAGACGGATTCTACATTACCTATAGGAATCAGGGGAGATTAGCCAGTGACAAAAGCAAATTTGGGCGAGAAGCGTATATGCGCGAAGTGCAGCGCCCGCTTTTACGATTTAGGGAAAAACCCCGCGGCCTGCCCGAAATGCGGGGCGATGAACGATATTACCGCGCCGGTCAAGGCGCGCCGCAGCAAAAGCAAACCCGCCGCCGAAGTCAAAATCGCCGTGCCGCCGGTAAAAGCCAAACCCGTGTCGAAGCCCAAGCCTAAAAAGCCGATCAAGGCCATCGAGGGCATCAACTTGGAGGAATTCGAAGACATCGAAACGCTCGACAGCGAAGAGGAAATCGAGGAGATCGAGGAAATAGAGGATATCGATTCGCTTGAGGAAATCGAGGAGATCGAGGACGCCGGCAAGGAAGGCGACGATGAAACCGCCATCGAGGAGAAAGCCGCCGCTGATACCGTGCTGATCGACGGCGTGGAGGAAACGGAAGAAGGCGAAGACGAAGAGGAAGACACCAAGCCCAAGCCCAAAAAGGGTGCTTCAAAAAAAGCGGCGCCGAAGGCGAAGCCGAAGAAAAAAGGCAAAAGATAATTTTTCCTTCTCTCGTTTATGGGAGAGGGGAAGTACAAATAAAGCCCCGCCATTTCCGGCGGGGCTTTATTTATTATGACCAGACCCCGCAACAAGTGCGGGGTGACACTATGCGGCCAGCACCTTGCTGAACTGCTCGGTGGCCTGGGCGACGCGCTCGTTGATCGGTTCCAGCGCTTCGGTGGCGTATTCGAACACCATGCCCGACAGCTTGACCGACTGGTTGAAGAAACTGTCGATCGAGTTCTTGACGATGCGGTTCTGCAGCTCGAACATGTCGTTGATGGTGCGGCAGGCGAAGAATTCCTTCGACAGCTCGATATTGTCCGAGAACGCCTTGTTGGCGGCGTCGAACAGCTCGCTGCTGACGTCCTTGCTCAGCGTCGCGGTCATGTTGCCGCATTCGATGCAGGTTTCGACATTGTCGCGCGACATGCCGATGCCTTCGTACAGCGCCTTGGTCACGGCGTCGGCCGACTTGGCGAAATGCTCGGCGCCTTCGCGGCTCATGGCGAACGCTTTTTCACGGACTTTCTCGGCTTCGCCGGTGCTGGTGGCGAGGAATTCCTTGACGGCGTTGCCGCCGATTTTCACGACGTTTTCCGCCTGGCTGCGCGTATGCTCAACGGCGCCGTAGGCGCTTTTGGCGGCTTTGTTGGCCATATTGGAAGCCAGTTTTGCGGCCGGCTGCGCCGGTTTTTTGGTCTGCGTATTCATAGGTTTCTCCTTGAAATGGGTTGGCTTACAGGTGTAATAATTATTTGTCGCAGTGCAGCATTATTGGAAACCACATATAGGAAGGGGCGGCTGCAATGTCAAGGTTTCTCTTGATTATACCATTATTTCAATATGGTACATTTATGCATCCGGCAGGGCGTAAAAATCATTTGTATCATCGTTCTTACACATTATCTTGATTTCCACGCGTAATTTAGCTACTATGAATAGAGAGGGTTTTTATAAAGGGAGCATAAAGATTTGCCAGTGAAACCAATTCGTTTTGTTTGGATAACATTCATTATCGCGGCGCTTGTGCTTCCCTGCCTCGCGCCGGCGGAGGGTTTCGCCGCCACAAAATCCCACGCCGCACATCATTCCCACCATAAAAAGCACCATGGCAGCCGGTCGCATATCTCGGCCAATCATTTTTCGGCGCTGGTGGTGGACGGCGATTCCGGCAAGGTGATCTACTCGAAAAGCGCCTCTTCCATGCGCTACCCGGCCTCGCTGACCAAGATGATGACGCTGTACCTGACCTTTGACGCCCTGAAAAAAGGCAAGATCAGGCTCGACCAGACCATGATGGTATCGGCCAAGGCGGCGCGGCAGCCGGCGACTAATATCTCCCTGGAAAAGGGCGACCGCCTGCCGGTGCGCATCGCTATCCAAAGCGTGGTGGTGCGCTCGGCCAACGATTCGGCGATGGCGCTGGGCGAGGCGTTGGGCAAGACCGAATGGAATTTCGCCCTGATGATGACCAAAAAAGCGCGCGAACTGGGCATGAAGGATACGGTGTTCCGCAATCCCTCCGGCCTCCCCGACAACAAACAGCATACGACCGCTTTCGACATGGCGAGGCTGGCCATCGCGCTGCGCCGCGATTTCCCCGAATATTATCATTATTTTTCGCTCACCAGCTTCGATTATAACGGCGTCACCTATCCCGGCCATAACCATGTGATGGAGCGCCATCCGGAGATGGTGGACGGAGTGAAAACCGGCTATATCCGCGCTTCCGGCTATAACCTGGTGACCTCGGCGCACCGCGACGGCCATCACCTCGTCGCCGTCATCATGGGCGGCAGGACCAGCGAAAGCCGCGACAGCCAGATGGTCACCCTGCTCGACCGTACCTTCGCCCAGCTCGCCGGCAAGCGCAAAAGCCTGGCGGACGATGCGCCGCTGGAAGATGATAATGCGCTGGAAGCCAGTAACGCCGCGCCGGTCCAGACGGCACAGGGATTTTAGGGCCGATTTGTCACAAATATTTCATGAAATGCATCGCATAATTAGGTATAATGGTATTTAAGTAGGTGCATTAACTAATAAGGATAAGACATATGTTCTCCCCGGAGTTTGGTACTGCTACTCGTATGAGCGCTAACGCATTAATGGGAGCGGTTGGTGGCGCATACATGGAAGCGGGGAAGGGTTGGGAGAATGCTATAGATGACATAGCAAGAACTTTGGTTCGCCCGGATTTGGCTGGGTTACAAGTAGCCGATATGAATAATATGGATGCCTTTGGCCACATGTCGCCGCAACTGACGCCGGGAATGAATACCGTCTATGGGCGCTCGCTCGACAATCGGGGCTCGCCATTCGGCATGGCCGCCTAACCTTTCACACTATTCACACTATCATCATCAGAACGGCGATACCGCATCGATGACCTGTCCGCCCCAACGCGGCTGCTGCATGTCGCTGAGCTGGCCGTGGCTGCTGTAGGTGATGCGCGCTTCGGCGATCTGGGTCGAATCGATGGTATTGTCGGATTTGATGTCCTCCGGGCGGATGACGCCTTTGACCGCCACGTCGCGCACGTCGTAATTCATAGTGACCTGCTGGCTGCCCTCGATGACCATGTTGCCGTTGGACAGCAGCTGCGTGACTTGCGCCGCGACCTGCGTGGTGATGACGTCCTGCCGTGAAATGGTGCCGGTGCCCTTGGTGTCGAGGGTGCCGCTGGTGTTGAGGATGCCGGTGAGGTTATTGGCTTGCGTTGCCGGGGCGAAATGCAGCAGCTTGCCGCCGAGGCCGAGCAGCGACGGTGCGCTGGCCTGGTCGGTGGTGGTGCGCTTACCTTCGGTCTGGTTGTTGAACTGCAGCTTGTCGTTGATTTTGACGTTCACCTTCAGGATATCGCCGACGCGGGCGGCGCGGCCGTCGCGGAAAAACGTGCGCGCGCCGGGCTGCCAAAGCGAATTGGCATATTGTTTCGCCGGCGGCGGGGTTTCCGGCATCGGCCAGTTCATCGGTTTATAATCGGGCTTTTCCTGCGGATTGGCGACGGCCGCCATCGGCGGCGGCTTGCCGATATGGTCGAGCTTGCCCATCATGCTGTCGCAGCCGGTGAGGAGGGTGACGGCGAGAAGTAGCGTGGAACGTGGAACGTGGAACGTGCTTCTCTTCACGTATAACGTTCCACGTTCCACGTTCCACGTCCCACGATTTTTTTTAATTCGAAGCATACGGCTCCCCCGTTCCCACGATGCTTACGGTGCCGGCATCAACCACGCTGGCGCGCACGATTTTCCGGCTGGCGGTATTGCGCACGCTGATGACGTCGCCCCTGGCGCCTTCGTTCATGGCTTGCCCGGTGGTGGTGATTTCCATGCCGGGCGAGGTGTAGCGCATGGAGACGATGCCGTTTTTCTTGACGATGGCAGGGCTGGCGATTTCATGCTCGCGCACCGGCCGCGACGGCGAAATGGCTGCAACGGGCGACTTGCCGATGAGCACCGCGCTGTCGGTGATGGTATCGGTGCGGGTGTGCGTTATGGGAAAATCGCGTATTTCCACGTCGGCCTCGCCGATGACGTCGCCGCTCCTTACTTCGCGCTTGAGCACCGGCACTTCGATCATTTCCTCATAACGGCCGCCGACCGGCATCGCCGAGACGACTTCTCCGTCCGCCATGAACAACAGGTTGGCGCTCCAGCGGCTGGGGCGCTCGAATTGCAGGCCGCGGATTTCGACCGAGATCGGCTTGCTGTAGGAAAAAAGCGCCTCGTTGTGATGGCCGTTGATGTTCGCCGCCACTTTCGCCCCGGCGCCCTTCTGCGCCAGCGCCTGGCCGATGGCTTGCTCGGCGTCATCATAGGAAAGCTGGAAGAGATATTGTGGATTGGCGGCGACAGGAGAATCCGCGAACGCGGGAATCGACAGGCCGGCGAGAATCAAGAGCAATGGTATGAAAAATCTATTCATAAGCTTATACGCTCTGGTTCAAGGCTTGCAGCATCTGGTCGGAGGCGGTGACGACTTTGGCGTTCATTTCATACACGCGTTGCGCCTTGATCAGGTTGGTGAGTTCGGTCACCGGGTTGACGTTCGAGGTTTCCAGGAAGCCCTGGATGAGGGTGCCGAAACCGTCCAGCCCCGGCGTGCCGATGATGGGCGAGGCGGAGGCGGCGGTTTCCGTAAATAAATTGTTGCCGCCGGCCTGCAGGCCGGCTTCATTGATGAAGTTGACGGTCTGGATTTGCCCTAATATCTGCGGCGTGGTTTGCAGCGGTATGGTGGCGCTGACTTCGCCCGACTGGTCGATACTGATGCTGGTGGCGTTTTGCGGTATGGTGATGGTGGGCGTGAGCTGGAAGCCGTCGGCAGTAACGATGGAGCCGTCCGGCCCGACCTGGAATCCGCCGGCGCGGGTGTACGCCGTCGAGCCGTCGGGCAGGGTGACCTGGAAGAATCCGCGTCCCTGGATCGCCATGTCGAGCGGCGCGGAGGTTTGCTGCAGCGTGCCCTGGCTCATGTTGCGGTCGATGGCAACCAGCCTGACGCCGGTGCCGAGCTGGATGCCGGTGGGGACGATGGTGCCGTTATCGGACGAATTGGAGCCGACGGCGCGCTGGTTCTGATAGAGCAAATCCGAGAATTCCGGCCGTTGTAATTTATAAGCGGTGGTGTTGATGTTGGCCAGGTTCTGCGACGTGACGTCGACATAAGTCTGCTGCGCCTGCATTCCCGTGGCGGCTATATCCAGTGATCTCTGTCCCATAACATCCTCAATTCATTATGACTGCTGCGCCCAGGCATCGGCGGCCTTGCGTTCCAGATCGTAAACCACCGCGATGAACTGGGCGGTATCGGTGACCGCATGTTGCAGCCCGACCATGTGCGTAAGCTCGTTCACCGGCTGCACGTTAGAGCTTTCCAGCATCCCCTGCATGACGCGGGCGTTCTGCGCCGGCTGCGGGATGATGTTGCTTTTGAACATGCTGCCGCTCAAGCGTTCCAGCAGCCGCGGGTTGTCGAACTGCGCGACGCCGAGATTGCCGAAATCCGAGCCGTTGACCTTGAGGTTGCCGCCTTCGCCGATCTGGATGCTGCGCGTGCTCTCGTCGAATACGATGTGCTGCGCCGAGGAATCGAGCACCGGGTAGCCTTCCGCCGTCACCATCGTTCCGTCGGGGGCGATGTGGAAACTGCCGTTGCGGGTATAGCGCGTGCCCAGCGGCGTTTCGACGGTGAAATAACCGTTGCCCTCAATGGCGACGTCGAGGTCGTTGCCGGTGACTTTCAGCGCCCCGGCCGTGTTGTCGCGGTAGGTGGAAATATCGTAGCCGAAGGATATCGGGTTGGAGACGCCCTGGCTGGCATCCTTCGTCATATAAGAGGAGAACATGATGTGCTCGGCGTCATAGCCGGTGGTGTTGGCGTTGGCAATATTGTTCGCCGTGGCGTCCATGTCGCGGAACAGCGCCAGCTGGCGGGTGAGCGTTACATATATGCCATTGTCCATGATCGTAATGCGCAAAAAGTTAAATGACGCATCACTGTAAGCACGAACTGTGCCAAAATTATTTTCATTTTCCCCTTCCGGGCCACACTTCCTCATGTTCTACTAGTCCTGAAGCCGAACTTATCGATACGGCTGATCGCAAGTTAGCTAACGGGATTGCAGGCAGCGACGACATTGCAATTTTCTGGCGCAGCGCCCTTAAAAGCGTATGCGGCCGTGCACAGAGTCGCATGAAGGAACCGAACGTGGTCATGACCGCGCCGGGGTAGCACCCGGTATAAAAACGAAAGGTAACATGCTGAAACATATAAAACTGAAATAACAACAACTCTTGGTGGTGAAGACTAGAACCTCCGGTTGTGAAGCAGTGCTTGAATAAGCGCTGCGACCGCTTTATAACGGTTGCACGTTTTCACCATGGAGTAGGACAGAATTTATGGCCAAAGCTAAATCCGAGGAAAAAGCCGACGAAGCGGAAGAAAAAGACGATAAAAAAGACGCCAAGGAAGAAAAAGACGATAAAAAAGACAAGGACGACAAAGAAGCCAAGGAAGGCGAGGAAGGCGAAGCCGCGGCGGAAGGCGAGGGCGCGCCTAAGAAATCCAAAAAGAAGATTATCATCATCGGCGCGGTGGCGCTGGTGGTGCTCCTGGGCGGAGCGGCCGGGGCTTATTTCACGCTGTTTAAAAAGCACGAGGAAAATAAGGCCGAAGTCGAAGTGGGGAAGGACGGCAAGCCTATCGACAAGCCGGTCTATTATACCCTGCCGGAATTCCTGATTAACCTCAATTCGGGCGGCAAGGCGACCAGTTTTCTTAAAACTACCGTCATCCTCGAATTGACGCAACAGGGCGACGTGGCGCTGATCGAAGCCAATATGCCCAGGCTCATGGATGCCATCAATACCTACCTGCGCGAGCTTCGCGCCAGCGACCTGGCCGGTTCCGCCGGTATCCAGCGCCTGCGCGAGGAACTTCTTCTCCGCGCCAACAAGGCGCTGGCGCCCGTCAAGATCAACGACGTGCTGTTTAAGGAGATTGTGGTTCAGTAGAGTGCCGTCATCCTGCGGCAAACGCGTAGCGTTTGAGCGCAGGATCTCTAGCCAATTGCACGAGATCCTGCGCCTTCGCTACGCTACGCGCAGGATGACGACTTGGCACGGCTTTTGCCGTATGATATAAATAAATGAACCAATTAGATACGTACTATGGCCGAAACCGAGACCGCAAAACCCGATGAAGCCGCTGCCGCCGCTGCTCCTGCCGCCGCAGGCGACGAGCCGCAGCGCGTCTTAAACCAGGACGAAATCGACACGTTACTCGGTTTCGATACCAAAAAAGAGGAAGCGCAGGCGGGCGGCATTTTCGCCATTCTCGACCGCTCGATGACGGCGTATGAAAAGCTGCCGATGCTGGAGGTGGTGTTCGACCGGTTGGTGCGCCAGCTTTCCACCAGTTTGCGCAATTTCACTTCGGAAAACGTCGATGTCAGCCTCGATTCGATGGTGAGCCTGCGCTTCGACGATTATCTCAACGCCATTCCGCTGCCCGCCCTGCTGGTGGTGTTCCGCGCTGTCGAGTGGGAAAATTTCGGGCTGGTGACGGTCGATAGCTCGCAGATTTATTCGATGGTGGATATATTGCTCGGCGGCCGCAAATCCAACCGCCCGGTGCGCATCGAAGGCCGCCCCTATACCACCATCGAGCAGGACATCGTCAAGCGCATGGTCGATATTGTATTGGCCGACATGGCCAGCGCCTTCGAGCCGCTGTCGCCCGCCACGTTTCATTTCGAGCGGTTGGAGAGCAACCCCCGCTTCGCCACCATTACCCGCCCCGGCAACCCGGCGCTGCTGGTGAAATTGCGCATCGACATGGTCGAGGATCGCGGCGGCATTATCGAAATCCTGCTGCCGCATACGACGCTGGAGCCGATCCGCGACCTGCTGCTGCAGATGTTCATGGGCGAGAATTTCGGGCAGGATACGGTATGGGAGAAGCATCTCGGCAAGGAATTGCGTAATACGGCTATCGAGCTGGAAGCGGTGCTCAAGGAAAAAACGGTGACGCTCAAGGACATTATGGGATTCCAGGTCGGCAGCACCGTGTTGTTGGATTGTTCGCCCGATGATCTGCTGACAATACGCTGCGGCGGCATTCCGATCACCAGTGGCACCATGGGGCGGGTAGGGGAGAACATCGCCATTTCCATCAAGGAACCGATTAAGCGCAAGAAGGACTCATGACACGATGACCGGTGCGGTGGCCAACCTATTGCTGAATATCCTGATCGTGGCGCTTTTGGCTGTGACCATCGCCTATTGCTGGTTGCTCAACCGCCGCATCCGCGTGTTGCAGGATAGCAAAAGCGAACTGGCGCAATTGCTCAGGCATTTCGATGAATCGACGCAGCGCGCCTCGGAGAGCATCATCGCGCTGCAGACGGCCAGCAAGAAAATCGGCGAGAACATACAGTTCCGCATCGACAAGGCCAATTACCTGCTCGACGATTTGTCGTTCATGATCGACCGCGGCAGCAAGCTGGCCAACCAGATGGAGGCAGGTTTCGCCGTCAGCCGCGCGCGCAGCAAGGTGTTGGCCGAACAGCCACCGCCGGTGGATGAGCCGGAGCCGCTGGCGGCAAAGCCGGTGCCGGTTATCGAGCGGTTTATGAAGGAACCGGAAAAATCGCCGACACAGCGGGAAAAAACCGCTGCCAC
>JABDCD010000024.1 GCA_013288305.1 Alphaproteobacteria bacterium | reverse complement strand
GCCGACAGCAGCGATTCCAGCGCCGCCAGCGCCGCGATGACGAAGGCGGGCATCACTAATATTTTTAGCTCGTCATGCGTCGGCCAGGCGAACAATCCCTCGCCGCCGAAGAAATGGAACGCCGGCGGAAAGGGCGGGATGCCGCGCATGAGGCCATGCGCCGTCTCATAGCCAAAACGGTTGCCGATGGTCGCCACGCCGATGCCGGAATGCTGAAACGCCGCTGCCAGCAACGTGCCCGTCAGGATACCCAGTACCGCCGACGGCACGCGGCGCGTCAGGTGCTTACCGGTAAACATGACGATGAGGCTCAGCAGGCCGATGGCAGCCTCAGGCCAGCGCAGGTCGGGAACATGTTGCGCCAGCAGGATGACTTTATCGATATATGATCCCTGTAGTTTTTCGATGCCTAGCCCAAGCAGGTCGTCCAGCGACAAGGTGCCGAGGACGGCGGCGATGGCGGCGGTAAACCCCGTGGTCACCGGATAGGGAACGACATTGATGAAGCGCCCCAGCCGCGCCCAGGCCAGCACCAGCAGCATCGCACCGGCCATGATTTCGGCGATGATAATGCCGCGCAGGCCGAATTGCGCAACGATGGGCGCAACGATGACGACGAAGGCCGCCGTCGGGCCGCTGACCTGCGTCACCGAACCGCCCAGCAACGGTGCCACGATACCGGCGACGATGGCCGTGGTGATGCCGTATTGCGGCGGCAAGCCGACGGCAATGGCCAGCGCCATCGATAGCGGCAGCGCCGCCAGCGACACCACCACCGCTGCCACAAAATCATGCAGGAAGGTTTTTACCGAATAGCCACGCCCCACGGTTTCGCGCAGGGCGGTGGCCAGGAAGATGTGGGGATGTGAAGATGTGGAGATGTGGAGAGAAGTATTTTTTTCTATCTTCTCATCTTCACATCTTCTCATCTTCACATCCTTATTCATGCCGGTAACCGCGCTTTCAGCGCCGCTCCCAGCGTTCCATCGTCGAGATAATCCAGTTCGCCCCCCATGGGGATGCCCTGCGCCAGGCGCGAGATGCTGACATTGCAACCTTCCAGCCGCGTCGCCAGGTAATGCGCCGTCGTCTGGCCTTCGATGGTGGCGTTGGTCGCCAGGATGATTTCGCGCACCTCGTCTTTCGCGGCGCGTTCGATCAGCGGCTCGATGTTGAGCTGCGACGGCCCGCGGTCGTCGAGCGCCGACAGCACGCCGCCCAGCACATGATATTGCCCCTTGTAAAGATTGCAGCGCTCGATCGCCCACAGGTCGGCCAGCTCCTCGACCACGCAGATGACCGAGCGGTCGCGCCGCGCATCGCTGCACACGGCGCAGGGATTATGCGTATCGAGATTGCCGCAGACCGAGCAGGTGCGGATGGTGTCCATGGCGCGGGCGATGGCCGCGCCGAGCGGCGCCATCAGCGCGTCTTTGCGGCGGATCAAATGCAACACCGCCCGCCGCGCCGACCGCGGCCCGAGGCCGGGGAGTTTTGAGAATAAGCGGATGAGTTCGTCTAAATCGGTCATGAGTTATTGGTCATGAGTCATGGGTATGGGCTTTGGTCACTCATGACCCGGGACCCATGACCCATGACTAAAATGGTAGTTTAAATCCCGGCGGCAACCCCAACCCGCTGGTCATCTGGCTCATCTTATCGGACGTGGCGGCATCGGCCTTGCCGCGGGCATCGTTATAGGCCGCCACCAGCAGGTCTTCCAACACCTCTTTTTCTTCCGGCTTCATCAGGCTGTCATCGATACTGACTTTCAGCATCACGTTCTTGCCGTTGATTTTCACGCGCACCATGCCGCCGCCGGAGGCGCCTTCGTTTTCCTGGGCTTCCAGCTTCGCCTGCATGTCGGCGATTTTGCTTTGCATTTCCTGTGCCTGCTTCATCATTTTCTGTAGGTTCATGTTTGTCTCCAAACGGTAATTGGTTATTAGAATTTTGGTAATTGGAAAAAAGTTTATTCTAATTACCAATCACCGAAGTTCCAATTACTATCTATGCGTTCTCCTTCACACTGACTATTTTCGCTCCCGGAAATTGCTCCAACACGCCCGCGACCAGCGGATGCGTCGAGGCTTCCTGAAGCTGTTTTTCCTTACGCGCCGCTTCCTGTTCATGCAAGCTCGGGGCGCCTTCTTCTTCCGACAAAGTAATCTTCCACGGCTGCCCCGTCCAGCGCGTCAGGCAATCCGCTACTTTCGACGTGAAATCGCGCGGCAACGCCGAGGTCAATCGTATCTCGATTTTTCCCGGCGCAAAACCCACTGGCCGCGCATATTCCCTAAGCTGAGAACATAAAATCAATTCGCGGTGCTGCTCAAAGAGGGCGACGGCGGCGGCGAAATCGGTAAGAACTATCCCCTCTCCCTTGAGGGGAGGGTTAGGGAGGGGGTCTACAAGGGAAAGCTTTCCCCGTTGCGCCCCCCTCCCAGCCTCCCCCTCAAGGGGGGAGGAGTTAGTAGAGCGTATCACCTCCGCCGGTGTCGGCAGTTGCGCGGCATAGGCAATGCGCACCAGCAGCATGTCGAGCGCCGCCAGCGGCGACGGGCTGACGCGCACTTCATGGATGCCCTTGAGCAGCATCTGCCACAGGCGCGTCAGCACCGGCATCGGCAATTTGTCGGCCAAAGCTTTGGCGGCGTTGCGGTCATGCTCGGACAGCGACACATCGTCCACCGCCAGCGGCGCGACCTTCACACGGGTGACGAGATGGGTGATTTCCAACGCATCCTGTACGATAAGCAGCGGATCGGCTCCGGCATTATATTGCACGCGTAACTCGGCCAGCGCTGCGACGATATCGCCTCCCAGCAGGGATTCGAGCAGGCGGAATGTCGCCGTATTGTCGGCGCTGCCGATCATCTGGCGCACCGAGGCGGCGGTGATGGGCGCATTATCTTCGGAACCGCGCGCAATGGCCTGGTCGAGCAACGACAGCGCGTCGCGCACCGAGCCTTCGGCGGCCACGGCAATGACTTTAAGCGCTTCGTCTTCGATTTGGATTTGTTCTTTGGCGGCGATGTTACCCAAATGTTTGGCCAGCGTCTCCGTATCGATGCGCTTCAAATCAAACCGCTGGCAGCGCGACAGGATGGTGACGGGAATCTTGCGCGCTTCGGTGGTGGCGAAAATGAATTTGACGTGCGGCGGCGGTTCTTCGAGCGTTTTGAGGAGTGCGTTGAAGGCGCTGGTGGACAGCATGTGCACTTCGTCGATGATATAGATTTTATAGCGCGCCGAGGTTGGAAGATAACGCACCGTGTCGATCAACTCGCGGATGTCGCCGACGCCGGTATGGCTCGCCGCATCCATTTCCAACACGTCGACATGGCGGTCTTCGCCGATCATTTTGCAATTGGAGCAGGTGCCGCAGGGATTGATGGTCGGACCGTTTTCGCAATTCAGCGCGCGGGCGATGATGCGGGCGGTGGTGGTTTTGCCGACGCCGCGAATGCCGGTGAGCAGAAACGCATGGGCGATGCGCCCGCTTTTGATGGCGTTGGACAACGTGCGCACCAGCGCCTCCTGCCCGATGAGATCATCGAACGTGGCGGGGCGGTATTTGCGGGCGAGGACGCGATATTCCATGAAGTAGTTGACAGTTAGCGGTTTGCAGTTTGCAGTCAGAAAACAGGCGCATTACTGCCAACTGCTAACTGCCAGCTTATAAGTGACTGATGGCGACCCAACGCAACTCCGCTACGGCTGCTTCCTTTCGGACCTGACCGGGTTCGCAGGCGCGTTGCCCGCCACCAGCCTCGGCGGATTATGGGATAAGAGCGCGGGGGGTGCAAGCTAAAAAAGTTAACAGTTGCCAGTTGTCTAGTCGTTAGTCGATAGTCTATAGTTGACAGCCGAAACGCTTACTCACGACTGATTATGGCACGAACCGCATCCTTACCCGCCGACCAATCCCGCCATCCGCTTTTGATGCTGGCCGGGTTCGGGCTGTGTTTGCTGGCGTTTTACCTGTTCCTGTGCCTGATGACTTACAATCAGGCCGATCCATCGCTCGACCGTGCCACCGGCAATGCCGTTACTAATGCTGGCGGCTATTCCGGCGCGCTGATCGCCGATCTCACCTTGCAATTAATGGGCATGGCCAGCGCGCTGCTGGTGCTGGTGCCGGGCGCATGGGGATTCAAGATGCTGCGCGGGAAACGCGTGCCTTACGTCTGGCTGCGTTTTTGCCTGCTGATACTCTCGCTGGTGATGAGCGCCGCCTTGCTGTCGCTTGTCGAGCCGCCGATGGCATGGCCGATCGCCAGCGGCTTCGGCGGCTCCATCGGCAGCGTGCTGCACGATATTTTCCGCCATTTGTTCAAAAGCAAACTGTTTGTCGCCATCGTCGCCGCCGCGGCGTTGCTGGTGATTTCGCTCGCCTTCGGCATGAGCTGGGCGGAATGGAAAACGGCGGGGCGCGCCGTCAAGCAAGCGTTCCTGTTCATCTCCGGCCTGGCGATGTCGCTGATTTCGCGCCATCGTAATGATGAAGAGGATGAGGATGACGATGCAGAATATACGCCGCTTAAAGAACGCCTGAAATTCTGGAAGCATGGCGACGATGACGACGATGAGGACGATGAGGACGAGGAAGCCGCCGTCAAGCCGCAACCGCGTGTCAGCAAAAAAGAAAAATCCCCGGATAAAAGCCGCTCCTCGCCCAAGGTACAATCCGCGTTACCTTTGCCGCAGGGCGATTACGAGCTGCCGCCGATCAAACTGCTGACCAACGCGCCCAAAAGCCGCAAGAACCAAGTCAGCGAAACGGCATTGACGCAGAACGCCAAATTACTCGAAAGCGTATTGCAGGATTTCGGCGTCAACGGCGACATCATCGAAATCCGCCCCGGCCCGGTGGTGACACTTTATGAACTGGAGCCGTCGCCGGGCACGAAATCCAGCCGCGTCGTCGGGCTCTCCGACGATATTGCCCGCTCGATGAGCGCCATTTCCGCCCGCATCGCCGTCATTCCCGGACGCAACGCCATCGGCATCGAGCTGCCCAACAGCAACCGCGAAACCGTTTATTTACGCGAAATGCTGGAGAACGAGACCTACGAGGCCGCCGACGCCAAGCTGCCGCTGGCGCTGGGGAAAGACATCGCCGGGGCGCCTGTCATCGTCGATCTGTCGCGGATGCCGCATCTGCTGGTGGCGGGCACCACCGGATCGGGCAAATCGGTGGCCATCAATACCATGATCATGTCGCTGGTCTATAAGCTCACGCCCGAGGAATGCAAATTCATCATGATCGACCCCAAGATGCTGGAACTCTCGGTCTATGAGGGCATCCCGCATTTGCTGTCGCCAGTGGTGACCGAGCCGGGGAAGGCGGTGGTGGCGCTCAAATGGACGGTCAAGGAAATGGAAAACCGCTACCGGCTGATGAGCAATCTCGGCGTGCGCAACATCGAGGGCTACAACAAAAAAATCCGCGAGGCCAAGGCCAAGGGCAGCCAGCTGACGCGCACGGTGCAGACCGGATTTAATCCCGATACCGGCGAGCCGATTATCGAGGAACAGCCGCTGGAAATGGTGGAACTGCCGTTCATTGTGGTGGTGGTCGATGAAATGGCGGATTTGATGATCGTCGCGGGCAAGGATATTGAATCTTCCATTCAGCGCCTGGCGCAGATGGCGCGTGCAGCGAGCATCCACATCATCATGGCGACGCAACGCCCGTCGGTCGATGTCATCACCGGCGTCATCAAGGCCAATTTCCCGACGCGCATTTCCTTCCAGGTGACGTCGCGCATCGACAGCCGCACCATCTTAGGCGAGCAAGGCGCGGAACAATTGCTCGGCCAGGGCGATATGCTCTACATGGCCGGCGGCGGGCGCATCACGCGCATCCATGGCCCATTCGTCTCCGACAAGGAAGTCGAACAGGTCGCCGACCATCTGCGCGCGCAGGGCCAACCGACCTACCTCGAAGACGTCACCCGCGACGACGAGGAGGAAGGCCTGTTCGGCGCGGAAGGCGAACGCGACGAAATGTACGAACAGGCCGTCACCATCGTCACCCGCGACCGCAAGGCCTCGACCAGCTACATCCAGCGCTGCCTCAAGGTCGGCTATAACCGCGCAGCTTCGATTATCGAACAGATGGAACGGGCGGGCATCGTCGGCCCGGCGAATCATGTGGGCAAGAGAGAGGTGCTGGTGCGGGAGGATAGTTAATTGTCAATTTGATGGTACGGAAAATACCTAATATCTAAAGAGACCTATGAAAAACTGGCAGCGTTTATCGATTATCATGGGCATTCTAGCGGTCGGGTTCGTTTCCGACAAATCGAGCCTGCCTATAGCGCTTGCCGACAGTGAGGACTGGCTCAGAATGGTTATACTGCAGGATCATACCTATTGCCTGCGGCGACACTCCGGAGACATTGTCTTTTCAAAAGTATATCTCCGGATGATTCCACCGGTCGATATATTAAAGTTAACCCAATCCAAGGAATGCCGGGATCTACCCATGGTGTCCACACGGGTTCATTCACGTATTCCTTATATTATCGTTATTAATTATGCCATTGATAATGAGAAAAAGAAGATTATGAATGTTCCGTTTTTCACCTCTTACTATTTGTCACTGTTTGGTTATGCCTTAAATATCGGAGATTCCTTTTTAACGGTAAGCACGCCCTATAAAATTCCGGACCTGTTTTAATTGGAAACACTCTGGCAAAGCGCCCTATTGTAGGATAATGTAAGGCGATGCTGAAAAAAATATTTTTGCTCATTTGTTTGTCGGGTGGAGTTACGGCTACATCTGTTGCGGCATTTGCGCAGGAAACCACCTTCCTTCCCGCCACCGAATTCGCTCCGCACCAGAAAACCATCGACCGCATTCAGGATTATCTTACCAACCTCACCACCATCGTCTCCGATTTCACCCAGGTGGCGCCGGATGGCAGCCTGACCAGCGGGAAGTTTTATTTGCAGAGACCGGGGCGGATGCGCTGGCAGTATAATCCGCCGACGCCGATTTTGATGGTATCGAGCGGCAGCGAGCTGGTTTATTACGATTACGAGCTGGAGCAAATCAGCCACATCCCGCTCGACCAGACGCTGATCGGCTTCCTGGCGCGAAATCCTATCCGCTTCGCGGGAACCGTCGGCATCACGGAATTTTCGCAGGAGCACGGCGTCATCCGCATCGGCCTGGCGCAGATCGACAAGCCCGACGACGGCGAGCTGACGCTGGAATTCTCCGATAATCCGCTGCAGCTGCGCAACATGGTCATCCGCGACGCCACGCGGCAGGTGACTACCGTTTCACTCAACAACGCCCGCTTCGGCCTCAAGCTCGACCCGCAATTGTTCGACTTCCGCGACCCGAGGAAGGGAAGGAGGAGGTAGATGTCAACTATCAAAGGACAAAGGGCAACATATAACCATATGGATTATATAATCTTTCTTTTGACATGTGCCCTTTGTCCTTTGACATCTGTTGGCCTATCGGCCAACTGTCATTGAAACTTCACACAACTCACCCATATTCTATGCTATACATAATCTATCAACGGATAATTCCACGCCAGAAAGGCACAAACATTTTATGAATACATCGGACAATAAAACCACGGCTCAGGAAATTTACTCCATCATGCTCAATTCCCTGCCCATGGCGTATGTGCGGCCGGTCATCACCGAGAAGGGCACGAATTACAGCGTATGCGACGCCGCCGGAACGCAGCTTGCCCTGTTCGCCACGCAAGACGCCGCCTATTTCGCCGCCAAGCAGCATGAACTGGAGCCGGTGTTGCTGAATTAAACCCTATGCGGTTTTGGCCCAGAAAAAAAACTCCGGAAGAACAGAAGGCAGCCTTGATTACCAAAGCTGTCAAGAAACTAGATTGGCATTTTGCGGAAGACTCCGGTTGGGCGTTCGTTTCTTCCAAACTTCTTGATAACCCGCTATTCTTAAAATGCCAAGAGCAAGGCCTGACCGACTTGGTACCGATAGGTGCCGGACGCAGTCTCTTGGCGGCAGTCGATCCTGAATTGGAAGCAGCCATCAATAAGAAAAAAGGATTCTCCGCCCATGCCGCCGCAGACAAGGCAGCGCAAGAACAGCGATCAAGCTCTTCTTATCATCCGGCTTATGACCAAGACAGAAAATCGGGTGAACAATTAAGGAATAGCGGCGATCAAAGGGAAGGACTAAGCCCCTCCTAATGCATCGTCGTCACATGCGCGAATCGCCGTACCAATCCCATCATAAAAAATAAAACCAGCAACCATTTCCATTTGGCAAAGCGATTATAGGAATGCGGTAGCCGGTCGCGGATGGCGACGCGCGCTTCCGGATCGGTGACTTCCCTCATCTTTTCGCCGCGTTCGTCGAATAGCTCCTTGTGCTTGCCCAATGCGCTCAAGCGAATGCGCTTGCCATACCATTTCACTTCCACCTGGTGAACGTCCGTGCCCTCAGCTCCCACTTCGTAGCGATAGCGCTGGGTCACTTCGGCCAGCGCCACTTCCTTGCGGCTTTTGAGGGGAACGACCATGATATCCTCCACCTGCAACCCGGCATAGAGTTTCCACAGCCGCTCGGTTTTGCGGGCGACGGTTTCCGGTGGGTCGTCCGGGTGCAGCGCCTGCAAGAGATGCCTCAATTCGGCCGGGCTATTGATCAACGACAAATCGGGCAGATCGCCAAACGGCAGGGTCAGCGCGTCGCGCTCGCCAATATGGACTTCTTCTTCGGGCGTCAGCGATTGATACAAAATCCAGATGGTCATTATAAATCCTGTGGGAGCCGAAGGCGAGGCACAGGATCCTGCGCAGCCTCACGGCTCGCAGGATCTTGAATTCCATTCTCCCTAAACCCCTTCATCCGCAGCTGGCAGGAGTCGCAATGGCCGCAGGCCCTGCCCTCTTCATCCGGATCATAGCAGCTCATGGTCATTCCATAGTCAACGCCGAGTTCCATGCCTTTGCGGATAATCTCTGCCTTGGAAAGCTGTATCAGCGGCGTGTGGATGGTGATGCGTCCGCCGCCCTCGGTGCCGTAGGCCGTGGCGAGATTCGCCATCTCCTCGAAGGCGCGGATGAATTCCGGGCGGCAATCGGGATAGCCGCTGTAGTCGAGCGCGTTGACGCCGATGAAAATATCGTAAGCTTTCAGCACCTCCGCCCAGGCCAGCGCGAACGACAGAAATATGGTGTTGCGCGCCGGAACGTAAGTAATCGGGATGCCCCCCGCTTTATCCATGTCGCGATCCTTGGGCACGGCGATGCCGTTTTCAGTCAATGCGGAACCGCCGAAAGCGGCAAGATCGAAGGTCAACACGCGGTGTTCGCGTACGCCATAATGCGCGGCGATATGCTGCGCCGCCGTCAGCTCGCGCTTATGCCGCTGGCCATAGGCGAATGACAACGCATAAATCTCAAAACCCTGCGCTTTGGCGATGGCGAGCGTGGTAGCCGAATCCAGGCCGCCGGAGAGTAAAAGCGCCGCTTTTTTCATTATTCAATCCCCAAAATCTTGTGCAGCTGCAACGAAAGCCGGTAGCCGTGCTGTTGCGCCAATTCCGAGGCGTAGGCGAGGTTCTCGGCATTGCGCGCCGCATCGTATTCATCCATCGGCTGCACATAGACCGGGATGGGGCATAGCCCCTGCCCTACCTCGCCGACATGGTTATAATTTTCATCGCGTTTTGAAATAATGAACTTGAGCGCGGTCACGCGCGGCAGCAAATCCTCGCGGATGGGAAAATAGCCGCCGCCGGTATTCTTGGGCGAGCAAACGATGTCGACGCCCTCCGGCAATTCCCGCCATAATGTGCCGTTGGTTTCGATCTGCACCTTGAAACCTTCTGCCAGCAAGGCCTCGCATAACGGCACGATATTCTGCCGCAGCGGCTCGCCGCCGGTGATGACCACGAGATGGCGCACGCGCTTTCCGTGCTCACACGAAACCGAACCTACATTTTCGACAATAACAGGGGTCGGTATGGCCCGGAAGCCCTCAAAATCGGTATCACAGAAGCTGCACGCCAAATTGCAGCCGCCCAGCCGCACGAACACCGCCGGATGGCCGGTAAACGGCCCCTCGCCCTGCAACGTCGGGAAGATGCTTTTGACCTCAAGCTGCAAGCCGTCATCTAGTATCGGCGCACGTATGGGATTGGTGCCACGCATCAAAATCTCCTTGAATCGCAACGATTATCACGCAATGATGCCACAGGGGAAACAAAAATCTTGAAGTCACAAATTGTGACTTCAAGTCGTTATTATATTGATATTTATGAAAAAAGATAAAAAACACTGGAAACTTTCCACCAAGCTGGTGCGCGGCGGCAGGCTGACCAGCCAGTTTGGCGAGACGTCGGAGGCGCTGTTCCTCAATTCCGCCTATAGCTATGAGAGCGCCGAAGCCGCCGAAGCGTTGTTCGCCGGAAAAATCGAGGGCTTCAAATACGGGCGCTATTCGCATCCCAACCTTGCCATGCTGGAAGAACGCTTAAGCCTGATGGAAGGCGCGGAGGCCTGTGTCGTTACCGCATCGGGCATGGCCGCCGTGTTCGCCGCGCTGATGTGCCAGCTCAAATCCGGCGATCACGTTGTAGCGAGCAAAGTATTGTTCAGCTCCTGCCATTACATCATCACGCAAATCCTGCCGCGCTTCGGCATCAGCACCACGCTGGTCGAGGGCGATGACATGGCAGGGTGGCGCAAGGCGATCACGCGCAAGACGCGCTGCGTATTCATCGAAACGCCGGCCAACCCGACGCTGGAGCTGGTCGATATCGCCTTCGTGGCCGCCTTATGCAAAAAAACCGGCACGCAACTGATCATCGACAACGTGTTCGCGACGCCGCTGCTGCAACACCCGTTGCAACTCGGCGCCGATGTGGTGATTTATTCGACGACCAAGCATATCGACGGGCAAGGCCGCACGCTGGGCGGCGCGATTCTCGGCAAGCGCAAATTCATCAACGAAACGCTGATGCCGTTCGTGCGCCATACCGGGCCGCATATGAGCGCATTCAACGCATGGCTATTGCTCAAAAGCCTGGAGACGCTGGAACTGCGCGTTGCAAAACATTGCGACAATGCCGAGGCGTTGGCGAAACTTTTGGAAAACCATCCCAAAGTCGGCCGCATGTTATATCCCGGCCTGAAAAGCCATCCGCAATATGCCATCGCCAGAAAACAGATGTCGCGCGGCGGGCCGATGATCGCGTTTGAACTGAAAGGCGGCAAAAAAGCCGCATTCCGTTTCATGAATGCGCTGACCGTGTTCGATATTTCCAACAATCTCGGCAACGCCAAAAGCATCGTCACCCACCCCGCCTCGACCACCCATGCCAGCCTGGGTGGGGCGGAACTCAAGCGCATCGGCATCGGCGACGGGCTGGTGCGGCTTTCGGTGGGCATTGAGGATGTGGAGGATTTGAAAAAGGATGTGTTAAATGCGCTCGAAGGATAAATACGTCGCCCCCCGCCCCGCCTTCAGCGCCTTTTGCTCATAGCGCGTGGAAATCCAGTCTCGCCAGGGATTCAGCCAGTCGTCGCAGGTTTTAGCCGTCCATTGGAAGGCGGGGTGGGACAGCAGATGTTCCAGCATCCACGTGCCATAATCCTCGTCGTCGGTAGCGAGGCGTAGCTCTGCGCCTGGCTTCATCACGCGCGCCAGCGCATCCAAAAATTCCATGGAAATCAGGCGGCGCTTGTGATGGCGCGCTTTCGGCCAGGGGTCGGGATAGTTGATGAAGATTTTATCGATTGAATGATTAGGAAGTTTTTCAATCAGCAGCCGGGCGTCGCCTTGGTAGATGCGGACGTTCGACAGTTGGCAGTTTGCAGTTTGCAGTTTGCAGTCTTCTTTTTTCTCTGCCAACTGCCGGCTGCCAACTGCCAACTTTTGCAATAGGCTTGCAACGCCATTAATATACGGCTCGCAGCCGATAATGCCCACGTCCGGATGCAGCGCCGCCTGATGCGCCAGATGCTCGCCCGCGCCGAAGCCGATTTCGAGGAAGATGTGGGGATGAGAGGATTTGGGGATGTGGGGAAAAAGAGATGCGGCCATCTTCTGCACATCTCCACATCCCCACATCTCCACATCCCCCAGCGCAAGCTCAAGTTCAGGCAACAGCGACTCCATCAGCCCCTGCTTAACCGGACGCAACTTACGCCCGCGGCGGCGACCGTAGGAGGCTAAAAGCCTTTTGGATTCGAGATGCTCAGGCAACCGACGATACTGCCGTTTTGGTTTTCACGCCGAAATGATCGCGCAATGCCTGGGCGAGATCGAGTTTCTCCCATGAGAAGCCGCCGGTGGCGTCCGGCTCACGGCCAAAGTGCCCGTAGGCGGCGGTGCGGGCGTAGATGGGGCGGTTGAGCTTCAGATGTTCGCGGATGCCGCGCGGCGTGAGATTCACCATTTGCTGCAAATGTTTTTCGAGCTTCGCTTCATCGACCGTGCCGGTGCCGCCGGTACTCACGTAAAAGGAAATCGGCTTGGATACGCCGATGGCATAGGACAATTGGATGGTGCAGCGGTCGGCCAGTCCGGCGGCGACGACGTTTTTGGCCAGGTAGCGCGCCATGTAGGCGGCTGAGCGATCAACTTTCGTGGGGTCTTTGCCGGAGAAGGCCCCGCCGCCGTGCGGCGCGGCGCCGCCGTAGGTATCGACGATGATTTTGCGGCCGGTCAGCCCGCAATCGCCGTCCGGGCCGCCGATGACGAATTGGCCGGTAGGGTTGACGTATAATTCGTTTTCGCTGCACATCCAGCTTTTATCGGGCAGCGCCGCCATGACATACGGGCGCACCAGTTCGCGCACTTGTTTCTGGTTCAAGCCTGCGGCGTGTTGCGTCGAGACCACGATGGAAGTAGCACGCACCGGCTTGCCGTTTTCATAGAGCAGCGATACCTGGCTCTTGGCATCGGGGCCAAGCCCTTTGGCCTCGCCGGAATGACGCGCGCGCGACAAATTCAGTAAAATGCGGTGCGACAAATGGATCGGCGCGGGCATGAATTCTTTGGTTTCGTTGCAGGCGAAGCCGAACATGATGCCCTGATCGCCCGCTCCCTCATCCTTGTTTTCCGCGGCGTCGACGCCCATGGCGATGTCGGCCGACTGCTGGTGCAGATGCACGTAGACATCAAGGTTATCGGCGTGGAAACCGTCCTGCAGATAGCCAATTTCGCGCACTTTGTCGCGGGCGATTTTTTCGATCTGCGCCTTGGTGATGTCGTCGGCGCCGCGGGTTTCGCCAGCGATGACGATGGTGTTGGTGGTGGCCAGGCACTCGGCGGCGACGCGCGCCTGCGGATTCGCCTCAAGGAAAGCATCGACGATGGCATCGGAAATCTGGTCGCAGACTTTGTCGGGATGGCCCTCGGCTACCGACTCGCTGGTGAACACATAGCTGCTGCGATTGGAAGAAAACTGACTGGACATGCGACTCCCCCGTTAGAAAAATTGCGGGGGATTTTGCTGGTATCTGGATTGCCGCGACAAGCGGCGATGCCGGATAGCTTAGACCATTTTTATAAAGGTGGCGGCAAGCAACCAAAATCCCCACCTGAAAATCTTTCCAACCCTAGCCGTTCCGGCGGGCAAGTCAAGCTATTCCATAATCGTCTTGTTATCGGCGACGGCGCGCACGAGGTCGGCCAGGCGCTTGCGGATGACCTGTTCCTTGATGCGCTTGAACGCTTTCATGATCTCCAGCGACTCGCGGTCGGAGACGCCACGGTTTTTATGATCGAAGGTGGCGCTTTCCTCGGCGAAACCGGTGGCATGGCCCGACGACTGCTCCAACCCCTCGAAGAAATAGGCCACCGGCACATGCATGAACTGTGCGAATTCATAGAGGCGGTTGGAATTCATGGCGTTGGCGCCCTTCTCATATTTCTGCACCTGCTGAAAGGTGATGCCGACGGCTTTGGCAATTGCCTCCTGGCTTAGGCCCATCATGGTGCGGCGCAAGCGCAACCGCTTGCCGACATACATATCAACATCCTGCTTTTTCATAATGTTCCTTGAATTTTTCATCATAATACCTTACAAATTGGTTCCATAATATTTCCTAATTTGGCACAACTTGCAAGCGATATTTATTAATTCTTTTGTCTTTTTCGTTCATTTATAATTAATAGTAACGCCATAGATATTAAAATGAGCATAATCATGTTATTACACTTACTATAAGTTGTATAGACGTTTTGTGCCCTGGGCAGCTTTCCATCGAGAACCCCTTGCGTTCCCAGTTTCAGCGAGGCGACGACGCGGCCATAGCTGTCGACGATGGCGCTGATGCCCGTATTGGCCACGCGCACCAGCGGGATGCCCTGCTCGGCCGCCCGCATCCGGCTCATCTCAAAATGCTGGTACGGCCCGGAACTCATGCCAAACCAGGCGTCGTTAGTAATGTTAAGTAATAATTGCGGGCGATGCTGCGGATCGGCCACCGATTCCGGAAAAATCACCTCATAACATATCAAGGGAGATATAGGCGGCAAACCCGGAAATTCAAGGGTCTGCACGCCCGGCCCGCGCGAAAAATCGGTATCGCCCACCGGTGTCAGCCAGGCTTTGGGCAAGAGGCTGCGAAACGGCAGAAACTCTCCGAACGGCACCAGCCGCGCCTTGTCATAAGAGCCGGCGATAGTGCCGTCATGCCTAAGCGCGACCATGCTGTTCCATATTCTTACATCCTGCGAATCGCAAGGCGATTGCGCAGGATCGCGCTCACCTGATCCTGTGCAGCCGCTTGTGCGGCTCACAGGATTTATACGCAACGCTCCGGTAATTAAAATTTTTCCCTCCGGAATGCTGCCGCCAAGCTGGCGCACCAGCGGCGAGCCCGCTTCGATGGCATAGGGAACGGCAGTTTCCGGCCAGATAATGTGCGTCACTTTGTCAAGCCCGGGCGACTCCGTAAGGCGCACGTGTTCGCGCAATCCCTCCATCTGCAATTTCGGGTCCCATTTATGCGGCTGGGCGATATTGGCCTGCACCAATCGCAGGGTGACGCCCGGAACATAGCGCTCGTTTTCGGGGGTTTGATCGGCCTGGTGCAGCCGCCACTCTCCCCAGCCCATCCCCACGGCGAATATGCTCCAAACTATGGCGATGAATAATACGCCGCGCTTTTGGCCAAACGCCGCAAACGACGCGCCCAATAGCACCGCAAACCAGGTCAGGCCATAGACGCCGATAAGCGAGGCCAGTTGCAGGCCGGCATCGGAAAAGCCGAAACTGTAACCGGCGAGGTTCCAGGGGAAGCCGGTGAACAAATGCCCGCGCGCAACTTCGACGCCGCTCCAGATGACGCTGAAGATAAAAATTTTAACCGGTGCGCCGGCTCGAACCCGCGAGGCCAGCCAGCAGGCCAGCCCTGAGTAGATGGCG
>JABDCD010000023.1:6838-15661 GCA_013288305.1 Alphaproteobacteria bacterium | reverse complement strand
ATAAGGGTGAGCAGATGAGCATTTATGACGCCGCCATGCGCTACAAGGCCGAGGGCACAAAGCTGGTCGGCATGGGCGTGTTGCCGCTGACTTTCCACGGTGAGCAAACCCGCAAGACGCTGAACCTAACCGGTGAGGAAACGATTGCGCTTAAGGGGTTGGCGGCGGGAATCCGGCCACGTATGAAAATCGATATGGTGGTGACGCGCAAGGACGGATCGACGCAAACCATCCCGGTGCTCTGCCGCATCGATACCGTCGACGAGCTGAAATATTACCAAAACGGCGGGATTTTGCAGTACGTGATGCGGAATCTGCTGGGCGCGGCGAATGAGAAGGCGGCTTAATGAGTTACTGGTTGCCAGTTATAAATTGCCGGTTTAATAAGGATGATGCCGGGTAACTAGCATAGGGTAGCTTAGCAATCGCATGACTGATTCCAAACCCAACACCGACGACCTGACGCGCATCATCGCCCTGATTTACGGGATGCTGGAGAGCGGTAGCCCGTTCTGGCTGTTTGCCGCCGTCAAGCCCAGCAAATACCAGGCCTTCCTGGCGGCGCAGAAGGAAGGCGCGCTTGATCTTTATCATTTTGATTCTTATGGCGAAATCATCATCTCCGGCGAAGGAAAAGCGCCGCCAGACGACATTACGCTCAAAGTCGCCGAAATGTACCAGACCTCGCCCGAAGTGCTGATGCAGGCGATGAAGGAAGAATAAAAATAACGCGAAAAATATAATCTTAACAGAACTGTAACACGCAACCGGCAAGGCCTATGCTATAGTGAAGGCAAGTTCGTATTAATAGCATGAGAAGACAGGAGAATTGCTATGAATGACGTAGAACATACCCCATCAGGGCATAGCTCGAAAATCAAATGGGGTGCGCTGATCGCCGGCGCCGGGATAGCCGTTGCCGCGGTCGTCGGGTTTGTGTTCTTCCCGGACGCCGCCTATGGGGCGGTGGAGACCATCAAGCAACTGCTCACCAACTCCTATAACGCGGTTGGCGACGCGGGCACGTGGGTTCTAGAAAAAATATTCGGGGGCACCGAGCCGGGCACCGTCGGCGGCGCATTATATTCGGCGGGCAATAGTGTCTTTGAAACCGTAAAAAGCGCAGGCACCTGGATCGGCGATAAGGTCATAGGCGGCCTGACACCCGAAGCAGCGCAACACGTAAAAGACTTAGGCAAACAAGCTGCAGAGTTAGTTGCGAGCGGTGACATTACGGAAGCAGAGAAAAAATTTGCGGAAGCTTCCTTCAGCGAAATAGCAAAGCCTGCTACCACCCAGGGTCTCATTGGCTTTATCATGAACCACAAGCTCATCAGCACCGCGGCAGCGGCTCTCGGCGCGTATGGGCTATCTAAGCACTTAGGATCGAAGAATGAGTTTCCGCTTCCCCGTTCTGAAGCAGATGAATCCTTCGCCATGAAAGAAGATATGCGCCGGATGGAATCCCTGCTGGCGATGCGCGCCGCCTATGCCGGGTATCCGCAGGACGCGATGCAGCAGGGGCGTGCATAATAAGGATGGGGTCGATGGCCGAACATAAACCTTTAGACCCCGATAACGTTGCGCGCGTCGTCATGTTGGCGTTCGGCAATATGGAACAGGGAGGCATGTATTGGGCTTACGTCGCCGTCAGGCCCAGCCGTTACGAGGAGTTCAAGCGGCGGATGACAGGCAAAACCTACAATATTCAGAATTTCGTGAAGGACGAATTCGGCGAAGTGGTGGTATCAGGCGAAGGCGGGTTGCCGCCGCGCGAAGTGACCAAACAGGTGGCGCTGTTATTCGGCGTGCCGGTTAAGCAGCTATTCGCTGATATCGACCCGCTGGAGGCGATTGCACGAGGGGTTAAAAAACTTGAGGAAAATGAGGATAATACGTAAAAAACGGCGTTGTCACAAGACTGTAACAAACAAAGGGCGCAAGGTTCACTGAAATGTCATCCAATTCATGCCTGGGATGAGATAGAATAAAAACAGTGGGAAAGCGCTTTTTAAAATTTGGATAGCAAAATGGCTAATATTTGGGTCAAAAGTCCGCCGCCAGGAATAGACGAAATCGAGGGTATTAAACATCTCGCGCAAGTTGATAATCCTGCGATGAAGAATCGTACGCTTTCTCATCCCAGCGGATTGCCTTATGGATTAATGGGACCTATATCTCCCAATGGGGGCAAGGGTAAATAACTACCGCTTCGCCCGCTTCTGCACCTTCTCTTCCACTCCCGCCTCACCTTCTTCCTTGCCGCCGAACATGGTGCCGAACGGATTGAACATCTGCATGGTTTTCTCGAAGAGAGCCACGTTCTGGCGGGTCATTTCCTCCAGCGTGCCGAGCGGGCCTTCGACGGCCTTGCCCACCACGTTCTGCATCCGGTCCTGATTGCCCATGAACGTTATCATGCTGGCGTCGAGGTAATGCTGCAGCACGTCGTGCATCTTATCGTCGTAAAAGCGGATGACCGAGCGCAGGAAGCTGGTCGGCAATATCTGGAATCCCTTGATTTCCTGCTCGAAAATAATCTGCGTCAGCACCTGCCGCGTCAGATCCTGGCCGGTCTTGGCATCGACGACGATGAAATTCTGCCCGACCTTGACGCGCTCGCATAAATCCTCCAGCGTGATGTAGGCGCTGGTGTCCGTGTCATACAACCGACGGTTGGCGTATTTTTTGATGGTCACGGTGTCTTGTTTCGATGCTGCTTTGTTCATAACGGTCACCTTCTGGTAGACGCAAGCATATAAGTAATCTAAGATTTGTATCACATATTGCTGCACTGCGCAATAATTATTAACGGGTGTAGGGAATTTATGCAAAACAGCGCCTATCAGAACCTGGCCAAAGAATTCATGGATTTGTGGCAGAAACAGGTCGCCTCCGTCATTAGTGACAAACAATTTATCCACGCTATGCTGGAAATGTTCCAATCCATCCAGACGCCGGGCCATGACCAACGAAACGCCGCCCCTGCCCACCCTGCCCATGCAGCTGATGCTGAGCCTGGGCTGCTGGCTGAGCTCGCCTTTCGCCTTGCGATGTGCGAAAAGCGCCTGGCCGCCCTCGAAGGAAAGCGCGGCGCTGCAACAAGCGGTCGCCGCGGAAGCAAAAAGCCGCGCCAGTAATTTGCTCACCGGCATCCTGCGCTATTACGACACGCCCTATGCGCATACGGTTTCCGCGCCGCCCTGCATCTGGCAGCGCGGCAATGCACGGCTGCTGGATTATGGGCTGAAGGGCGCCATCTCCGGCGATCAACCCATCGTCCTGTTCGTCCCCTCGCTCATCAACCGTTATTATATTCTCGATCTTGAGGAAGAGCGCAGCATGTTGCGCTTTTTAAGCAGGCAGGGCATTTATCCGCTGGTGTTGGATTGGGGCGAGCCGGGAGCGTATGAGCAAGATTTCGGCTGCGCGGATTATGTGACGCACATATTAAATGCGGCGATTGATTTTATCGCCGGTATCGCCCAAAGCCGCATAGCGCTGGCCGGTTATTGCATGGGCGGAAATTTGTCGCTGGCGGCGGCGCAATTGAAGAAAAAACAGGTGTCGGCGCTGGCATTGCTGGCGACGCCATGGGATTTTCACTGCAAGGCGTTTTCGCCGTTCATCCTCGAAAAACAATGGCTGCCGACCATCGAATCCCTGATCGCCGCGCAAAAAAATATTCCCGCCGATGTCATTCAGTCATTATTTTATATGACCGATCCATGGGTGTTCGAGCATAAATTCCGCCGCTTCGCTGGCCTGGAGCCAGAGAGCCGCGCCGCCAAAGATTTCGTCGCACTCGAACGCTGGGTCAATGACGGCGTACCAATGACGGCTGCGGTCGCGCGCGATTGCCTGATCGGCTGGGCGCAGGAAAATCAGTTGAGCCGCGGGCGGTGGATGGTAGACGGGGGAAAAATCGATCCGAAAAAAATAAAATTGCCCACGTTTATCGCCATGCCGCAAAGCGACCATGTCGTCCCCTATGATTGCGCGCTGCCGCTGGCGCAGGCCATGCCCCACGCCGAAATTATCCACCCCAGTGCCGGGCATGTCGGCATGATCGTGGGTTCCCATGCTAAAAAAGAATTATGGTTGCCGTTTGCCGCATGGCTACGCGACATTTAGTCAGTAAGCAAAATAACTAAGTTTATTTATATGGTTAGCCGATTTGTCCACAATTAATTCGTAGATAATGGGCATAAATTGTGGTATGAGTGAAATTGATCACTATAAAAAAATTCTTCTTATGCTTTAAAAAATTTCCTATTTAGGCATTTTTATTTAAAGCCCGTTTCGCCTGAAATTTATCAGCTCTTTAACTGCCAGGGAGGTATGTATGTACCACTTATCCAGGGCGCATTTCGTTATTCCGGAAATTTTGCATCACAGGGTACGTCATTGTCCCGCATGTGCGCCACGTTTGTGCGCCTGCTGGATGATGTCGGCGGTGTCGCTTTCCGGATGTTCGCAAATGACCGGAACCCATAACAGCAGCGACGATAGTTATTATCGCAGTACCAGCCAGCCGAGCGCTAACAGACTCAGTTGTATCGATGACGATTTCCCGCCGTCATCGTGCAACTAAAGGCTCACGCGCGCATCCGCCCCAACGGATGCGCGCCCTTTTTTTGCTGCACCGCAGCATAACACGTTCATTTTTATCGTGAAAAGACTGGACAATTTATCGCGGCGTACCTAGGTATACATCCTGCGAATTGCGTAAGCAATTGCGCAGGATCTTGGCCGTCGAGATCCTGTGCAGCGCCTGTGGCGCTCACAGGATTTGAAACAGGAGAACCCTATGACCGCTGATAATGATGTCGTCATCGTAAACGCCGTGCGCACCGCCATCGGCACGTTCAACGGGAGTCTGAGCAGCCTCGCCGCGCATAAGCTCGGGGAAATCGTGCTGAAGGAAATCCTGAAGCGCACCAATGTTTCCGGCAGCGACATATCGGAAGTCATTCTCGGACAAATTCTGACCGCGCATTGCGGCCCCAACCCGGCGCGCATCGCCTCGCTGGCAGCGGGTATCGTCAAGGAAACTCCGGCCTGGGGGATGAATCAGCTGTGCGGCTCAGGCCTGCGCGCCGTGTGCCTGGGCTATCAGGCGATCAAAAACGGTGACAGCGCCATCGTGATTGCGGGCGGGCAGGAAAGCATGAGCCAGGCGCCGCACGCCATTCCGCTGCGCACCGGCGTTAAAATGGGCCCGGCGACGATGCAGGATACGATGCTCTATGACGCGCTGGTCGATCCATTCCAGAATATCCACATGGGCGTGACGGCGGAAAACATCGCCAAGAAATTCGGCATCACGCGGCAGGAGCAGGATGAATTCGCCCTCTCCTCGCAGCAAAAAGCCAGCAAAGCGATCAAGGACGGAAAATTCAAGGAGCAGATCGTGCCGGTGGTTATCGCCAGCAGAAAAGGCGACGTGACGGTCGATACCGACGAAGGGCCGCGTGTCGATACGACCATCGAAGGATTGGCCAAGCTCAAACCCGCCTTCGATAAAGAAGGCACGGTGACGGCGGGCAATGCCTCGGGCATCAATGACGGCGCGGCGGTGGTGATGCTGATGACGCGGGGGAATGCCGACAAGCGCGGCCTGAAACCGATGGCGACGATACGCTCATGGGCGCACGCGGGCGTCGATCCCGCCATCATGGGCACCGGCCCGATTCCCGCCACGCGCAAGGCGCTGGAACGCGCGGCGTGGAAAGTGGGCGACCTCGATTTGATCGAAGCCAACGAAGCCTTCGCCGCCCAGGCCATTTCCGTCAACCGCGAACTGGGCTGGGATTTAGCCAAAGTCAACGTCAACGGCGGCGCGATTGCGCTGGGACACCCCGTCGGTGCATCCGGCGCGCGGGTGCTGACCACCCTGCTCTACGAAATGCAGAAACGCGATGCGAAGAAAGCCATTGCGACACTGTGCATCGGCGGGGGAATGGGCGTGGCGATGTGCGTGGAGAAAAATTAGTATGCCAAGAATCGCACTCGTAACCGGTGGAACGCGTGGCATCGGCGCCGCTATTTCCATCGCCCTTAAAAACGCCGGATACAACGTGGCGACCAATTATGCCACGCGCGACGACGCGGCGCGGGAGTTCGCCAAAGTCACCGGCATTTCCACCTATAAATGGGACATCAGCGATCCGGAAGCCTGCCGCCAGGGCGTGAAAATGGTGTCGGAGGAACTCAGCGGAACGATTGAAATCCTGGTCAATAACGCCGGCATCACCAAGGATTCCGCCATGCACAAGATGCCGCCGGAAAACTGGGATGCGGTGGTCGCCACCAATCTCAATTCCTGTTTTTACATGAGCAAGGCGGTGATCGACGCCATGCGCGACAAAAAATTCGGCCGCATCATCAATATCAGCTCGATGAACGGCCAGCTCGGCCAGTTCGGCCAGACCAACTATTCCGCGGCGAAAGCGGGCATCTTCGGCTTCACCAAGGCGCTGGCGCGCGAAACCGCCTCGCGCGGCATCACCGTCAACGCCATCGCGCCGGGCTACATCGCCACCGAAATGGTCAAAAGCATCAAGGAAGACGTGATGAAAGTCATTCTGTCCGGCATCCCCGTCGGCCGCCTCGGCGAACCGGAGGAAGTTGCGCGCGCTGTCGTTTTCCTCGCCGCCGACGAAGCCGCCTTCATCACCGGCGAAACGCTCTCCATCAACGGCGGCCAGTATATGGAATAGTTAATCCTGCGAGTCGCAAAGCGACTGCGCAGGATCTTTTACCCCCGCGCCCACTTCCTGTCTTTCGCAATGCCCGCGTCTTTCAATAGAGCTTCAAGCGCCCGCGGGTTTTTCGCCAGGTAATCCAGCGCGGCTGCCGGAATGTGGGAATTGCCCATGACAATTTCGGTAATTCCGCCGTGCATGGGCTCCTGATCAGCAAAATTCTTGAAGATGGAAAGCGCGCCCGAATCCGGATCCATTTTGCCCCGCAACTGACCCGCCCTTTGAGTATCCATGCCCAGAATTTTGGCGGACTTGTTTGCCTCGCGCGCCGCTTCCAAAATGATCTCTTCGACATCGTACAATCCCTTGGCGGCATCCAATACTTCAAGAGAGGAAAAAGAATTTCTTTTTCCCCATATGTCTAGATCTTTTGCATTGAGAGCAGCCAAAGCTGGCCCAAAGCATTGATGATCTATGGTTTCTCCGTCAGCCTCCCGGTAAATCTTCGTCAACAGCCAGGTCAGTTTTTGCGTAGCTTCCGGCTGCTTCTTGAGCCAGTCTATTTCCCGCTGCATCACCATTGTTTCCATGCGATCCATAGGACTATCGGGGCGATATTCCTCTCCCGAAAAATTATGTCTTATCACTTTAAAAAGATCCTCTATAGCGTGCATCATGTCGACCCTTTGCTCATGATGCCTTCTGTCTTCATTCGACTCGAAACCGATCTTATACGATGAAGGCGGGTTTGGCATTTTCTGAATATGGGCAATTTCCCGCAGCAGATAAGCTTTATTCTTGGGGCTGATGTCGCCGAATATCTGGCGCAGGTCGTCGTCATTATTGAAATCTACCAGTTGCAGCAGTGCGTCAAAACCTTCTTTGTGCCCAATATCGCGAACCCATTCGGTATGGTCATGAATAAATGCCGCCGTTTCCTCCTGCATTTTCTCCAGGGACGGCAATGTTTTTCCGGCCAGCGCCGGAGCGGCGTGACAAATGCGGTCGACCAGCGTCTGACGCTTACCATCTTCGACTTGCCCGGCAAGCCATTTAATTTCGCTATATTCTAAATTGGGAATGACCTCGAACATAAAAAAACCTCATAAAGATGAAAAAATAATTAATATTGTATTAGCAAGACCATGTCAAATAGTATAGTGAACATGACTCAAAAACCCCTCGCCACCCTCAAGCACTCCATCGCCGCCGCGACGCGGGCGCTGGCGGCGAAACCGGGTCTTACGGTTCACTTCGGCCAGGGCGGCGATCATGACGTTACGCTTCCGGCGCTGACTGATATTCCCTCACTCGATACGTTGCCGCTCATCCGCGGCGAAGCTGACCATGCCGCCCTCACCATCCGCTATCACGATGCGGCGATTCACCGCAAGCTGCGTCCGTCCGGCGCGGCAGCGGCGGTATTCGATATGCTGGAAGATATTCGCGTCGAGGCGCATGGCGGGCGGAATCTTCACGGCGTGCAGCATAATCTTGCTGAGCGGTTCGAGCAGCGCTTCAAGGGGAAAAATGCCAGCCCGCTCTTTGCCATGATTGAGTTGCAGGCGCGCAAATATATTCAAAAGATCAACACCCCTTCCCCACCTATAGCGGGAGGAGAATCAATGCAGCCTTTGCTCAAGCAAATGTACGATCACATCGCCGACCAGAAAAAATTTGCAACATTGTCGCTGGAGCTGATCGATGCGCTGTCGCAGGCGATGCAATCGCTGGAACGTGGCGATAACCCGGCGGAACACGGGATGCCGGACGATGTTTCCGCGCCCGATAGGGAACATGAAATCGAAACCGAAATCGCTTCTCCCGGCGCATCGGCGGAGGGTGGGAAACAAATATCGGCGCTGCTGAAAGCAGATGGGTTTTCCAGCGAGGACGCATTGCCGGAAGAGGGCGAAGAGGCCAGCGCCAAGCGCTCCTCCTACCCTTTCAATTATACCGGGGAAGATGCGCGCCCCTACCGCGCCTATACGACGCGCTTCGACGAAACCGTTTCCGCCGCGACGCTGGCCAGTGCAACGGAAATCGAACATCTGCGTCGCCAGCTTGACGTGAAGCTGGAAGCATTCCAAAGCGTGACAAGCCGGCTGGCCGGAAA
>JABDCD010000023.1:0-6828 GCA_013288305.1 Alphaproteobacteria bacterium | reverse complement strand
GCTTTCCGGCCAGCCGGCTTGTCACGCTTTGGAATGCTTCCAGCTTCACGTCAAGCTGGCGACGCAGATGTTCGATTTCCGTTGCACTGGCGCGGCAGGCGCGGCGGTGGATTTTCGACGAGGAGGACGGGCTGATCGACAGCAAAAAACTCGCGCGCGTCGTTATCCATCCCGATTACGGCCAGATTTACAAGCGCGAGAAAGACACCGAATTCCGCGATACCGTGGTGAGCCTGCTCATCGACAATTCCGGATCGATGCGTGGCCGCCCGATCACCATCGCTGCACTTTCCGCCGACATCCTGAGCCGTACGCTCGAACGTTGCGGCGTCAAGGTCGAAATCCTCGGCTTCACGACGCGGGAATGGAAAGGCGGCAACTCCTACAAGCAATGGGTGAAGGACGGCAAACCGGCGCATCCCGGGCGGCTCAACGATTTGCGCCACATCGTCTACAAGCCCGCCGACATGAGCTGGCGCAAGTCGCGCAAAAATTTGGGGCTGATGCTGAAAGATGGTATCCTCAAGGAAAATATCGACGGCGAGGCGATTCTCTGGGCGTGCGGACGGTTGCTGGCCAGACGTGAGCAGCGGCGCATCCTGATGGTGATTTCCGACGGCGCGCCGGTCGATGACAGCACGCTGTCGGTGGGCGGCGGCAGCTATCTCGATGCGCATCTGCGCGAGGTGATTGCGAAGGTGGAGGCTGAGATGCCGATTGAACTGGTCGCCATCGGCATCGGCCATGACGTGACGCGCTATTACAGCCGCGCCGTGACCATTTCCGAGATTGATAAATTAGGGGAGACGATGACGGAGCAGTTAGTTACGCTTTTTAGCCAAAACGACAATCGACGTGCCAAACGGAAGCCGTAGCCGCGGAATCAGGAAACGCTCGCTGGAGGCAAGGAAAGTGAGTAATTTATTGAGCATTATCGGCGGCGTGCCGCTGCCCAGGGCGTCGTGCCGCGAGGGGCAGAGCCGCTCGATAATCCGCGCGGTGGCGACGGCGGGAAACAGCCAGAAATTCCAGTAATTCATCAGGCAAATCTTGAGCCCCGCCGCCTCCAGTTTTTGTCTGAGGTCATTCCAGCCATAGCGCCGGTAATGATGGTGTAAGATATCGTGGCGGCTGAACAACCACTGGAACGCGGGAACATTCAACAGCAGCATCCCTTCCGGCGCGAGGCGGTTGGCCAGGGCATCCAGCGCGGCGGCGTCATCCTCGATATGTTCCAGGACGTCGAACAAGGTGATGAGGTCGAAGGCCTGGCCGGCGAACGGAATGCCGCCGGGGAGCGTGCCCGCTTCGACCTGGCCGATGGCACGGGACCGGGCGCGGGCGCAGGACGCATCGTCCATTTCAAATGCGCAGACCTCGCCGAACTGCGCCAGTATGGCAAGATTGCCGCCGGAGCCGCAGCCCGCATCGAGAATTTTGGCATTGGAAGGTAGTTTGAAGCGCTTCAATAAGGAGGCGGCGATGGCGCGTCGGGCGCAAAACCACCAATGGGCGTCTTCCTGTTCGGCCAGTTCGCTATAGATGTGGGGTTCCACAGCCGTCCGGCAGGGAATGGATTATGCGGCTTTTTTCTTAGCCAGCTTGCGCTTGATCTGGCGCTTCAGGGCCGCCGCTTCCGGCGTCAGCTTGCGCTCGGAATGCTTGAGCAGGTAGTTATCCAGCCCGCCGTTATGCTCGATGGAGCGCAGCGTCGCCACCGTCACGCGCAGCGCCACGGTCGATCCCAGCGCGTCGCTTGCCAGCGATACGTGCTGCAGATTCGGCAGGAAACGCGTATTGGTTTTGCGGTTCGAGTGCGACACCTTGTGCCCGAACTGCGAGCCTGTGCCGGTCAATGAACAACGTCTGGACATAGTTTTTCCTTTGCAATGGCTTGAAAGCGCAGACTTTTAGGTGGTTTGAGGGGCTAAGTCAAGAGGATTTTAACTATGCCGCACCGCGTCCATATTTAATTCTACCCAGATACGTACCTGCCTCTTGAAAAATAGTCCGCAGCGCTAATAAATCTCGACGATATAAGTCTGTTATAGCATAGGATTTGTCGATTTCATCGGGCTTGATATGACCTTCATTTTTCAAGTGCCTCATCTTTTCTATCTCTGCTTCATACCTATCTTCGACTTCGACAAGTGTTTGTTCTATGGGAGTTAGCGTGGGATTTCTGCTTAATATCATATCGGCAAAATTTTCATTCGGATTCGCTACTTTTCTTTTTTCTGGCTCTGATGGTGGCTCGCCAAACAAGATTTTCTTATCATCCTCAGTTATCATTGTATTTCCCTGGTAAAAAGATTCAAGAAGTCTTGCTCCTGCCGGCAAGAGAGTCTCTATTTTATAATCTATTTCCGCATTGTGCGTATTTTTTTTGTAGGGGTCTACGGAAGTGTCATCTTCTTTATATTTCATTGATTTTAATTCCGTGGATATCATTTTAAATATCGTGCCAACTACCTCCAGACCTCCGATATCAGCTATCGTCTTTTTCGCGCGCAAAACCAATGTCGATGCTTTTTCAGTTCGGTTGTCCATAACCACATCCTTTTTTAATATAAAGGTTAATTAAACCCCAAAAAAGTAAATATTTATTTAATTCTCCCCCGCAATCCAGCCGCCGCCGAGTAGCCGGTCGCCGTCATAGACAACACAGGCCTGGCCGGGCGATACGGCGGCCTGCGGCTCGGCCAGCGTGACGCGCGCGCGGCCGTTTTCCAGTGTTTCGATGGTGGCAGCGGCGCCGGCGTGGGCGGAACGGAGTTTGACGGTAAGATGAGAAGATGAGGGGATGAGGGGATAAGAAGATGTAGAATTATTTTTCTTCTCATCTTCCCATCTTCTCATCTTCTCATCCAACCAGCTCGTTGACCGAACCACAAACTCCCTCCGCATCAGCGCCTCCCTCGGCCCGACGATGACTTGTTTTTTTGCCGCATCCAGCTTGATGACATAAAGCGGTTCCTCGTTGTCCGCCTTCGCTCCTTCGGAGCTACGGCGCGACGAGCCGATGCCAAGCCCGCGCCGCTGGCCGACGGTGTAGTTGATGATGCCGTCATGCCGCCCTAACGCCCTGCCGTCCACATGGATAAATTCGCCCGGCTCCAGCGCGCCGGGGCGCAATTTCTCGATGACTTTGGCGTAGCCGCCGGTGGGAACGAAGCAGATATCCTGGCTGTCAGGCTTGTCGGCGACGGTAAGGCCGAAGCGCGCCGCGAGCTGGCGGGTTTCATCTTTGCTTTTGAGATGCCCTAGCGGGAAGCGCAAAAAGTCCAATTGCTCCGGTGTGGTGGCAAATAAAAAATAGCTCTGGTCGCGCGACGGATCGGCGGCACGGTACATCTGCGCTTTGCCGTTTTCGATTTTGCGCTGCACATAATGGCCGGTGGCCATGCAATCCGCGCCGAGGTCGCGCGCGGTTTGCAGCAAATCCTTGAACTTGACCGACTGGTTGCATTTGATGCAGGGAATCGGCGTCTCGCCCGCCAGGTAGGTATCGGCGAAATCGTCCATGACGCTCTCTTTGAAGCGATTCTCATAGTTGAGCACGTAATGCGGAATGCCCAGCGTTTCCGCCACGCGCCGTGCATCGTGAATATCCTGCCCGGCACAACAGGCACCTTTTTTGTTCACCATCGCTCCGTGATCGTAAAGCTGCAACGTGATGCCAATGACATCATAGCCCTGCTCCTGCAAAAGCGCCGCTACGGCAGACGAATCCACCCCGCCCGACATGGCCACCACCACGCGCGTATCGGCGGGGGATTTATTAACATTTAGAGAGTTCATCCCACGCCGTATAGCGTGAAACCTTACTTAAATCAATCCCGCATCCCGAAGCGTAGGCCATGATAGGCGAGGATACCCGGGATAATCAGGCCGATCCAGCTAACCCACATGGGAACCAGCCAGCCGGCGATGATGAGGTCCCATCCCTGCGCCAGCCTTAAAAGATGAGCCACAGCGACGATGGTGAAAATGATTCCGGCGATGAGGGAAAATGTTTTCTGGGTCATGGTTGCCTCCGATGTAAGAATTGGACACAAATTACGCCTTCCGGTGTAAGGATGCCATGTGCTTTTGTCATGCCGCACTCGTTGCGGCATCTCCCACTAATAGATGGAGACCCCGCAACAAGTGCGGGGTGACAATCAAATGTTTTCCCCCTTCCCCTTCACTCTATCTGCCAGCGCGGCACTCATGAATTTATCGAGGTCGCCATCCAAAACGCCCTGGCTGTCGCTGGTTTCGACATCGGTGCGCAGGTCTTTGACCATCTGGTAGGGGTGCAGGACGTAGCTGCGAATCTGATGCCCCCAGGCGTTGTCGGTTTTGGTGGCGTTGAGCGCGGTGGCTTTTTCCTCGCGGATGCGCAATTCGCGCTCATACAAACGCGCTTTGAGCATCTGCATCGCCTCGGCGCGGTTAGCGTGCTGGCTGCGCGAGCTTTGGCATTTGACGACGATGCCGGTCGGCATATGGGTGAAGCGCACGGCGCTTTCGGTTTTATTAACGTGCTGGCCGCCGGCGCCGCCGGAGCGCATAGTATCGATTTTCAAATCTTTTTCATCGACCTGGATGTTGATGCTGTCGTCGATGACCGGGTAGACCCAGGCGCTGGCGAAGCTGGTGTGCCGCCGCGCGTTGGAATCGAACGGCGAGATGCGCACCAGCCGGTGCACGCCCGATTCGGTTTTCGCCCACCCATAGGCATTATGGCCGGAGATTTTGATCGTGGCCGATTTGATGCCTGCCTCCTCGCCGCGATTTTCATCGATGAGTTCGGTTTTATAGCCGCGCTTGCCCGCCCAGCGTACATACATGCGCAACAGCATTTCCGCCCAGTCCTGCGATTCGGTGCCGCCTGCCCCCGAATTGATTTCGAGGAAGCAATCGTTGGCATCGGCCTCGCCGGAGAGCAGGCTTTCGATTTCGAGCTGGCGCAACTGCGCCGCCACATTCCGCAGCGCCGCTTCGGCTTCGGCGAGCATGGCCTCATCCTTCTCGGCATCGGCCATTTGTGCCAGTTCCAGATTGTTTTGGTATTCGCGGTCGAGCGTTTCGTAACCCGATACCACCTCGTCGAGATGGTTGCGCTCGCGCAGCAATGCCTGCGCTTTGGGCGGGTTGTTCCACAAATCGGGATCTTCGGTCAGTACGTTCAATTCATCGCGGCGGCGCAGCGCGCTGTCCCAGTCAAAGATACCTCCTCAGCAGCTCCTGCGACTGCTTGATTTGGCTGGAAAGGGTGAGGATTTCGGCTTTCATGGTTAAGCCTCCGGCTGTGCCAGGTCGCGCTCCAATAGCTGTCGGATATAGCGCTGGTAGGGCAGAGAAACTCTTTTGGCGCGCCGTTTAATAGCCTTCAACAGTGGCGCGGAGACGCGCAGATTGACTTTTGCGGTCTTGGGCATAAATTCAAATCGTACGGACTGAAAATTTCCCTTGTGCAGAAAACCGGATAGGTCTTGATCGAGCAGTTTTTCAGCCTGCTTATCCGTTTTCAGGGTTGGCAATTTCTTTTTCATATTGCTTTATCTCCTTGTGGTGCATAAACCGGGCAGTGATAGGACGAATGAATCCGGCACGCAATGTAAATGCCACAAACACATAACGTCCATTCAGTAATTTTCCTACAGCAAGATGCCGTTTTTCCTGTTGCGAATGGCGAACATCCGGCGCCACCCACACATCGGATTGCCGAAACAATGCTTCAATCTCCGCAATGCTTACGCCATGTTTCTGGCATTTCGCACGGTTGCCTTCATCCCATATAATATCATAGAGCTTTAGCACTACCATAGCATTATGCCACTCCTTTGTCCATACGAATGCCTATCACTCAATACAACCCCCCCGTTCCTGTAATCGGGGGGGATTCTTCTTTCGGAACAGCCACCGGCGCCGGGTTTGCCATCGGCGGGGGGACATTGCCTTGCGGATTTGCAGCATCAGGCTTTTCATTTCCGGCATCGTTTTTGGGCAACGGCGTTACGCCGGGAATATACCGGTCTGCAGATCGACTTTAACTAACTGGATGCCGCGCGGCTGGCGGAACGGCGTGTTGGGCTTGTCCTTGAGTGCCTCTTTCATGAAAAAAATGAAGGCGGGCAGCGCCACCGACGCACCGGTTTCCTTCTTGCCCAGCGTGCGCGGCGCGTCGTAGCCGATGTAGGTACCTGCGACGAGATCCGGCGTGAAGCCGATGAACCAGGTATCGCGGCTGTCGTTGGTAGTGCCGGTTTTTCCGGCGACGATGTTTTTGAGTTCGAGATGCGCGCGCGCGCCGGTGCCGCGGATGGTGACGCCTTCGAGCATCGAGATCATCTGGTAGGCGATGCGCGGGTCGATCACCTGTTCGCGGTCGTCTTCGGGGATGGGCGGTGCGGCGTTTTTATCGTCCACGCCTGGTGTATTATTTTGTTCCGCCGCTTCAAGCACGCAACCGTTGCAGATGCGGCTGTCGCGGCGATAGACGGTATGGCCATGGCGGTCGTCGATGCGTTCGATCAGCGACGGCGCGATGCGCTTGCCGCCGTTGTCGATGATGCCGTAGGCGTTAGCCAACCTGATCAACGTCGTTTCCGCCGAGCCGAGCACGATGGAAAAATTGGGCGGCAGATCGTCGTAAATGCCGAAGCGCTTGCCGATCTCCAGCACCTTGCCCAGGCCGATGACCTGACCCATGCGCACCGTCATGGTGTTGCGCGATTTTTCGAGGCCGATGCGCATGGTAGTCGGGCCGAGATAATCATCGTGATAATTCTGCGGCTGCCATAGCGGCTGGCCCGCGCCCTGGCTCATCTCCACCGGCGC
>JABDCD010000022.1:287-21080 GCA_013288305.1 Alphaproteobacteria bacterium | reverse complement strand
GGCGCAGATAGCCTTTCAGCAAAGCGCAATGAACAGGCAAAATTTCTTAGCGGAGTTCGACCGGATCGCTCATGGGGAAGCGGCATGGGAAGCACTGAAGGCCAAAATATGCCCACCGCCGTCGGAGAATATAATCGCCAGCGCCGGTAATTTCGTCACCAAACTCATTTACGACAGCGATAAAGGCGGCTTTCAGTGGCTGGGCACGGCGGCGGCGGCTTTAGGCGGCTTTACCATGTTCCAGGCCATGGGCGGGCAATTAAGCGTCATGGGCAGCGGCGCCGCCATAGCCGGCAGCGTGATTGCCGGCATCGCCGGCAAATGGATCAGCGGCATCGTCAACGACCCGGCCAGCGGCACCACCACACCGCCTACCATAACCGAGCGTACTCCCCAAACGCCGCAAAAAGGCCTTGTCCAAGCCCCGGAGTTACCCCTGGCGGTTCAAAATGCAAACCCGGCGAACCTGCTTTCTTCCCCCTCTACGCCCACGGTGGTCAACCGCCCGCAGCAGGGCGGCCCAGGCAATAGCCCCGCCCGCGCCTGAAACGGGGTTTTTAACAGAACTGTAACAATTCAAGGCGTAAAATGACCCGCCGGTGGCCAACCGTCACAAAAGCTTCACTTGAGGGAGCGGGCGGATGGGCGATAATGGGGATAGATGAACGACCAAGTTGCCGGTGAACCCGGCGGTAGAAAAGGATAAAGGTTATGGCTATTCAGGAAACAATCGAGGGCTATGTAAAAAGCGTAAAAGAGTGGATAGATGCCACTCCTGCTAAAGCCAATGATTTGTCGAGTGATGCCAAGAAACTTTTTGCAGAGTACAGCAAGTATCTTTCCAATCCCCCTCAGGGTGCTCCTTTAAAAAGTTTCAAAGAATGGACGGGCAGCCTTGGCGATGGGATTAAAGATTATGGAAATGGCGCCGTCGAGGCCGGCAAAAAAGCAGTCGGTGATGCCTTGGATTTTTATAACAAGTCTGACACGGCAAAGCCTGTACGCGAAGTTGCCGATAAAATAATCGAAGGCGGTCATGTTATCATAAAACAGGTAACGGAAGGCGGCCGTGCCCTCTACGATGCCGTCGTTCCAAAAGGCTTCATGGATACAGTCGGCGAGTTCTTTTCCGATCTATGGAAAAATCATAAAGGCAAGGTCATCGGCGGCGGCCTGGGATTGATCGGCGCCATGCTGTTCGGCAACGTGTTGGGCGGTTTATTTGGCGGCGAAGGCGGCATGGGCATCATGGGCTTGCTGCTGCCACTGCTCCTGATCGGCGGCGGCATCGCCGCGGGGCATTTCATGAATGATAGTCAGCCAACGCCTCCGCCAGCGGATGCCCGCGTAAAGCCGAGTCCTGTGGTCAATCCCAAGATCGAAAAGGGCGCCCCGGCAAAAGAGGTGAAATTCCTGCTCGACAAGAATGGCCAGGTTCTCGTGAACGACAAAGACGATCTGGATGTATCCCCCAAAGCCCAGGAAGCTGCGGACAGAATGGTCACCGGCATACATATAGATGACGGCAGCAAATTCAAAATCACTGGCATGGCTGTAAAGGACAAAGACGGAAAATTCGTCTCCCAGGATGTATCCGCTCATAACATCATTATCCCGTCGGATAAAGCAGACGGATCCATCAAGCTGAATGATTCGGTGAATGTGAAACCCGGACTGGATAAGGCTGCGGAGCAGGCCATACGGCAACAAACACTCAATAAATTCATATCCGATCCTAAAAAAGAACCGGTGATTGATCTCATCAAGAATGGCAAAGAGATTACCGTAATCTATGCTGGTCCTAACCCTGATAAAAAAAACGAACCTGCGACGCGCACCATTGGTACTAGAATTGAGGGAAACGATCTGGCCGTAACTTCACTCCGCGTGAAAATTAAAAACGATGTTCATAGCGGCCCAATGGAAGACAAGGTTATATTTGAGAATGTAGTTACCAATGGCGAAGTGGATATTAATAAGCTTAAAGCCAATGAAGTTTTTAAAAAAGCTATTCACGATCTCAATAAAACAGATTTAAAATTACCGGCTGACGCCTCCGTCGTTCTTTCGCAGCCCACGCCGCCAGGCAATCGTGCCCTGATGGAAAAAGGCGCAGGCCTATCTCCTATCGTATAGAATTCGGGAAAATTTTAAAAACCGCCCCCTGATTCCGGGCGGTTTTTTTATTTGCATTGATACGTAAATGTGGTTATACTCATTTAAGTAAATACGTAAAAGGAGAAATTATGAGCGACATGATACGCATGAGCATCGACGTTCCAGCCAACCTGCACCGCTTCGTCAAAATGAAGGCGGCCTCCCGCCACCAAACCATCCGCGCCTACGTCATCGGCCAGATCGCGCGCGACGCCAAAAAATCCGCCTCGGTGCGCAAGCCTGACCGACGCAGGAAACCCAACCGCCTGACTCACGAAACCATCGAAAAATCCCTGCGCGGAAAGGAACTTGTATACAGTAAAAATCTAGATGAATTCTTCCGGACGCTTGACATATAGATAGCCATGCGCCGGATTATCCATACAAGGCAATTGGAGCGGGACATAAAGCTGTGCAACAGGCGCGGCAAAGATATGCGAAAATTCCGTGAGATTTCTGCCTTCCTGGTGCAGGAAACCGCATTACCTATAAAATACCGCGACCATAAGCTCGTTGGTAATTATACAGGCTGTCGCGAATGCCATATCGAACCGGACTGGCTACTGATTTATAAAATAGACGGCGATTCCATTATTTTTGAGCGTACCGGTACCCATTCCGATCTTTTCTAACCCTTCCTCCCCTTCACCAGCTCCTCGACAATCTCCGGGTTGGTCAGCGTTGAAATATCGCCCAGATTTCCCGTTTCGCCCTCGGCGATTTTGCGCAGGATGCGGCGCATGATTTTTCCCGAGCGCGTCTTGGGCAGCGACGGCGTGAAATGGATGTGGTCGGGCGTGGCGATGGGGCTGATCTGCTTGCGCACCCATTGCACCAGTTCTTTGTGCAAAGCCTCGCTCGCATCGACGCCCACGTTGAGCGTGACATACGCATAAATCCCCTGCCCCTTGATGTCGTGCGGGAAGCCGACCACCGCCGCCTCCGCCACGTCCTTATGCGCCACCAATGCGCTTTCGATTTCCGCAGTGCCCAGCCGGTGGCCGGCGACGTTGAGCACATCATCGACGCGGCCGGTGATCCAGTAATAGCCGTCGGCGTCGCGCTTCGCCCCGTCGCCGGTGAAATACATACCGGGGAATTGCGAAAAATAGGTCTGCTCGAAACGCGCATGGTCGCCGTAAATCGTGCGCGCCTGGCCGGGCCAGGAATCATGGATGCACAGCATCCCCTCGCACACACCCTCCAGAATTTTCCCCTGCTGGTCGACGATCACCGGTTTCACGCCGAAGAACGGCACCGTCGCCGAGCCGGGCTTCAAATCGGTTGCGCCGGGGAATGGCGCAATCATGTTGCCGCCGGTTTCGGTCTGCCACCAGGTATCGACAATCGGGCAGCGCTCTCCACCCACCACGCGATAATACCACAGCCACGCCTCCGGGTTGATCGGCTCGCCGACGCTGCCGAGCAATCTGAGCGATTCCCGCGATGTTTTTTTGACCGGTGCGTCGCCCTCGCGCATGCACGCGCGGATAGCCGTCGGCGCCGTGTGGAAAATCGTGACCCTGTGCTTGTCCACCACCTGCCAGAACCGTCCCCAGTCGGGATAATTCGGAACGCCTTCATACATAACGGTAGTCGCGGCATTGAGCAACGGCCCATAGACGATATAGGTATGCCCCGTCACCCAACCCACGTCCGCAGTGCACCAGAAAATATCCCCCTGCGGGGGATAGTGATCAGTGACTAGTGGCCAGTGGCCAGAAGAATCGTCTTTTTTCTTACTGACCACTGGCCACTGCTCACTAGCCACTGGCGGATGATAATCAAACGTATATTGATGCGTAACCGACGCCCACACCATATAGCCCGCAATCGTATGCAACACGCCCTTGGGTTTGCCGGTGGAACCGGACGTATAGAGAATAAACAAGGGGTCTTCCGCATCCATGATTTCCGGCGGGCAATCGGCGGAAGCTTTGGCTGTTTCCTCGTGATACCACACGTCGCGCCCCGCATCCCACGCCACCTTGCCGCCGGTGCGTTTCACCACGATGACGCGCTTTATATCCATCTCTTTGATCGCTTCATCGACATTATTTTTAAGCGGCACTTTTTTGCCGCCGCGTAAGCCTTCATCTGCCGTGATGACGATGGTGCTGCCGCAATCCTCGATGCGCCCGCGCAACGCATCGGCGGAAAATCCCGCGAACACCACCGAATGCACCGCGCCGATGCGCGCGCAGGCGAGCATGGAAACCGCCGCTTCGGGAATCATCGGCAGATAAATCGTCACGCGGTCGCCTTTTTTCACGCCGCAATTTTTCAGCACGTTGGCGAGGCGGCAGACCTGCTCATGCAACTCGCCGTAAGTGATGCGCTTCGATTCCTTCGGGTCGTCGCCTTCCCATATATAAGCGGTCTGGTTGGCGCGCGCGGGCAGATGGCGGTCGAGGCAATTTTCGGTGATGTTGAGTTTGGCGCCTGCGAACCATGTGATCGACACCGGGCTTTTGAAACGGGTGTTTTTTACCGTGTCCCAACTGCCGCGCCACGCGAACGGCTGCGCCTGCTGCGCCCAGAAGCTATCGGGATCGGCGATGGAATCGTGATACATTTTTGTGTAGCGCTCGCGGTTGATGTAGGCATTTTTCGACCAGGCGGGCGCGACGGGTATAATGGCATCTTGCATTTATTCCGCCTCCCCAAACCTATTTTCCACTAATTCCTTGAGCGCAGTGAGCGCCGCCGGCGCCTGCTCGCCCTCGGCGGTGAGTTGCAATGTCGAACCGGGATCGGCGCCCAGCATCATCAGCCCGAGGATGGAACCCGCTGCTACCGGCGGCGAATCTTCCTCGCCATTCTGCCCCAACTTCACCACCATGACCTGCGCATGATATGAAGCGGCGGTTTTGACAAACTTCGCCGCTGCCCGCGCGTGCAATCCTTTTTTATTGGCAATCTCGACGGTAATGGCGGCCATCACGGCTCCGCTGTTTTCCATGGTATCACCAGCACCACCGTATTCGCTATTTTATCGTGCCAGCCCTGGCGACGCTTGTCGAAGGCGATCCAGAAAAATCCGAGGAAGAAAAACAGCGACGATACGCAATAGCCGCAGAGCCTGAAGGCAATCTGCTCGTCGGTCATGGGTTGTTCGGTGGCGGCATCGGCCACTTTGATGCGCAGCAGCATCTTCCCCGGCGTCGCCGACCAGAAATGCCAGCACACGGCGGAAAACAGGAAAATCACCAGCGCCTGCGCCGACACGTTCATGACCCAGCTGGTGATGAACTCGCCATCGGTCAGCACCCGGATCAGCCAGCGCCGTGCCGCCATCGGATCGGAGCCGTCGATCACATATTTCTGTACGGCCTCGCTGCGGATGGGAAACAGTTTCTCGATGGGCGCGGCGGTGAAAATCATCAGGATCAGCGAATCGATGGTCGCCGCCAGCATCCGCCGGTTGAACGTCGCATATTTTTTATCCGGCCCCGATTTTTTCCGGCGCGGGAGCATCGCAGCCTTCAGAAAATCGAAGGGCGCATCTTCCGTTTCCATCGTCATATAAAACTCATGGGTGGCACCTGTTTCCATAATTCACCGCTGGCGGCGAGACGGGGTATTGTTACTACAGGAACCTTGCCGAGTAAAAACTTTTCGAGCGTTGATGCCGTATCGGGCAACGGTACGTCGCCGGACGCCGATTCGCTGACCACCACCGCCTTCACCGCGATGCGCCGCGCGCGCAGAGCCTCCCACGCTGTCAGCGCATGGCTGATCGACCCCAGATAGCTTCCGGCCACCAGTATCACCGGCCAACTAAGCGCTTCCATCCAGTCGAGCACGGTGTGACGATCATTGATGGGAGACATGACACCGCCGATGCCTTCAACCACTGTATAATCCCCTCCCCCTCCCTGACAGAAACTGCACAACTCCTCCAACTCCACCTGTGGTTTTTTTTCTTTGGCCGCCGCCATGTTGGGCGCGAGCGGCGCGGCATAGCGCCATGGCGAAATCGCTTCCACCATCGCCTGCGTATACGGCAACTCGCAACTTTGCAGAATTAGTGCCGTATCGCTTTGCGCGTCGTTTGTGTCGTAGCCGGTGATGAGCGGCTTCATCGCCATCACTTTTTTTCCGCGCTCGCGCAATTGCCAACATAATGCCGCCGTCACCAGCGTCTTGCCAATGTGAGTGCCGGAGGAGGTGATGAAAAATGATTGCATCATTTTTTCTGCACCACCAGATACAATACCTGCCACGTCGCGGGCAATCCCTGCGCATTGCCGAATTGTTTCGCGTAAGCCCGCTCGACGCTTGCCAGTTGCCTGAGCGTCATCAGACCTTTGCGCCGCCCGGCTTGCTTATGGCTGGCACCGATGGATTGCAGCGCGCGCATCAACGCGACGGCATCGGGATAATATTCCACCACCCTTGCCTGCTCGGCGGCCACCATGCTAAACCCCGCTGTCGCAGCGCCTTCCAGCACCTCATGCGCCTCCAGGAAATGGCTCACATGCGGTGCCGCATCGAGGATGGAAAACGCCTGGCGCAATTCATGCAGTGTTCCGGCAGCCAGCGTCGAAAGGACGACGCGCCCCTGCGCTTTCAACACGCGCGCCATCTCGCGCCACACCGCTGCCGGATCGCCCGCCCATTGCAGCATCAGCGAAGAAAACACACCGTCGAACGCGCCGTCGGCAAAGGGCATGGCGGCGGCATCGGCATTGACGACGCGGTCATGTTTCCCCCGCGCAAATTCGCACATGCCGAAGGAAATATCGAGTCCGGCGATGCGCCAGTCCGCTTCCTGCGCCAGCACTCCCGTCCCGCTGCCTGCATCGAGAATATGCGCATCCTTAGGCCAGCATTGTTTAGCCAGCGCGATGCACCGTCCGCGCACCCACCGCTGCAAATGCGCCTCTGCGTCATAAGCGGACGCGGCGCGGCCGAAGGATTCCTTGATGGCTTTTCTATTGAACGGTGAAATGATGGATTGCATTAACATAGTACAAATTTAGGATGGAACGGGCTAAGAGCCTTCCACAAACCTTATGCGGTTGCCCCCGAATAAGATGGTGATGACGATTTTGCCCGCGGCCGGATGGCGGATGTCGATGGCGCCGTTATGCAGCACGATCAGTATCTTCGCCAACTCCAGGCTGAGATCAGCGCGTTCCTTGAGCAAATCGTCCATCCGCGAGGGGCGGTACGGCGCGCCCATCACGCGGTCGGCCAGCGCGATCAGTTCCGCTTGCGCCAGCGGCTCTTCTTCAAACGTGCTGATGGTGACGGCGAAAAATATCCGGTCCTTATTCTCGTTCACCACGCGGGTTTCCAGGACGGCGGTGCCATCGGGCGGCATGTGGCCGAGCGCGTGCAGCAACAGGTTCATGAGAATCTGCTGCAGGCGGAATTCATCGGCGATCAGCATCGGCAGCGGATCGGACAGCTTGACCTTGACGCCCAGCTTCTCCACCTGCATTTTATCGGCGATGAAACGCAGCGTCCGGTTGATGACAGCCCCTACGTCCACCGGCTTTTCCTCCAGCGTCAGGTAATCGGTCTCGGCTTTGGATTGCGTCAGCACGTCCTGCGTGGCGTCGAGCAATTGGTTGCCGGTGCTGTAGATGTCGGAGGCGTACTGGCGGTATTTGCGGTTTTCGATCGGGCCGTAAAGCTGGTCCTTCATCACCTGCGCCGCGCCGATGATATTATTGAGCGGCGTGCGCATCTCCTGGCAGACATAGGCCAGGAATTCCGATTTGCTGCGCTTGTCCAGCTCGGCCTGTTCCTTGGCTTTCTTGAACATGAACATCTTGTTGCGCAACTCGTCCTCGATGCGCTTGTTCTCCTCGATATATTCGCTGATGCGGCGAACCTGCGCCGATAACCCTTCCATTTCCACCGGCCCGCCGCCGGGCAGCGGCGCGCACACCTCGCCCCGGGCGACGCCCGCCGCGATCGCCGTCATGTCCAGTATCGGCCTAATCATGCGGGCGCGGATGATCCACAGCAGCAGCACGAAGAATCCGGCCATCACCACCATCTGCAGCAGGCGCGACCACAACTGGCCGCGAATCGCTTCATCGCTGTAATGCATGTCGTAGCCCATCAGCACGACATAGGGATAATCCTGGGAGACGCGGTAATAGCCGTAGCTGCCGGTACCCCAGAAGGGGCTGCCCTGCGCGATCAGGCCGCCGGAGCTTTTGGAAAAATCGGCACCCATTAGTTTTTCGGCAGGAAAATTATTGCTCATGAAATCCTTGTCGTCCGACACCTGCGTCAGCGGCACCAGCGAATCCTTGCTGACGATGGCGAAACTGACGCCGTCGCGCCGGACCAGTTCGCTGATGCGTTCGGTGAGCGTATTGATGTCGATGCTGAGCATGATGGTGCCGATGAATTTGCCGGTATAATCGGTGAGCCCCATCGCCACCGGGATGACCCAGCGTTCCGACACCCGTCCTTCGATGGGACGACCGATGACCATTTTCCATGGATCGGCCAGCGCTTCCTTGACGTAATCGCGGTCGGAAATATCGACGGGTTTTTCCAGCACGCCCTTATTGCTGCTGACGATCAGCTGCTGCTGGGGATTGACGAAAGAAAAAAGCGTGTAGACGTAGCCCTTGCTGTCGTAGGATTTCAGCACCTGCGCCAGCTTGACCGGGCTGTGGTCGGACTCGATGATGATCTGCTTGCCGAGCGCCGTGAGCAGGTAATTAGCGCTTTCCATCTGCGTCGCCAGCATACGCTCGGTGCGGGCGGATTCCTTGGCGAGATCGGCGGCGACGGCATCGGCATGGCGGGCGTAGGTGGTGTAGGTCACCCAGGCGGAAATCAGGAATAGCAGGAACAGCACCGCCGCCGACAGCAGCGCAAAGTCACGCGATAGCGATGGTTGTGCCCAGGAATTTTTCATGCTTTTTCACTATAAGCGGTTTTCAGGATTTAGGCAAATGGGCAGCGAACGCTGCCTATGCGCCCATACCGACGGGTATCTCGGATGCTCTGGCCTTTTCGCCGGCCACGGTTTCGGCAAAACTTCCGGAAGGCGACAGGGAACGGGCGGAAGGCTTGTATCGGCACGGCCGGCATGGCGCCGTTTCGGCGGGCGTAGTGGAAAATTCCTTCGTTTCCATACCCTCTTTCGACCCGGCATGGGCATCATCCTGCAACGAACCTTGATGGTCCTGGCGCTTCCTGGCGGATTTCCTGCTGAAAAAACTCCAGATAATGATGCCGACATTGGTGGCATAGAAATCCAGCGCCGTAATCCTGCCGAACTGGTATACCTTGTTCTGCTTCTGTAGATCGGTTAGCTCCTTGCTGAGGGGAGTGTTCCATAACTCCTTACCTTTTTTGGTAAAACCGGCCAGCCACCTGCCAAAGCCCTCTTCGTATTGATCGAAGCGATATTTATCGGTGCCACCCTTGCCAAAAAGCCGACCCTTGCCCAGCACGAAGTCGATGCTCGCCATGGCGCCAAAAATGATGCCCCAGGCCACCAGACGCCCCTTGATGACATCGCCCCAATTTTGTTGCGGCTCGTCCTTGAGCCGCTCATGGGCAATCTCGACGTCACCTGGTTTGCCCCAGCGTTTGTTATACCAGTTGGCAATATTCTCGCGGTTGTTCTCCAATTTTTTCATGATCGGCGCAAAAACATTACCGCCATGGAATAAGACCATGGTACTGGCGGCGGCACCGACCAGACGACGCCATACTTCGTATTTCTGACCTTCAGGTATGGTATAGAGTGGATTGGAAACCACTTTTTTGCCGAACCAGTCATTGAATATTTTGAAAACATTCGGCACCGGCCCGTACCACCGACTGCCGTATTTGGCAAGAAAACCGAAGACGGCCGTTGCGGCGATAATGGCACCTTTGCCGCCGATCTGCTGAACTCCGTCATAAAACCATTCGCCCTTGGTTTTCGGTAGCTTGGATAAATCGTCCTCTGTTCCATCCGGCACTATGCCGGGCGCGGCTATGGCAGGGTCCCTGGCGGGCTGGGACTTTTCTTCGGGTGCGGATAGGGCGGGGGTGGGTTCCATAACGCCTACGGAGCCAAAGAGTAATCGGGTTCGCCCTCGCGCCGGGCGGCAACTTTGTCGCTTACGGCAAATGCGGGCGGCTTTTCCAGAATCTTCTTATGCGCCGGGCCGGCGGGCAGTATGGCGCTATCGGCTTTTTTGTCCTCGCGCCCGGCAAACGGCCTGGCATTTTTCGCCTCGGGCAGGATTTTGAGTTCATCGGTCTCGGCCATCACGGGCGGATCGAAATCATCCCCGATTTCTTTCGGCATCTTGCCTGGACCCGCGCCGTTGGTCATATGCATGACTTTGGAGGTGATACCGGTATAAATGGTATCCAGCGCGGCATAGCCCATGTAACGTTGTAAGGCAGTATCGTCGGCGACAAATTTCTTACTGCCCGACACATAATTAAGCCCCTTATTGGCACCTGTGGTTATCCAGCGGGTAAAGCGTTTCGTGCCGTCTTCATGGTCAATTGGCTGGCCTAATCCATTTATTATTCTGGGCTCATTCGCATCCAGTTTTCTTCGCAAAGCCCAATCAGCCACCAATCCGGTGACAATAGTCGCGCTGACTGCCTTGATGCGGCGCCAAATGACACGTCCCCAGCTTTGCGGCGGCTGTTCCTGCTCGATATAAATTTCATCGGGCGTTTCCTCGTGCCCGTCGGGCGCAAGCTGCTTTTCCTTGAATATATGTTTATTGAGCCAATGGACGACAGGCCGTTTGCGGTCTTCCAGCCATTTCATCGGGATAAGAAGAATATTGCCTCCGGTATTGAGGGTGAACGTCGCCACCGTCACTTCCGAAGCGCGATAGGCAGCGTTTTGATGTTTATGGCCCATAAGGGTAGTTAATCCGCTAGTTAGCTGATTAAGTCTTCGATCATAAAAATTTCGGGCACGCCCGAACGTGAAATCCGATTTCCCGCCTCCATGCGTGAAAATATCGGAAACATACATCGACATGGCCAGATTCAGCCAATAGTTGATCCCCTGATAAACAATCCGGTTGTACCATTTCTCGCCCGGGCTCATTTTGGCAGCCGCTTTCTCCTTTTGGATATCGGCGGGAGTAAGGGTTTCCGGGGCTAACGGGGGTTGCGCGGCACCGACGGCGCTGGCCGCTGCGGGTGGCGTTTGTGGGTTTTCTTCGCTTTTTTCTTTTATATCAACCATTTATTTCTTCCGTCTGATCATAATGCATCGCCCGCCCAACGCGGACACACTACCTCATACTGAATTTATACCATAAAAAACCAACCGGTTGTGTGAAGGTTTGATGAAGAAAACACGAGAAAAGAGTGTGAATTGCCTTTTAGATGCTTGGTTGCAGTTCGCCGGAATCGGCAATTTTCCGGGTATAGAGCGTCTGCGGCGGCTCCGCCGGTTTTTGGGCACGGGGCGCAATGGATTTTCGGTAGGATTTAACAGGCGTTTCTTCGGAGCCGGAGCCGGCGATGCCTTCCGTTGTGGCATTGAAAGGCGTTGTTCCTTTCAAGAAATCTTGGCCGTTATCGTCAAGGATTGATTTCATTTCTCCGCTCTTTTTCCTGCCGGTGGCGCGGGCCAGGAAACGGCTGATTACATAAAGCCCCGCCGTGCAGACGGAAGTATAGAATGCTTCAAATGCGCCTACTCTCCCCAATTCCTTGATGTCCAGTTTTCCAAAATGCCTGGCCAGGCTTGGCTTGCTGGCGATCCACCCGCCAAATTTTTTGCCTGGATTACTGAACAGCACATCGTTCAAGCCGGCCTTGCTTAAGAATGCGGCGGTGGGCACCACAATGGAAGCAACGGCCAGCCTGCCGCCGATGACGCTGAACCAGCTTTGCTTCGGTTCGGCCTTATAGGCTGCCATTTCGTTCTCCGGCGTCGTGCCAAGCCTGTCATCGATCCATTTGGATATTTTTTCCCGCCGATCCTCCAGCAGTTTGACCAGCGGCGCCACGGCCGTACCGTCGGCGAACGAAAAAAACACCATTTTGGACATGTCGGCCTGCTCGTGAGTCATGCCCATTTTCTTGAAGGCGTTGACTACCCCTTCGCCGCGGGTGTGAAACCATTCGCCAATCTTGCCATGGATCGGCTTGCCTTGGGCGTTACGCATTCCGCCTTTGTTGGTGAGATAAGTTGCATAGACGGACAGGCCAAATACAAGGAAATTGGTGAGGAATGGGTATAAAAAGGCGTCGAACAACCGTAGACCGGCGGTGCGACCATGTGACCGGCCAGGAGATTCGGGAACCGCATGGGCGGCATCCGGTAAGCGAACTTGCTCTTCCGGCGGCGCATCGATTATTTTACTATTATCAGACAACTGGTTAGCCTTTCTACGCTGAACACACTACTCGATTGTCGATAGTTTATCATATTTTAGCCCGAATTATTGTGAAGTTTCCGTGAAGAAAACACTAAAAAGGGCTGTGGAATCGCTCCCACAGCCCTTTTTTGGTTTATAGAGACGGACTAGAAATCCATTCCGCCCATTCCGCCCATGCCACCGCCCATTCCGCCGGCACCGGCGCCGCCGGACGAATTCTTGTCTTCCGGCTGGTCGGCGATGATGGCTTCGGTGGTGATGAGCAGGCTGGCGACCGAGGCAGCGCCCTGCAGCGCGGCGCGTACGACCTTGGTCGGGTCGATGATGCCGGCCTTGATCAGGTCGCAATATTCGAGCTTCTGGGCATCGAAACCATAATTGGTGTCGGTCGATTCCAGCAGCTTGCCTGCGACGACGGCGCCGTCCAGGCCCGAATTCTCAACAATCTGGCGCAGCGGCGCTTGCAGCGCGCGGCGGATGATGTTGATACCGGCCTTCTGGTCGTCGTTGTCGGCCTTGATCTTGTCGAGCACGCGCGAGGCGTATAGCAGCGTTGAACCGCCGCCCGGCACGATGCCTTCCTCGACGGCGGCGCGGGTCGCGTGCAGCGCATCGTCGACGCGGTCCTTGCGCTCTTTCACCTCGACTTCCGACGAGCCGCCGACTTTCAGCACGGCGACGCCGCCGGCCAGCTTGGCCAGGCGTTCCTGCAGTTTTTCGCGGTCGTAATCGGAGGTGGTTTCCTCGATCTGGGCACGCAGCTGGTTGCAGCGGGCTTCGATATCTTTCTTGTTGCCGGCGCCATCGACGATGGTGGTGTTGTCCTTGTCGATGGAGACTTTTTTGGCGCGGCCGAGGCTCTTGACCGTAACGCTTTCCAGCTTGATGCCGAGATCCTCGCTGATGACTTCGCCGGCGGTGAGCGCAGCGATGTCTTCCAGCATGGCCTTGCGGCGGTCGCCGAAGCCGGGGGCTTTGACGGCTGCCACTTTGAGGCCGCCGCGCAGCTTGTTGACCACGAGGGTCGCCAGCGCTTCGCCTTCAACGTCTTCGGCAATGATGAGGAGCGGACGTTGCTGTTGCACCACGGCTTCGAGCAACGGCAGCATCGGCTGCAGGCCGGAGAGCTTTTTCTCGAAAATCAGGATGTAGGGATTTTCCAGCTCAACGACCATTTTCTCGGCGTTGGTGACAAAGTAAGGCGACAAATAGCCGCGATCAAACTGCATCCCTTCGACGGTATCCAGCTCGAATTCGAGGCCTTTGGCTTCCTCGACGGTGATGACGCCTTCCTTGCCGACTTTCTCCATGGCTTCGGCAATCTTGTCGCCGACTTCCTTGTCGCCGTTGGCGGAGATGGTCGCCACTTGCGCCCATTCAGCCTTGGAGCTGACCGGCTTGCTCTTCTTCTTGATTTCGGCGGTGATGGCTTCCACGGCCAGATCGATGCCGCGTTTCAGATCCATCGGGTTCAGGCCGGCGGCAACCGCCTTGGAGCCTTCGGTGAAGATGGCCTGGGCGAGAACGGTCGCCGTCGTCGTACCATCTCCGGCCAGGTCGGACGCTTTGCTCGCCACTTCGCGCAGCATCTGTGCGCCCATATTCTCATAGCGGTCGGGCAGCGTGATTTCCTTGGCTACCGATACGCCATCCTTGGTGATGCGCGGCGCGCCGAAGGATTTGTCCATGATGACGTTGCGGCCGCGTGGCCCCAGTGTCACTTTAACGGCTTGCGCCAGTTTGTTGGCGCCGCGCAGAATCTGCTCGCGCGCGTCGGAACCGTATTTGAGTTGTTTAGCTGACATAGTTGTTTCTCCTTGGGTTCAAATCCTGCGAATCGCGAAGCGATTGCGCAGGATTATTGGTTGTTATTATTTACCTGATCCTGTGCAACCGCTTGCGCGGCTCACAGGATTGATACTAAGCGGCCTTCTTCTTGCTGCCGCTTTCCTCGATAATGCCGATGACGTCCGATTCCTTGAGCACCAGGTATTCCTTGCCGTCCATCTTGATTTCGCTGCCCGCCCACTGGGTGAAGAGCACGATGTCGCCGGCATCGACGTCCATGGGGATGCGCTTGCCGTTTTCGTCCTTGGCGCCGGGGCCGACGGCGAGCACTTTGCCCTGCTTCGGCTTTTCCTTGGCGGTATCGGGGATGATGATGCCGCCGACGGTTTTATCATCCTGCTCGATGCGTTCTACGACCAGGCGGTCGCTGAGCGGTTTAATCTTCATAGTCTGCTCCCTAAAAGGTTGAGTTGAATATCTTCCGATGATCCCTATCACCGGGGAACCGTGATATAGCCAAGAAGAGGGCAGGTTTCAAGGGGCAAAGCAACTTTTTATAAAAAATCAGTATAAATCAGCATTTCCGCCGGTTAAAACCTCCTTTATGGCAACATATTCGCCCCCCGATAGCAATTGCCCCCTGTGCCCGCGCCTGTGCCGCTACCGCGAACATAATCGCAAGCAATATCCCGATTTTTTCAACGCGCCGGTGCCGTCGTTCGGCAGCCTGGATGCCCCGTTGCTGATCGTCGGCCTGGCGCCGGGACTGAAAGGCGCCAACCAGAGTGGGCGGCCGTTCACCGGCGATTACGCCGGGATCATATTATATAACGCATTGCTCAAATTAGGCTTTGCGCGGGGCGAATATAAGGAGCGCGCCGACGATGGCCTGACGCTGGTGGATTGCCGCATCACTAATGCCGTGCGTTGTGTGCCGCCGGAGAATAAACCGGAACCGTCCGAAATAAAAAACTGCAATGCGTTTCTTAAAAACGAAATCGCCGCCATGCCGAACCTGAAGCTTATCCTGTCGCTGGGGCTGATTTCGCACAACGCCGTGCTGGGGGCGCTGGGGCATAAGGCATCTCATGTGAAATTCGCACATGGGGCGGCGTACCGGCTTTCTTCCCTACATTTATTAGATAGCTACCATTGCTCGCGCTACAACATCAATACCGGCAGACTGACGATTCCCATGTTCGATGCGGTGATGGAAAAGGCGTGTATTATCCTGCGGACTGCGAAGCAGTAGCGCAGGATCTCTACCAATTGCACAGGATCCTGCGCTTCGTTTCACTCACGCAGGATATTAAGCGCTGCTTCTCTCGCATCCGGCGCGGCAGTGATCGGGCGGCCGATGACCAGGTAATCCGCGCCGTTCGCCAGCGCCTCCTGCGGCGTCGTGACGCGCTTCTGGTCGCCCGTGTCGCTTCCCGCCGGGCGGATGCCGGGGACGATTAATTTAAACTCCGCGCCGCATTGCCTGCGCAGCAGCGCGATTTCATGCGGCGAGCAGACGACGCCGTCGAGACCGGACTGTTGCGCCAGATCGGCCAGCCGCATGACCTGATCCTGCATGGTATCGGTTATGCCGGTTGCGGCGAGATCGTCCCGGTCGAAGCTGGTGAGCACGGTGACGCCGACGATGAGCGGGCGCTCTTTACCGGTCATCGCCGCCACTTCCATCGAGGCATCTACGGCAGCGCGCAGCATGGCCTTGCCGCCTGCGGTGTGCACCGTCATCATGAAAGCATCGATACCGGCGGTTGCGCGTATGGCGCCCGCCACCGTGTTGGGAATGTCATGAAATTTGAGGTCGAGAAAGATAGGCAATTGGCTGCCTATGGCAATATGCTGCACGCTTTCCGCGCCGTTGGCCGTAAAAAATTCCAGCCCCAGCTTGAATGCGCCGACGCTGTCCGCCAACTGGCCGACAAGCTGCGCCGTCTGATACATGTCAGTCGTATCGATAGCGCAGATGATGGGATTATTATTTGAGGGCATAGACGGTTTCACCCCCCACCACCGTCCTGAGCGCCCTGCCCTTCACCTTCCAGTCGTCAAACGGCGAGTTGAGCGACTTGCTGACGAATTGCTTGGGATCCATGGTCCAGGCGTGGTCGAGGTCGATCAACGTCAAATCGGCGCGGGCACCCTTTTTGAGGCGGCCTGATGGCACATGGATAATGTCGGCGGGTTTGTAGGTCATGGCGGCGATGATGTCGCGCAGGGGCATGATTTTTTTATGGTAGAGCGACAGCGACAGCGGCAGCATGGTTTCCAGGCCGACGATGCCGAAGGCGGCGGATGACAGCGGCACGCGCTTGGATTCCTGGTCGTGCGGCGCGTGGTCGGTGGCGATGGCGTCGATGGTGCCGTCTTTCAATCCTTCGATCACGGCCTTACGGTCGCGCTCGGCGCGCAGGGGCGGGTTCATTTTGCTGAAAGTGCGGTATTCGAGGACGGCTTCGTCGGTGAGGGTGAAATGATGCGGCGCGGCTTCGGCAGTTACTTTCAGGCCTTTTTTCTTGGCGCGGCGCACGGCGTCGATGGCCTCTAGCGTGGAAATATGCAGCACGTGGTATTGGCCGCCGGTCAGTTCCGCCAAAATAATATCGCGCTCGACCATGACAGCTTCCGAGGCGTTGGGAATGCCCGCCACGCCGAGCTGCGCCGAGATTTTTCCTTCATTCATGCAGCCGCCGCAGGAGAGGTGCAGATCCTCGGCATGTTGCGACACCGGCAGGCCGAGCGTGCGGGAATAAGCCAATGCTTTGCGCATCACACCGGCATTCATCACCGGCAATCCGTCATCGGTGAAGCCGACGGCGCCCGCCTCGGCGAGCAAACCCATCTCGGTGATTTCTTCGCCCTTTTGCCCCTTGGTGATGGCGGCGTAGGTGCGGACGTTGACGTAGGCCGTCTCGCGGGCGCGCTTGTGGATGAAGGCAACGACGGCGATGTCGTCGATGACCGGTTTGGTGTTGGGCATACAAGCGACCGTCGTCACGCCGCCCGCCGCCGCCGATTTGCTGCCGGTGGCGATGGTTTCCTTATGCTCCTGCCCCGGCTCGCGGAAATGCACCTGGATGTCGAGCAGCCCCGGCGTGAGCAGATGGCCTTTGCAATCAACGATTTCCGCGCCTTCGGGCGTTTTGCCGTCCTTGAACAACCCCGGCCCGAAATCGGCGATGGAATCACCCATCGTCAGCAACGCGCCTTTGTTATCCAGCCCCGACTCGGCATCGAACAATCGGGCGTTGATATAGACCACTTTGCGCCTGGGGTCGTTTTTGTGGGTGGGGAGAGTGAAAGTTTGTTTCATATGTTCATACGATAGTGTCAATGTGAAGGCATATCATCATGATTGCGTTATTTTTTCAACGGTTGATTAGATAGGCATCTCTGATAAAGAGTATATTAGAGTTTATGCAATTTGACTATCTCACAATACGATCCTTGCTTTATCGTTTTGACCGACTTGTTTTTTTGTTGTTCATGGTGGTCACGATAGGCGCCGTGGCGTTTTATGGCTATTGCCTCAGTTTCCACATACTCCCCAATTGGCCGCTATCTTACAAAATACTTGGCCAAGCATTCTTGTCAGGACAAACGTACCTTACTATTCCTCCCTCCCCGAAATTATTAGCATTACCAAACCCTTACGATCCCGCATCTCACGCCCATGTCCGATTCTTATTGGATGCCAGTCTCTATAATGGACGCTATTATTTATATTTCGGTCCGGTGCCGGCGTTACTGCCGTGGATTCCTGTAAAATGGCTGACGGGCATTAGCCTCAGTGACCTGCAGCTTGCATTCTTCTTCTGCGCAACGGGAACATGCTACCTCGTGTGGCTACTTGCGGAGATTGCCCGGCGGCAACCGCCTATTTTACGATGGGGGATGTTATTTGCAGTCGTGGCGGTCTGTTTTGGCACCTGGATTCCGCAAATGCTACATCAACCCGGCATTTATGTTCCGGCTGTTGCCGGCGCTTATTGCTTTATGGCGCTTGGGCTTTTATCCCTGTGGTATGGGAGTCTATATTCAACTTCTCAGTCCGCCTACTGGAAACTATTGGGTAGCCTGTGTTTTGGATTAACGATAGGTTGCCGGATGTTTTACGCTTTCAATGCCGTCATCTTATTGGCAGTCTGGCTTGCCGCCATGCGAAATAGGCATGGATGGCGAACACCTATACGCGAAGCGCTTTATCTAGGCACGCCCTGGTCGCTTTGCATCGCCGGACTAGCTGCCTATAATTATGCTCGTTTTGGCTCTGTCTTCGAAACGGGGGTACGTTACCAGATCGGCAACGATGATTTACACAGTGGAGTTTTTCATAATTATTGGCAATTCTCCAATATCTGGCCTAATTTTTATGAATATTTTCTCAAACCATGCCCCTTGGCAACGTGGCTCCCTTGGCAGCCTAACTTCCGCACAATGCCCGAATGGGATCCGATACTTAGGCGGTACACAGTACAAGGATGGGACGCAGTACACGGGTTATGGTGCAACAATCCATTTTCCTTGTGGAGCCTATGGTTTTTATTCAATATCCGAAGATGCAAATCCTGGCTTGGGGGTGCCTACGGCCTAAGCGTGGGACTCACATTATATACCTTAGCAATTACAACATTCCTACTTCTTTACCATTATCTCTATAATCGATATGCAGTGGATTTTTCTCCGTGGATAATGCTGCTTGCCACTCTGGGTTATATGGATGCCCTACAGACCAGTTCGAAACGCTGGCACCCCGTCCTGCTGATAGCGGGAGGCATGATGGCGCTATGGAGCGCCTATACCGGCATAGTATCCGCTGCTCCCTGGTGGATGTAAGGGCGGCTGCCCTCATACTCTCCCCGCCAGCAGCTCCAGCACCGCCTGGCGCACGGCGACGCCCATTTCGACCTGCTCCAGGATCATGCTGCGGCCGATGTCGTCGGCCAGCTCGGAATCGATCTGCAGGCCGCGAATGATCGGGCCGGGGTCGAGGATGATGGCGTCTTTTTTGGCATAGGCCATTTTTTCGCGATCGAGGCCCCAGAAGTGGAAATATTCGCGCTCGGACGGCACGAACGAACTGTTCATGCGCTCGGTCTGGAGCCTCAGCGTCATCACCACGTCGCAATTTTTGAGGCCTTCGCGCATGTCGTGAAACGGCGTGACGCCGAAGCTTTCCGGGCAGGACGGCATCAGAGTCGGCGGCGCGACGATGCGCACTTTCGCGCCGAGCAAGGTCAGGAGCTTCATGTTTGAGCGTGCGACGCGGCTGTGGAGTATGTCGCCGCAGATGGCGACGTGCAGGCCTTCGATTTTTCCTTTGTGCTGCTGGATGGTCAGCGCGTCGAGCAGCGCCTGGGTGGGATGCTCGTGGCTGCCGTCGCCGCCGTTGATGACCGAGCAGTTGACTTTGCGTGCCAGCAAATGCGGCGCACCGGATTCGGGATGGCGGATGGCGATGAAATCGGCGTGCATGGCATTGAGCGTCATCGCCGTGTCGATCAGCGTCTCGCCTTTTTTGACCGACGAACTGGCCACCGACATGTTGATGACATCGGCGCCGAGGCGCTTGCCCGCAAGCTCAAAGCTGGTGCGCGTGCGCGTGGAATTTTCGTAAAAAAGGTTGATCAGGGTGCGCCCCTTGAGGATGGGGTGTTTCTTGTCCGACTGGCGGTTTTTATCGATATAGACTTTGGCGAGGTCGAGGATGGTGTAGACATCGCTGCGCGAAAGCCCGTCGATGCCCAGCAGGTGCCGGTGGGGAAAGGTTGCTGGCGTTGCGGCGGCTTGTTTGGCGGTCATCGAGGCGCGACTATAATCATAGTTTGCCATTTAGGCAAATGGTACGTTATAAATAACGTATCTTATGAAAAAACCGTATTTCCTGTTCATTATTCCCCTCCTCACCGCCTGCCAGGGCGGCGCCGGGCCTATTGATGCGCAGAAATTCCTAGGCAGCCTCGATGGGCCGAAAGTGCCCACGGTGCAGGATGCGCTGCTGGATACCGCCAAAGCAGCTGAAAAAGATGGCGATTTCCGCCAGGCGGCGCAGCTGTACCAGCAGGTGCTGGAGAAACAGCCGGGCGACCAAGAGGTGACGCTTTCCCTGGCCGATTGCACCCGCCGCAGCGGCGATAACGACCGGGCGATTGCGCTTTATGACGGCCTCTTGGCGCAGGATGCGGGTAACATCGGCGCCAAGGAAGGCAAGGCGCTGGCGCTGATCGCCCGGGGCGATTTCGTCACCTCCGGCCCCCTGCTCGAAGAGGTGATGAAAGCCGACGGCACGCGCTGGAAGACGTTGAATGCTTTGGGCATCCTGTTTACGACGCGCGGCATGGAGCCGGAGGCGCAGCTTTATTTCAAGGCGGCACTTAAAGTTCATCCCAGCAGCGCCACGGCGATGAATAACCTGGGGCTGTCGCAGGCGCTTGCCCGCCATTACGATTATAGAGATAATGGTAAAGAAGTAGGAATGTTGTAATTGCTAAGGTATATAATG
>JABDCD010000022.1:0-277 GCA_013288305.1 Alphaproteobacteria bacterium | reverse complement strand
GGCTCCGGCCGGATCGGTCGAGCGCCAGCGCATCGACCTCAACATGGCGCTGGTCTATGCCATCGACGGCAAAACCGCCGCCGCCCGCGACATCGCCGGGAAATATTATTCCGGCGCCGAACTGGACAATAACATGGGGCTGTATGCCCATCTGGCCAGGGACGACCAGGAAGCCAAGGCCTATCTCAACATGGCGCTGACCGAGAGCAAGGTGTTCTACGCAAAAGCGTGGGATAATCTGCAGGGCATCGGCGGGGACGGCAGCCCGGATGCGCCG
>JABDCD010000021.1 GCA_013288305.1 Alphaproteobacteria bacterium | reverse complement strand
GAGCAGGCGGCCCAGGAACTGCAACGCGAAATCCTTGAACGCCAGCGTCGGCCCGTGGAATAATTCGAGCAGGAACGTATGCGCGTCGAGCTGTTTCAGCGGCGCGACGGCGGTATGGCGGAATTCCTTATAGGATTCGCCGATGATGCGCTCCAGCGCTTCCGGCGCAATGCTGTCGCCGGTGAAGCGCGATATGACGGCGAAAGCGAGTTCGGGATAGGACAGCGCCTGCATCGCGGCAATTTCCGGCATGGAAAATATAGGGATGGAATCGGGCACATACAGTCCGCCGTCGGGCGCCAAGCCCGCCAGCACGGCATCCTCGAAAGACAGGGCGGGGGAAGTGCCGCGTGTGGAGATGTAGTGAATCACCTTGTCCTCTGGGTTTTTTTGGATGCCAATGATGAGGGGGGGGGAGAGGATGCTTGCAGCGCATTTTCGGCTGCAATTAATTCTTCTGCTTTTTGAAGAATGTTTTCACAATTTTTAACTTCTTCCAAAAATGGACGATCCTCAGGTGTCAGGCCTAATGTACCACGAAAGGGAGCCGTTGCAGCACTTAGAAGAAAATCGCTAGCACTGTTTGCTTTTGCTAATAATCCATTGCCGGGTCCATTGCCGGGATGAAACTTAGCATCTTGAGACATTCCAAATATGGTAAGCATGTTTTGCACAAAGTTTGTGCGATCGAATCCATCGCCTGCAGAAAAATATCGCTGTTGCAGATCCTCAAAACCGGTTGGGTTTCCTTGTCTGGTCAAAAAGTCGGCGGCTATATGAAGAAAATATTTCAACAGAGGTGACTGTATTTTTTTATTGCTTGTTTGGGAAGTTTGTTGCGGGGAGGATAGATATTCATCCAATGCGGCAAAAAAATGGCCTTCCACTGAACTGCCGTCAATTCGATCAACTGGGCGCGCATCGTAGCACAGATTCCTTATTATTTCTACGCGGCGCTGGCGCTGGGGGCACCGGCGCAGGTCGTGAGCTTTTCCGTACCCACCGGCAATTTCGGCGACATCTATGCCGGATATATCGCCAAAAAAATGGGGCTGCCTATCGACCAACTCATCATCGCCACCAACCGCAACGATATCCTCACGCGCTGCCTGGCGACCGGCGTGTATGGCATGGAAACCGTCGTGCCGACGCTGTCGCCCAGCATGGACATCCAGATTTCCAGCAACTTCGAGCGGTTGCTGTTTGATTTGCATGACCGCGATGGGAAAATGATTTCTGAAATGATGGCGCGTTTCCGAAGCGAGAAAAAACTGGCGTTATCGCCGCTGGCATGGAACCGGCTGAAAGCGGAATTTTCCGCCTGCGCCATCAGCGACGAGGATACCAAAAAAACCATCGCCGAAACCTATAAAACTACCGGCGAATTGCTCGACCCGCACAGCGCGGTGGGCCTCGCCGCCGGGCAGCGCTGCCGCAAGGATACCGCCGCGCCGCTGGTCGCGCTGGCCACCGCCCACCCCGCCAAATTCGAGGGTGCCGTGAAAGACGCAACCGGCATGCATCCGTCGTTGCCTGAACATTTGAAGGATTTGTTTGAGAAAAAGGAACGGTTTGAGGTGTTGGGGAATGATGTGAATGTTGTGAAAGATTTTATTGAGAAAAAGACATGAATGGTTCTTTGTCATCCCGCATTTATTGCGGGATTTCCATCAATTGTACTAGACCCCGCAACAAGTGCGGGGTAACAGGATGACCTACGCCCTCACCACTCTCAAGAGCGGCCTGCGCGTCGCCAGTGAATTTCTGCCCGGCGTCGAAAGCGTGGCGGTAGCCGTCAGTTGCGGCGTCGGCGCGCGCTACGAGAGCGAAAGCGAAAACGGCATCTCGCACCTGCTCGAACACATGGCGTTCAAGGGCACCAAAACTCGCAGCGCCCGCGACATCGCCGAGGCCTTCGATAATATCGGCGGCCAGAGCAATGCCTACACCTCGATGGACATGACCGTCTATTTCGCCAAGGTGCTGAAAAAAGATACACAGCTCGCCGTCGATATATTGGGCGACATCATGCAGAATTCGGTCTTTGCCGAGGAGGAACTGGCACGCGAAAAAAACGTCATCATCCAGGAAATCGCCATGCATTTCGACGCACCGGACGACCTCATCAATGATTATTTCGACGAGACGGCGTTCCCCGGCCAACCGCTCGGGCGCTCGATTTTAAGCACGGAGGAACGCGTGAGCGCGCACACGCGCGAGGAACTTTTCCGCTATATGGACGCGCATTACAAACCGCCGCGCATGGTGCTGACGGCGGCGGGCAATATCGATCATGCGGAATTCGTTTCGCTGGCGGAACACTATTTCGCGCTGCCGAAAGCGGCCGCCGGGCCGGCGTTCGAGAAGGCAAAATATGGCGGCGGTGACGCGCGCGTTTCGCGCGACCTTGAGCAGATGCACCTGCTGCTGGGGCTTCCGGCGGTGTCGATGCACGCGCCGGAATATTATGCGCTGCAGCTTTATGCCAATATTTTAGGCGGCGGCATGTCGTCGCGATTATTTCAGGAAGTACGCGAGCAGCGCGGGCTGGCCTATACGGTGTATGCCAGCGGTTCGGCCTACGAGGATTGCGGGCTGCTCAGTATTTATGCCGCCGCGTCGCCGGACAAGGCGGGCGAACTTTCCGGCGTATTGTGCGAAGAGATCGCATCGATGGCAAAAAACATTTCGGATGCGGAACTATTGCGCGCCAAAAACCAGCAGAAAGCCGAATTGCTGATGGCGCGCGAAGCCCCGCAGACGGTGGCGTCGTGGATCGGGCGGCATCTGCTGATGTACGGCGAATACCGCCAGGTCAAAGACATCATCGCCAAAATCGACGCCGTTACTAAAGACGACGTGCTGCGCCTCGCCGGACAATTGCTGCAAGGAAAACTCACCGTCGCCGCACTGGGCGATGTGAAGGGGGTGATGGGGTATGAGGAGTTGCAGGGGAGGTTGGCCTAATTAAATACTGTCATTCCCGCGAAAGCGGGAATCCATCGCGTCGCGTCGGCGGCGCAGAAGGACTTATTTATACCGCGCCCATGGCACTTTTGATGGATCCCCGCCTACGCGGGGATGACAAGAGAAAGAGAACCGGACCCCCATACGGCGGGGATAATCATATCCCATCCCCTTCCTTCCCCACGCTGTAATCCTCCCTCGCGGCGGCTAAGGCGGCGATGGCGGCGACGATGCCGAAGCTGCGGAAATGGCAATTCTGCACCGATTTCCATTGGCCGCATTCGTCTTCCGCTTCGTCGCACATGCCGGTGAATTCCATGCCCGCGGCGTTGAGGTTGCCGTAGGCGTCGCGCTGGCCGTTGACGCGATACATGCCGCCGACCGGCACGCCGTCGATGATGTATACCATCGGCTCGGCCGGCTTGCCGCTCACCGTGTCGATGGTCGGGATGCCCTCCTGGATGATGACTTCGCTATTCTTCGTGCCCTCTTTGATGACCTGCATTTTGTTGCGTTCTTTTTTATTGAGGTCAAGCATGTCGCCAGCCGAGCGCGCCGTCATCACGCCCATGCCGTAGGTGCCGCTTTCGGCTTTGACGTACACATAGGGCTCCTCGGCGATGCCGTACTCTGCATATTTTTCGCGCATGTGATTCAGCACTTCATCCACGCCTGCGGCCACGCAATCCAGGCCGGTCTGCTGCTTGAAATCGACGAGGCCGCAGCGATGGAACCCGGCGCAAATCAGCCACGGATCGATGGAAAACTGCGCGGCGAATTCTTCCGCCAGCGTTTTATACGCAGCGAAATGCACGCTCTTGCGCCGCTGCCACCAACCCATATTGACCGGCGGCAACACCGGCTGGCGCAGGTTTTTCAGCATGTCCGGCGCGCCTGCCGTCATGTCGTTATTGATCACGATCAGATCGGGTGCGAAACCGTTTTCCAATAACAAACGGTCGCCGTCGCGCTTCAGTGGATATTCCGTGAGCCTGCGCCCGCCGGGCGCTTCCAGCTCGACGGGATGTCCCGCCTGTGCGGCAAGGCTGCCTAGCTGTACTTCGATACCCAACGTCTCAAACAGCGAAAGCAATGTCGCCAGATTCTCAAGATAGCCCAGATTGCGCGTGTGATTTTCCGGAACGATAAGAATGCGTTTTGCGTCCGGATACTGCTCTTCCAGAAAACGTTTGATGAAGCGCGAAGCGCGCGCACGCGCCGCGGGCGACAAATTATTGAACCCGGCGGGAAACAGATTGGTATCGACCGGCGCCAGGCGCAGCCCCGAATGGCGCAAATCGACCGATGTCGTAAAAAACGGTGCGGCTTCGGCACGCTTTGCGGCAAACCAGCGCTCGATGTCCTCGCCGCGGCTTTCGTCCAATGCTTTCAGCGTATCGAGTATGCTCACGGTTTTTCCTCCCAATCGCCTAGCCACGCCTGAACTGAGGCCAGCGCCGCTACCGCGGCCGTATCGGCGCGGAGTATCCGCGGCCCCATGCCGAATGGTTTTACGAAGGCGGCAGCTTTGAGCATAGTATGTTCATCCTCGGAAAATCCACCCTCGGGGCCGATAAGTATGCCATACTTTCCTCGCGGCAATGCAGGCAATAATGTCTTAAGCACCGCGCCGCCGCCACTTTCATCACCATATAATAATATTCGCCCCTTGGGCCATGCCGCCAACAGCGCCGCCACATCCTTATGTTCGTGGATAGCGGGCACATCGAGGCGGCCGCATTGCTCCGCCGCTTCGACGGCATGGGCGAATAATTTTTCCCGATTGACGCTTCTGACGACGGCGTGGCGCGTGAACACCGGCAGCAGCGCCGAAACGCCAAGCTCCACGGCTTTTTCCACCACCAGCTCGGTTTTGTTTTTAATGGGCGCGAAGGCCAGCCACAGATCGGGGCTGTTTTTTTGTTCGCGTATTTTTTTTACCGGCGCCAGCGTCACCGATTTTTTTTGCACTGCGGCAATCGACGCCAGCCATTCACCGTCCTGGCCATTGAATATGGCGATACTATCGCCTTCGCGGCAGCGCATCACATTGGCCAGATAATGCGACTGCCCCGACGCGAGCGTGATATGTTGCTGTGCAGCAAAAGGCTCGTTTACATAGAGGCGGATTTTCGGCCAAATTTTTTGTTGTGCTTGATTCATGGCGGCGCACACGCTAAACGTTTGAGGATAAAATGTAAACAAGATATGCAACCTGCGCTTTCCCCCTATCTCCGCCTGATGCGGCTGCATCAGCCGACCGGCATCTGGCTGCTGCTGTGGCCGTGCTGGTGGTCGGTCGCGCTGGCGTCGCATGGATGGCCATCGCTGAAACTGCTGGCGCTGTTTGCGTTGGGCGCGGTGTTGATGCGCAGCGCCGGTTGCATCATGAACGACATCGCCGACCGCGAATTCGACCGGCAGGTCGAACGCACGCGCTCGCGCCCGCTGGCCAGTGGAGAGCTTTCAGTCAGGCAGGCAGCCGCGCTGCTCACTCTATTGCTGGCTGCCGCTGCCGCTGTCGCACTTGCGCTGGGCTGGGTAGTGGTGTTATGGGCGGCATTATCCCTGCCGCTGGTCGTCAGCTATCCCTTTATGAAACGCATCAGCTGGTGGCCGCAACTGTTTCTCGGATTCACCTTCAACTGGGGCGCGCTGATGGGCTGGGCGGCGGTGCGCGGGACGGTCGGGCTGCCCACTATTCTTTTATATATAGGCTGCATTTTCTGGACGCTGGGCTACGACACGATTTACGCCCACCAGGACAAGCTCGACGATGCGCGCGCCGGCGTCAAATCCACCGCCTTGCGGCTGGGCAATAACACTAAACGCGCGGTGGGATGTTTTTATCTTCTGGCCGTCATATTCTGGGCAGCGGCGGGATTGGCAGCCGGAAGCGGCCTGTGGCTGTTCATCATTCTCCTGCTGGCCGAACTCCAGCTGGGCTGGCAAATCTGCGCCGTCGATCTCGACGACCCCGCCTCCTGCCGCCGCATTTTCATCTCCAATGCGCGCCTCGGCTGGCTGCTGTTTGCGGGCTTCGTGGCTGGAAGCGTTTTTTAATCATTTTTTTATTTTTCTGCTGTAATAATAGCGAATGCAAAAAATGCATCCAGATAAAATAGCAAGCAAGCAAGCAAGCAAGCAAGCAAGAAGCGTGCCTAGGGTTTTCGCGGCTTTCGGCCCATCTGCGCCTGCCGGAGCAGGCTTCGCGTCGGCAGGCAGGATTCACTCTACTAGAGCTATCGATCGTACTGGCGATCATTGCCGTCATCACGGCGGGTACGATGTCGATGGGCGGCTCAATGATCGAAGCGGCGAAGCGAGCCAGCACCAACAGCAAGCTCGATGCCATTGAAACCGCCTTGATGGCCTACCGGCTGGCCAGCAACCGCTTACCTTGCCCCACCAACCCGGCGCTGACTGACATCGCTGTAAACTCCGCCACATATGGTTATGAGACGGGAACGGCGGGGGTATGTACCGGCACTAATATCTCCACCTACACTATTCCCGCTGGCAGCGGCAATACTAGCATTGCCTCTAACACCGTCGTGGCCGAAGGCGCGTTGCCGGTCAGGACGCTCGGTTTGCCGGATGAATATATGTTCGACGGCTGGGGGCGTAAATTCGCTTATGCCATATGGACGCCAATCACCGCGGCCGGAGCTTTTATCAGCTATGGCATCAACCCGAGCTGCGGCGCGATCACGGTCAAGAATGCCGGGCACGGCTACCGTACACAGGCAGCTGCTTACGCTCTCATCAGCTATGGGCCGGACGGGCATGGCGGCTACAATAAGGGAGGTGCGCGTTATAATGCCGGAGTCAGCAACGCCGATGAGGACACCAACGCCCACTATAACAGTTCCGGTTCTGATACCGGCTATCTGGCCACCTACGTGCAGAAAGACATTTCTCTCGACGGAAGCGACGCGACGCACCCGTTCAGCCACATCCTCCGCTTCAAGGAACGCTGGCAGATGCAGAACGCCTATGACGGCTATACGCCCGCCGGGATCCCCTGTACGCCCGGCTTCCGCATTGATGGCACGACAGCAGGTGAGGGGCTTGGAAACATGGTATGGACCGCCGACATGAACGGCGACGGCATCCCCGACCTGATTATCCTGGATGTCTCTCTCGATACGATCTATGTCATTTTCGGCCGTTCCGACAGTAATTTCCCCGACCCCTTCCTGGTCTCCTCGCTCGACGGCACCAACGGCTTCAAGATCAACAATTTCGGCACTTTCTACAGGCTTGCCATCGGCAATATCAACGGCGCCACTAACAACGGCCATCCCATCCAGGATATTATCATCACCCGATACGGCACCAACTGTAGCTTTAATCATAACCCCTACGTCATTTTCGGCCAAACGGCTGGCTGGCCAGCGGTGGTCAACGCCAGCAGCCTGACCAACGCCACCAATCCCAAAGGCATGACCCTCACTAACAATCCACGGGATTGCTCTAACGTAGCGATCGCGGACATCAACAATGACGGCTATGACGATATCATCTTCGCTCAATCGGTTAACGGGAATCATCTACCCACTGCCGTAGTTTTCGGCGGCGCCGCCATGCCGTCGTCGGTGAATATCTCCACGCTGGCCGGCGGCGTGGCCACCGCCGGCGGCGGTTTCACCATTACGGATACTGGCCACAGAACCGATGGGCTAGGCTATAGCGGGGGGAATGGCATCGGCGGGCCAAACAAGTACTTACTGTCGGGCGTGGCGGCAGGCGACCTCAACCATGACGGCATCAAGGATATTCTCCTCGATTCTTCTGGCGGATATGCCTATGCGATCTGGGGGCACAACGCCGCCTATAGCTGGCCGGCCAGCATCGACATCGGCTCGCTGGCCGCCGATGGCTCAGTCGGCGTCGAATTCAATTGCGGCGGCGGCTCCTGTGGCGGCGCACTGTACAGCATAACGGCCGGTGACATTAACGGCGACGGGATCGACGACATGACGTTCAGCCAGGCCTCTTACATCTGCCACGCCGGTGGCGGCAATACCGGTCGCTTCGACACCGTTTTCGGAAAAGCTGCCGCAAGCTGGACATCAAACAGTTTTGACGTTAATGCCGTCGACGGCACCAACGGCACCACGCTCGAAGGCAATTGGGCCAATGCCGACATTACACCGGGGCTGCCGATGATGGCCACGTTCCCCGGCGGCAAGACGGGGTTTATGGGAACCTTTCAGGGGTCCGGTACCAATGGCCCGACGGACAACCATGCGTTTCTTTTCAACAGCGGCACCTCGGGCCATAGCTGGACATCTTACCTGGGAACCCAAAGCCTGAACGGCACCACCGGTTTCCGCTTTGTGCCCGTAAGCAAATACTCCCCCGTCGCTATCGGCGATATCAATGCCGACGGTACGAATGATTTCATTATCGGCGATGCCGGCGCCGCCACGGCCGGTAAGACCTATGTAATATGGGGAGCCAGCCCGATGGCCGCTTCTAGCTATAGCGCTGCCAGCTTCCCCAATTCCAGCATCGGCGTGGAGTTGGACGGCGCCACCGCCGGCGATAATTCCGGCTGGGCCGTCACCACCTGGGACGCTAATAATGACGGCAAAATGGATGTCGTCACCTGCGCGCCATATGGCAGCAACCAGGCGGCCAATGCGGGATCATGCTATGTCATGTGGGGCCATACCGGCTCATGGAAAACCACGATCAACCTGGGTACTTTCTAGTCATCAAAATGAACCGTGCATCTTTCTGATGCGGATGTATGTGATGTGCGTCCTCCAGTGCTCTTAACGTACAAACGCTGGAGCTTTTTTGCCGAGCCATTCCTTGCTGGCAAATCTGCACCGTCGATCTCGACGACCTCGCCTCCTGCCGCCGCATTTTCACGTCCAATGCACGCCTCGGCTGGCTGCTGTTTGCGGGCTTTATAAATAACATGTTGTTATAAATCAATTTTTTTATCATCCGATTTGGCATATTAATTGCTCTTAATTCATAGCAACCCTAAGGAGGTTCTATGAAAATACTCAATCGCAATGCCGCGGAACAGTTGTTTGAAAAGGTAAAATCCCTGGCGCATCAGCCCCATAACAGCTGGCGGTGTATTTACTTAAGCCTCGCCGACAAGCAGGATCGCCTTAATGCCGGGCGGCGCGCACAGCTCGTCAGCCAGACCCTCGTCGAACTGCTGGAGGGCGCCGACGGCTATGTTTACCTGTGCGACGACGGCGATATTTTCATTCTCTTCCAGGGACCCCTGAAGCCGGTCATGGCCAAGCTCAGCAACCATTTCGAGGAGCTGAAGCCCCGTCCGCTATGGGAAAAACCGGCGGTGGACAATCCCTTCACCATCTTCGACCTCAGCAAATACTGGCAGGTCTTTTTCAACCTCTGCCGGGCCAAATCGCTGCAGGCGGTGCCGGCATAATTACTTTGACAACGGCCTATCCGCTTGTTATTCTGAAAGTTCACCTTTGAACTCGAACCAAACGCCGACAGGGGGTATATTTTTCTGGTAGAAGTGATTGTCCGCGACAATAACGTGGATCAGGCGCTGCGCGCGCTCAAAAAGAAGATGCAGCGCGAAGGGCTGTTCCGTGAAATGAAGATGCGCCGCCATTACGAGAAGCCCGCCGAAGCCCGCGTCCGCAAGGCCGCCGAGGCCAAGCGCCGCGCCCGCAAACTGGCTCGCAAGAATTCCGAGAGGAACGATTAATCGGGATGTGGGGAGATGGGGATGTAGAGATGTGAAGCAAAAACATCTCTAAATCTTCACCTCCCCACATCTTCACATCCCCACATCTCAACTATGCTCAACCCCTTCGTCGATCTGCTGGCCGAAATCATCCATCTTTACATGATCTGCGTCATCGTGTGGACGGTGGTGGTCACGCTGATTTCCTTCAAGGTTATCAATGCCTACCAACCGGTCGTGCAGAAAATCATGCGCGCGCTGAACCGGCTGGTCGAACCGGCGCTGCGCCCCATACAGAAACTGCTGCCCGACCTGGGCGGCATCGATATTTCCCCGATTATCCTACTGCTGCTGCTCAATTTCGCCCGTAGCGCGCTGTATAGCTACTTTTACAACCTTTAAGCTATCCCTCTGTAAACCTTGCGTTTACCTTTCTCTGCTACTCTAAGCATGGATTTTTTTATCCTGTAAAAACGCATTATTCTCAACAATTTTAACTAATTTTTACCTTTCTGTGCGATGATAAAGGTGGAAAACAGTGTCTAGAGGTCGCCGATTGTGATGTTGTCTCACGAAAGCCCGCACGTGCCTTTATCGCCCGCGTCCGCACCGCCGCCGCGCCCGGAGCCTGCCGTGCAACTATCGCCGCCGCTCGAACGCGAAGCGTTGCACCCGCCGCCGGTCCCCTATCCGGGCGGGAATTTTTATCCGCCGGAATTCGTCGACCTGCTGGAAAGCTGCATCCAGCGCGTCATCACCGAGCATACGTCCGGCTCGCTGATGCTGGTGTCGATCACCAACCTGCCGATGATCATCAACGCCTACGGCCACGACACCTCGGAAATCGTCATCCACGACCTGGTCAAAATGATCGAGGCGATGTTGCGCGACGGCGACGTCGTACAACGCCTGCAACGCGACCAGCTCGGCATCATCCTCATCAACAGCTATCCTGAAGATACGGCCATCATCGCCGGGCGCATCCACAACACCATCCAGAATTTCGGCCGCGATAATTTCGCCACCGCCGCCCTCTACATCATGGGCGCCATCGGCAGCGTCAGCTTCCCGCTGGAAACCACCGGCGCCCACGACGCGCTCGACAAGGCCTATGTCGCCGTGGGCAGCCTGCAGGGTGCGCCGCACCGCACCTTCGAGATGACGCGCCAGGAAGCCGACGAATGCCGCCAGCAGATGGGGCTGGCCAATTACTTGTTCAAGGCGTTCAAGGAAAGCCGCCTGCGCATGGCCTACCAGCCGGTGATCGAAAGCAAGACCGGCAAGACACTGCATTACGAGGCGCTGCTCCGGCTGGTTAACCAGGCCGGAAAAATCAGCTCGGCAGGCGCGCTGATACCGGTGGCCGAAAAAATGGGGCTGATCGACATCATCGACACCATGGTCATGGAAAAAACCATTGAGGAATTGCGGCGCTCCGATGATGTAAGGCTTGCCTTCAACGTCTCCAACCTGACCACGGAAAATCCGCTGTGGCTGGATAACCTGTCGGAACGGCTCAAGGACAGCCCCGACGTGGCGGCACGCCTCATCATCGAGATCACCGAAACCGCCGCCCACCGCGACCTGCGCCGTACCGCCTTCTTCGTCGCCTCGCTGCAGGCGCTGGGCTGCCAGGTCGCGCTCGACGATTTCGGCTCGGGCTATACCTCGTTCCGCCAGCTCAAGGCACTGTCGGTGGATATGGTGAAAATCGACGGCGTGTTCATCAAAGACCTGGCCACAAACGCCGATAACCGCTTCTTCGTCCAGACCCTGCTCAATTTCGCCCAAGGCTTCGGGCTGCACACCGTCGCCGAATTCGTCGAAACCGGCGAAGTCGCCAAAATCCTCATGGAAATGAGCGTCGATTCCATGCAGGGCTATTATTTCGGCAAGCCCGCCAACCACCGGCCGTGGCTGAACGAGGGCGAATATAAAGGCGAGTAACGCCTGATATGTCTTTCATCGAAAATAACCTCCAACCCGGCGAACACATCGTTTATCAGGCGCGCATCCGCAAGCTGGCGTATGTTTATCCCTTGCTGCTGTTGGCAGGGCTGCTGATGTTCGGCCGCTTTACCGGGCTGGCGACGACCGAGTTGGCGCTGACCGACAAGCGCGTGCTCGGCAAGCTCGGCATGGTCTACCGCAAACGCCTCGACCTGCCGCACGCCGCCGTCGCCATCGTCCGCGTACGGCAGGGGCTGCTCGGCAAATTGTTCGATTACGGCAGCGTGACTATCGCCGGCAATGACGGCAGCCGCATCCTGTTCCGCGGCATCGCCGAGCCGTTCGACGTGCAGATGCAGATCGAGGAAGCCGTCGAAATGGCCGTGCTGGGCAGAAAGCTGTCGCAGGAAGTGATGAAGAAGTGGTAGGAGAGAGAATTTCCATATTTATCAGAAGCCTTAATAACCGGCATTTTTGTCACAAAACTGTCACTTTTATCGCCGCCGCGGCTGCTTTATAGTTAAAGAGCACCAACAGCGAGCGAAAACCCATGGCCGATTTGCCCGAACCATCGAAGTCCGAACCGTCTAAGCCCTTCGTCAGCAAGGCGCTGGAGATTGCCGCCTGGCCGATTTCGGCAGCGATTGGCTGGTGGTGGGGACATGACCATTTGCGCAATGACCTGTACGATACCCTCAAACATGCCAAAGATTTTGAGAAACCAATCCGGCAAAAACATTGGGATAAAATCAGTGAAATATCCGTCGCCAGCGGCGATATCACCAGGAAACTGCCACAGGAACATAAAGTTTTTAATGCCGAGGTCATCGAATATTTCAGGCCGCGCGGATTCAAGAATACCCTGGATTATTTCAGAGCGGCGCCCAGGAACGGAAAGATCAAAGCCATCATGACCGCTTTCGGCGCTGGCGGTATTACGCTGGGCGTCATACTGACGCTGGCGGAAAATAAAGGGCTGCAACAGCTTTTTTCGCGCAAAGAGAAAGAGACGGATCACGGCATCTCCAAATAAGAGAGTTGATTCTCGCCCCCCTTTCGCCTAACCACTAATGTGCATTCCATGCGCCGCTTTAGCTCAGGGGTAGAGCAACCGCCTTGTAAGCGGTAGGTCGTGTGTTCGAATCACACAAGCGGCACCATACTTCAAAGCGAAGACGGGCGTGGATCTCCGCAGATTTCTGCACCCTCGGAAATGATTAATAAAGAAGCCAAAAAGGGCGTGGTTTGCACGCGGTTTGCAGGTTACCAGGCGTAACCATAATTCCTACATCAAACCTTATCGCAAGCAGCTAACAATACTTTTGCATAAGCATCACCCGCATCTCGTATACAAGTTATCTAGCCTGTTTTTGGTTAATCTTTTATTAATATCAATCGATCTAAATGCAAGCGAATTGAATACAACTCAGGGTAGAAATTTGACAATTTTTCTACCGTCCGATGCCTCAATAATGGACTCCGGGTTTGCAGTTTCCTCCTTCCATGCCATATAAACACTTTGTCGTACTACCTACAATTATTTGTAATATATGAAAAAATTCGCTCCTTAGTTGCTGCCGTTATCGGCCGGTTCAATTGTAACCAAACCTTCACTGTACTTGGGTTCGCTAAAACATTAACCTTTTAGGATAGTCCCAATTAGGTAATTTTCATGAGCGGAATAAAATACAGCAATCCTCCACAGCAGGGGACGGTGTCGTCTGAATATTTTGCTTTTATTCAGCACATTGTCTCGGAATGGAAGACGCCTTATAAAAAATTGCTGGAATCAAAGAATTTGCTATTGATTCTTGGCGCAGACCTCAATGCTCCGGCTACCGGTCCGGGGGAAATCTATGTCAGCAAGCTGGCTCTGGATATTGCCCGTGCAGCAGCACAAAAAAGCGATGCGGAATCAGTTAAATATATTCGAAGTTTTTCACAAACAGTGCTTTACAATGCGCTGGTATCCGTTCTGGGCGAAGGACCCTCGACCATTGACTGGAATGTCGTGCGCCAGGAGATGGTAAGCCGTCAGGAACAAAATGTCAGGACTCAGCCGCCGCATGTGGCAGCACATAATTTAGAGGCGCTGAAAAAAAACGTGAGCGGCCCCCATTCCGTTGGCTGGATGCTGTACCGTGCGGCGGAAATGTTTGATGGCCCGGAGAAAGACGCGGCCAGACAGCAATATCGTGAACTGGGCAAAGCCTATGACGAATATAACAAGTTCGTTGCAGCGCAAAGTGCAGCCGCACAGCGCATCAACATCATAGATCGGGCGATTAAAATCATCAACGCACTGCCGGATTTTATAAGACAAGATAAGCCCATTGTTTTCAAGGCTTCCGATGTCCTCGAAGCCAAAGCCGTAGCGGCGGCCATCACCTATGCCAATTGCCATGATAAATCCGCAGACGGTCACCTCACAAAGAGATTGGATAATCTTCTAACCCAACATCACTTCAGCTACGACCCAACGACACAGCGCGGCACGGTTACACTTCTGACCAATTCACAGCGGCTAAGTATGGCAACTCTGCAAGTACATCTCAAAACATTCAAAAAGATGTACAAATTGAATGAATATGAGCGTGAAGGGGTTGCCAGCGAAAAGCTGCTATTCGAATCCTGTGCAAATATTATCCATATAGCACCCCTTAAACAGGAATATGCTAAACATCTTAGCCCGATGCAGGGGCGGCTGCTTGAAATGATCGGGCAACATCATGGGCTCGACGTACATTGTTCCGTCATTAATCCGCCACAGCGTCTTCCTCCGACGCACCCAAATCAGTCTATTGATTTATCCGATGAAAAAGTGAAACAATATGCTAAAGCCCCCGCCCCGTCGGCAGCCCCGGAGCATTATAAATGCGCCGACGATCTGCCAGAGCCGCAGAAACAGTTTTTTGATAGGTTAAACACAGTTATTAAGATATTTGGTATTAGCGCCACCGCATTCGATCACTCTGTTAAGTTACGCCTGGCGGGTCAATTATCCAACACGGCTTCTTTAATGGGCACTCCGCTGAAAACGCAGATGGAAAAAGATTATGAAGGGATAATTCTCGAAGATACCACGCTGCATAAAGTCAGTGATCTTACGCGTGAGGCTGTTTTGAAGAGTATCCTTCCTGTGACCATCGCCCGCCAGCATGAAATACCACGGACCGATATAGAGACCTTATACAACACTGAGGTGTCTGGTAATAGCAGCCTACAACGTAGGCTAACCAAAAAACTTTTTCAGACGATGATGGATAATGGGCTGGATCAGCTGATCAATCTGCGCCTTCCTCCAGTCACTAATTTAGTACATGATCGACAAGATATGCTTGTTTATCTGCAAAGTATGCTGGGCGACAGTATGCCGATTGGAGTGATGGATAATAATCGTCCGTTGCTTACCGATTTCATGAACGGCGCCCGCCCGTTATCGGCCCTCGGTAATAATGCCATCATATTCGATTGGAACAATTACCGTTTTACCCTGCCCCCTCAGCGCACCTATCTCTTCTCGGCTCTGGAAGAAACGGCCAATCGATACACCACTGAATTAACTCTGTCGAACCACCAAAAAAGGGAACAACTCAAGAAAGCACTACAGCCGGCATTGGTTGAGCTCAAGGCCGCCTACGAAGATGCCGTGCTGACGCCGGAAGAACGTGAAGCCAGAAAACAGGAAAAACTGGCAGAGCAGGAACGCCTGCTTAAGGAACAGCAGGAGCGGGCCGAGCTTAAGCGAGAGCAGGATATGCTCATTGACAAGCCATACGGCATGACGAGCCGGTTGCAGAGCATCAAGGATCGCATCCGTCTTAAAAAACTTCCGGCAAAAGATTTTGTCGATGACTGGGCACAGATTGCGCCGCTGCCCGATCTGCTAAACAAAAGTTTCAGGCCGCACGAGGAGCTGGGCGCGGCGCTCTTCGAAGGCCAGACTATGGATATCCTCTACCATCTCTGCACCATGGATGCACCCTTACCGACGCTGGATGAGGCTGCGCGCGCGCAAACGCGGAACATAGCGGTGCGTGCGCTTTCCGAACCGATCGACAATCTTGTGCCTGATCACTTTAAGACGAAAGGACTGCACCAACAGCTGATCGACAGGAACCGCGATCGGCATCGGGATCTAGTGGCCGGTATAGCTAATGCGCCGCTACTGATCATCGCTGCGTTGGGTACGCCGGAACTGATAACAAAAGCCAAAGAGGCGCAGAATATCCTTTTCCCGGGGAAAAAAGGCAAGTCGCCCTCTGCGGAAGACATGGCTCTGGCGCAGGAGGAACTGTGGACGATTGCACATAAGGTATTGCAAGAAGCCTTTAAAGCAGAAGGCAAGATGGCAGAAAACGGGAAGCTGCCGGAAGTCCTGGAAACTGCAATCAACACCGGCATCGCCACGGCGGAAACGGCAATAACAAAAGCAGCGGAAGCAATGGCTAAAGCGAAGGAAGCAGAAGCAGCCGAAGCGGCAGCGAGAGCGAAAGAGGCGGCGCCCGCAACAGAAGCGAAAAAGAACGCAACCGCAGTTACTCTACCCGTAACACCGATACTACCTGCCGCCGCCGTTGCATTGTCTCTTGTTGCCGACCCACCGAAAGCAGGCGCCCCAACACCGTCCGTACCTCTTGCTGAAAATGGCGGATCCAGGCTCCCGAAACCATCCGGCCCTATCGTGCTAGTGGCGGGCGAGTTACCCGTGCGGACAGACAAAGAGCGGCGTGCGCGACAGCAGGCAATGAAAGTCACTCTGGACAAAATCAGTCATGATATTGAACAAACAGCCAAAGGATTTAACGGGAAACACCCTTACGTATTCTGCGAAATGCGCGGCAAGGAGCTGATCGTGGCATTCAGCAAATACCCGGCAAGGGATTCCGTTATCCCCAAGTGGGATAAGAACCCCATCTGCGAACTGCCACCATTTGATTTAAGTAAACCGTTGCGTAAATACGGATTTGATGATGCTCTGCCTATTCAGCCGGATGAAATCAAGGAAATCCTGGGGTCGACATGGAATATGCTGCTTGGCGGCCAGCATCTCAGGGCGCTTAAAGACACGACGCCGAAACCCGATGAGAGATCGACGGTTGCGCCGAACGGCCCCGTGCCCCCGGATGCCGGTGACCCCGCCAAACGTAAGCTGACCATCAGTACTGCCGGCGGATGGTACAGTCTTGTGATTGAAGCAAACTATCCGTCCAAGCCCGGCGACCCGGCAAAAACGCCCGTTCAGACGGTGATTCCGCTTGGGTTAACCGCACCTTCCAATGGAGATGTGGAAAAGATACCGCCAGAACTGCAGGCTATTTTAAAAAAATCGCTTACCGTCGAGGATATCGCAAGGCTTCTAAATTTCGACGATGAGCGCATCGCGGAAATGGGGCGTCGTCTCACCGTAGTATTGGACTGCTTGCAACAACATCGGGGGAAAGCGTCGGGACACTGGCTCATTAAAAACGATCTGACCGAAACCTTGCGCGACGATATAAAAAAGCATCCGGAAAGAACGCTGGCAGCCACCTGGGAAAGCGAGGAGCGCGTCAATCTCGAATTTGCCGAAGATGGCCCGTACCTGAACTCCCTTCTGCCGGGCGTAAAGACCGAATCTTCCATCACGCTAGATATCCCCGCCACAGGGAAAGTGAAGCCACGCAGCTTTACCATCGGCGCACCGAGCATGACGCATGACACCGGCCGGAAAAATAGCACCTGGCGCCTGGAAGTCCCTTTTCACTATAATCCCGATACCGTTCGCCTCCCCACCCCAGGTCTGCTGCGCATCTATACCCGTCATCTCGATCTGGGCACTACAGATTACGATCAGGCGCTGCTTCGCGCCGAGCGTAGCCTGTTCGGCGACGAGAAGACGCTTGGGATACGGGAATTGTTGCGCAGGCATTTCGAGCGCTACCCGAAAGCGGAACTGGTGACCAAATTGAAACGCCAGATGCTAGGTAACGACAAACCAACCCTTAATGATCTCATGCCCGTGGATAATCTTGACAAGGCGGTGGATACGACGGTGGAGAAAGGATATTTCGGGTATAGCGAGCTACAGAATTTCGTCCGCAAACATATGCAGCGCTATGAGCAGGATATTATGGTAACGGCGGACGAGCCGAAGGAAGTGGAAAATGGCAATGTCGAAATCACTTTTTCGGTGTGGCGCGGGTGTGAGGATAAGCCGGATGCCGGCGACAGGAAACAAGAGCCGATCTATGATAAATCAGGAACGCACATCAAGCAAAAAGTGATATTCCTTGGAACGAAATTAGACAAGCTGAATGACTTCGTGGAGCACGTCAAGGCTCACGTCATGCAGGCCGCGCGGCGTCATTATGCCGCCGTGATGATCGATGAAAATATGGAGCTGAAAACACCCGAGGCGGTATTGGGGCATTTCCATAAGATCGATACGCAACGTAACTGGAAAAATCCGCCCGAAGACAAAAAACCGCCGGCATCAAAACCCTTCCCAAAACTCGACAATGAAAATCCCCTCGGATGGCTGAACGATGCCGTAAAATACTGTGGCAGCCAATATGGCCTTGCGCCTGCAGAAGAATCTCATCCCAAACGTGCCGGCAACGGCAAATCCCGCGGGGTATTACCTAAACCTCCGCAGCGTACCGAAAGTCTGGGATCGTGGACAGGTCGCGCAACGCGTGAATCCGGACCTGACGAAGTGGGGCACCGTGTTATCTAAAGCGGATTTTATGCGCCCTTCTTTTCCGGATGGACCCATTTTTTCAATATCTCGGTGATCTGCTCCGGCTTGAACGGCTTGTTGATGTAATCGTCCATGCCCGCTTTCAGGCATTTTTCGCGATCGCCGGTGAGCGCGTCCGCCGTCAGGGCGACGATGACGGTATGGCACCCATGCGCTTTTTCTTCCCTGCGGATATGCTGCGTCGCATCGAACCCGTCCATCTCCGGCATCTGGCAATCCATGAACACGATGTCATAACGCCCGCCCTGCGCGGCGCCTGAGCCTTGAAATGTTTCGCGCATTTTCAGGGTGGCTTCTTTGCCGTTGACGGCGGAGGTAACTTCGCAGCCGTGTTTTTCCAGGATTTTTTTAATCAGCATCATATTGACCTTCATGTCCTCCGCCACCAGCACGCGCACGCCGGGAAACATGTCCGGCCGCACGACGTTGCTCTTGGCATCGGGCTTCAGCATCTTGGTGATGGTATGGCGCGTTACCAGCGGCAGTGTTTTGCCGTGCTGCTTCGCATCCCATAATACCTGCAATGCCGCCTTGAGCTGAGTGGGAAAGAACGGCTTGATGAACAGCCCGGAAAATCCTTTCTCGGCCAGGTTCGTGCTGGTGACCACCTGGGAGAGCGCCGTGACCATGAACAGCGTGGGATCGAGCTTGAGCGGCGAGCTTTTAATCCATTCCGCCAGCTGCATGGCATTGCCTTCGCCGATGCGGTAATCGACGAGGGCGAAGTGGTAAGGGTCGTTTTCGCGCGCCGCCTTTTCGATCATGTTCAGCGCCTCGCCTGCCGATGCGCATTTATCGCAGCGCATGTTCCACGCCTTCAGATACTCATCGAGTATGTTACGGTTGATGGCCGTATCGTCCATCACCAGCGCGCGCAGGCCCTTCAGCTCGACCGTAGAAACGCCGCGCGGCTGGGCCCGGCGCTCTTTTCCCAGGGCAAGCTGAACGTCGAAAGTAAATACCGAGCCTTGACCCAATTCGCTTCGTACGCTAATGGCCCCGCCCATCATTTGCACCAGCTTGCCACAGATGGTAAGTCCGAGGCCGGTACCGCCGAAGCGCCGCGTGGTGGATTCCTCGGCCTGCGAGAATTTCTCGAAGACGTGTTTCAGCTTGTCGGCGGGAATGCCGATGCCGGTGTCTTCCACTTCGAAAAGCAAACGTATGCGGTCGCCGGCTTCTTTTTTCCAGTTGGCACGGATGAGCACATGCCCTTTTTCGGTAAACTTGACAGCGTTGCCGATGAGGTTGAACAGGATCTGGCGCAGGCGCACCGGGTCGCCGACGACGTGATGCGGCATGTCGGGCGCGAAATGCACGATCATCTCCAGCCCTTTTTCCTGCATCTTGTGCGCCATCAGGTCGGTCACTTCCATCACGGCGATGTCGAGGTCGAAATCGATCGGCTCCAGCTTCAGTTTTCCCGCTTCGATCTTGGAGAAATCGAGAATGTCGTTGATGATCTCCAGCAAATTCTCCCCCGATTTTTGGATGATCTCCACCCAGCCGCGCTGCTCAGGGTCCAGTTCGGTATCGCGCAGCAGCCCGGCCATGCCGAGCACGCCGTTCATCGGCGTGCGTATCTCGTGGCTCATGTTGGCGAGGAAATCGCTTTTGGATTCATTGGCTCGTTCCGCCTGTTTTTTTGCTTCCACGGCCTCCTGCTGGATGCGTTCGGTCTTGGACAGGTTGCGATAGAGAAAAATAAATAGCGTTGCGAATCCGAAAAAGGCGATAATGCTGGAATAAAGCACCAGATTCTTCTTAAGCGCATATTCGTTCCTGCGCTGCTTGAGCAAATCAAGAAATGCGTCCGCCGCTTTGTCATAAAGATTGTCGTAGAGAGCAAGGGTATCGGTGGCCTGCTGAAACATCTCGGACGCCGATAAATCCGCGACATGGTCGAAGAACATGGTTTCGAAATGCTTTTGTAATTCGTTCAGTTTGGGTTTTATGGTGTTATTGTGATACTCAATGTATCCTCCGGAATCTGGATCCGCGTGCTTGGCCTGCTCAAGCGCGATTTCCATATCACCGTCCTGCACGTTCAACTGGTTGTACAAGGCTTGCAGCTCTCTTATGTCCTGCCCGGCCCATTGCTGCGGCATTTCCCCCGATAACAACAATCCCGCCGTCAGACCGCGCATTTTCCCTATGGTTTTCATGATGGCCGGCGTAACATTGACCATAACATCCGCCAGATAATCGCTGTCCAGTTGAGGATTAAGCGTAATGTTAGAGCTATCGGAAATCTCCAACATAAAACCAGCCAGGGAATCAATGACTTCAGAATAATGTCTGAATTCCCCAGCAAGCGTCAATGATTCCGGCTTATCCAGCAGCGATAGGATGTTTTTCCTTACCTCCTGCCAACCCTGGCTGACGCCCAACGTTATTCCGAATGACTGGTCTATGCCGTCTATTTCCGTGATCGCATGGCGCACGTCTTCCTTCTTGGACTTCAATTTATCGGCAACCGTCGCGTCTCCGTGCTGTAACATGTAGGTCAGCCCGCGCACTTCCTGCAGGCTGACGAGAAGATCGATAAGCTGGCTATGATACTGCACCCCGTATCGCTCTTTCTCGGCAAACAAAATCTCCGAATCCAGGTCGGAAATCGCCTCGTATACAATCGTGACCAGCGGAAGCGCAAAAATAACGCCGCAGGCCATCAGCGCTAAAAGCCGTTGAGCAACGCCGAGGATGAGAGCGATCATGGAAATGACGCCGGTAATGGCGATAACGCTCATTGCCAGTATCTCGAAATTCTGGTTGGCATCGAAACGGCAATCGGCATACGGCATGATGACCGAGGCCGCCATGCCGGTATAATGCATCCCGCAGATGGCGGCGCCCATCACCAGCGCCGCGACTATCCTCCAGGCGATTTGTCCCCTGCCGCTATGCCGCCCGAGGGTGAATACGATCCACAGCGCCGCCCCCGATGCAGCAATGGCGATGGCTACCGACAGTAAAAAGATGTCGGGAATATAACGCAGATCCGCCCGCATCTCCATCGCCGCCATGCCGGTATAATGCATCCCGCAGATGCCAAGCCCTAATAGCATCGCGCTGACGGCCAGGCGGCCGGGGGAAAGTTTTACCGCCTGGGTGATCTGCAGCACCCAATACGCGACCGCCACGGCGATCAGCATGGATAAAGCGGTCAGCCACGGCTCGTAATGTATTTCCATGCGCATTTTGTAAGCCAGCATTCCGATGAAATGCATCGACCAGATGCCGCTGCCCAGCGCGAACGCCCCCGCCCAGTGTAACATACGCTTTTTCTGCAGAGTGGGGGCATTGAAAAGCCGGGTGGCCAGCGTCAGGCCGGTATACGAGCCGAACGAGGCGATAGCATAGGACGCCAGCACCAGAAGGGAAATATACGTCCCCTTTTCG
>JABDCD010000020.1 GCA_013288305.1 Alphaproteobacteria bacterium | reverse complement strand
TATGCGCAAAATCATCATCGCCGCCATGCTGGGCAACGGGCTCGAATGGTACGACTATGCCCTCTATGCCTACACGACGCTGATCATCAGCAAGCTGTTCTTCCCGGTCGGCAACGAGGCGGCGCATTTGCTGGCGACGCTCGGCATTTTCGCCGTGGGATTCGTGGCCCGTCCCTTCGGCGGCATCCTGTTCGGGGTGATCGGCGACCGCTTCGGGCGGCGCACGGCGCTGGTGACGTCGATTTTTATGATGGCGATCCCGACCGGTTGCATCGGCCTGCTGCCCACCTACGCCATGATCGGCCTGTGGGCGCCGGCGCTGCTGACGTTTATCCGCATATTGCAGGGCCTGTCGCTGGGCGGGGCATTCTCGGGATCGATTACGTTTCTGGTCGAGCATTCGCCGCCGCGCCGGCGCGGGCTGATCGGTAGTTTTTCCTTGGCGAGCCTAGTCATCGGCTTTTTGCTCGGCTCGGTCATCGCCGCCCTGGTCAAGGCGCCGCTTTCCGACGCGCAATATGAAAGCTGGGGCTGGCGCATTCCGTTTCTGCTCGGCGTCGGCATCGGCTTCATCGGCCTGTATATCCGCGAGCATTGCGAGGAAAGCCCGACCTACGAGGCGGCGAAACTGGACGGCAGCCTGTCGGAACGGCCGGTGCGCGACGCGCTGAAGCATGAACTGCATCACATGGCGCAGGCCGTCGGGATTTACTTGAGCGTGACCATGCCGTTTTATCTGCTGTCGGCCTATTTCATCACCTTCACTGAGCATAATCTCGGGCGCAGCAAGGAAGAGGCGCTGGTGCTCAACAGCATCAACATGCTGATCGTGCTGGTGATGGTGATCGCCTCGGCCTGGCTGTCCGACCGCGTCGGCCGCAAGAAAGTGCTCGTTTACGGCGCGCTGTTTTTCCTGCTCGGCAGTTATCCGCTCTTTACGCTGCTGCTTCAGCCCGGCTTTATGCCCATCCTGCTGGCGCAGGGATTGTTTGCCGCGATCGTCGGGTTTTATACCGGGCCGGTGCCGGCGCTCCTGGTCGAGCTTTTCCCGACGCGCATCCGCTATACCGGCATGGCGCTGTCCTATAACATCAGCGCCGCCCTCTTCGGCGGCACGGCGCCGATGGTCTGTCAGTGGCTGCTTAGCAGCACCAGCAACAGCTATTCCATCGCCTGGTACGTCATGGCCTGCGCCGCCGTATCGCTCATCACCTTATTCTTCTACCGCGACCGGCATCTGGAAGAATTGCGCTAATTCACGTAATAGGCGCTGAGGCACAGATACGCCGCTTCCAGCACGATGGCAATGGTGCGCAGGGAAGTGCGCTCATCGCTCATCTGCGCGCGGAAAATAATAATGTATTTGACGACGTGAAAAACCAGCAGCGCCAGGTAGAACGGGGTATTGCCCAGAAACGCCGAATCGGCGTTAAGCAGGTTCATCGCCAGGTAAAAGGGCGAGCCGTAGACCAGGGCATTATACAGAATATTATGCAGATGCAATACGGCGCCACCGCCGACAATCACCAGTTCGGCCAGCGTTATCAGAAAGGCAATGATTGCGTACATATCTATCCAATCCTGTGAGCGCCGAAGGCGCTGCACAGGATCCTCTCTTGGTTATCGTACAAGATCCTGCGCAATCGCTTCGCGCTTCGCAGGATTTACACTAAATATGCCTAATCCCCTCATCCTCAAAAAATTCACGGTATTCGGCCAGCGCTTTTTTCCCGTCGAACTCGTTCTCGATTTTGGCGATGACGACGGTGGCGACGCCGTTGCCGATCAGATTGATCATGGCGCGCACCGACGACATGAAACGGTCGATGCCCAGCAGCAATGACAATCCTTCGATGGGCAATATGCCGGTGGCGCTGATGGTGGCGGCCAGCACGATGAAGGCGCTGCCCACCACGCCCGCCGCGCCCTTGGAGGTCAAGAGCAATATGCCCAGTATGGAAAGCTGCTGCGACAGGCTGAGATCGACGTGATAGGCCTGCGAAATGAACAGCACGCACATGGCCAGGTAAATCGACGACCCGGCCAGGTTAAAGGAATAGCCGGTCGGCAGCACCAGGCCGACCACCGGCTGCGAGCAGCCGAATTGCTGCATTTTTTCGAGCATCCGCGGCAGCACCGCTTCCGACGATCCGGTGCCCAGCACGATAATCAGTTCATCCTCCAGATAGCGCACGAAGCGCCAGATGCTGAATTTATAATAATGCGCCACCGGCCCCAAAATCACGAACACGAAAAATATCATGCTGCCGCACGCGACCAGCAGCAGCTTGCACAAGGGCAACGCCGAGCCGATGCCGAACTTGCCGATGGTGAAGGCCATGGCACCGAACGCGCCGATGGGAGCCAGTTTCATGATAAGCCCCATGACGCGGAAGATCAGCGCCGAATATTTTTCGAACGACGCCGCCACCGCTTTGCCTTTTTCTCCCAGTGCCGAAAGCGCGATGCCGAACAGGATGGAGATGAACAATACCTGCAGCAGATCGCCCCCGACGAAGGCGCCCAATATATTATCGGGGATGATGTTCATCAGGAAATCGACCGGCGAATGCACGTTTTCTCCGGCCTTGACGAAATGCGAAATGTCACCCTTGATGACGTGCTCGGTGTCGAAACCGGCGCCGGGTTTGAAGACATTCATCGCCACCATGCCCAGGATCAGGCCCAGCGTGGTGATGATCTCGAAATAGATCAGCGCGATGCCACCGATCTTGCCGACTTTCTTGATGTCGCCGACATGGGCGATGCCGGTGACGATGGTGAGGAAAATGATCGGGCCGATGACCATCTTGATCATGCGGATGAAGCCGTCGCCCAGCGGTTTCATCGCCACCGCCGACTCGGGATAGAAAGCGCCCAGCCAGATGCCGAGCACAATGGCGGCCAGCACGTGGAAGGTTTGGTTTTTATAGAATTTTCGCGGCTGCGACACCGGCGCGCCTGCTGCGGTGCTTGACATGAAGCGATCCTGCTGGTTATTTCCCCACCCTATGTATGCGGATATAAGCAGCAAGTCCAGCAATAACCCGTTGCGCAGTGCAGCAAATTCTCCTATATCGACGCTATGAACCGATCAACTCTTTATATATTATGCCTATGCGCTGGGATGGTTTTATCCGGCGCGGCGGCAGCGCAGACCTTCGTCCTGGGCGGCAAGGTGCAGTTCAGCCCCGACCAGAAGCTGATGTTCGGCGCCGCGAAAAAAGTCATGAATCGCGATTACAAAGGTGCAGAGACTGTGTATGATCAGGTCATCGCCATGAACGGCGGCAACATCGACGCCTACATCCAGCGCGGCACCGTGCGGCGCGAACTGGGCGACGCGGCGGGCACGGCGTCCGATGGAAATACCGCCGTCACTCTCGCCAACGCCGCGCTCAAGAACACTCCCAACAATCCCATGCTCTATTACCAGCGCGGCATGGGATTCCGGCTTTTGAAAAACTACGACCAGGCGGAAAAAGACGTCGCCTACGGCATAAGGCTCGGCGGCCAGCCCAGCTGGAAAACCGACATCCAGGCGATTGAGCTGGAGAAGAAAGAAGCTGGCCTTCGTTAGCGCCCCCGCAGCAAGTGCGGGCATTGCGCGGGTGTAGTTCAATGGTAGAACGTCAGCCTTCCAAGCTGAACACGAGGGTTCGATTCCCTTCACCCGCTCCACCCTTCGCCTTCGGCTTCGGGTGGCTTACGCTCTTCCGTAAGCCGCACGAAGGCGACCTTAGGTGAAGGAGTGTCCGCCCTAGCTGCCGAGCTTTTAGCGAGGTAGCGTAGGGGGACTTAAGCCCGCGGATGCGCACTTTCATACGCCTTCAGCAACCGCTCCTTATCGACATGGGTATAGCGCTGCGTCGTGGAAAGGCTGGCATGTCCCAATAATTCCTGGATCGAGCGCAGATCGCCGCCCGCCGACAGCAGGTGCGTGGCGAAGCTGTGGCGGAAGGCGTGCGGCGTCGCCGATTCCGGCAGGCCGAGCGCGGCGCGGACTTTGCGCAATTGCAATTGGAAAATAGCCGGGTCGAGCGCCTTGCCGCGCTTGCCGAGGAACAAGGGCGAGCCGGCGGAAAATGGATAGGGGCAGGCAGCGGCATAGTCGCGGAGCGCCTCCCTGACCACCGGCAACACCGGCACCATGCGCTGCTTGTTGCCCTTGCCGATAATGGTCAGCGCATCATCCTGCGGAATATCCTTAAACCTGAGCGACAGCGCTTCGCCGATGCGCAATCCGCACCCATACATCAACGCCAGCAGCGCTAAATCGCGCTTGTTCATCCAATCCTCGTCATGCTGCGTGGCGATGGCCTGCAGCGCCTCCCCGGCCTGTATTTCCGGCAGCGCCCGCGGCAGGGATTTTTTGATTTTCGGGCTGCGGATATGGAAGATGGCGGCATTTTCAAAACCGCTCTGTTTTTCGAGATGGCGGAAAAAGCTTTTGACGGTGGAGAGCGCCCGCGCCGTCGAAGCCGCCTCGAAGCGTTGCGAGCGCGACGCCAGCCAGGCGCGGATGTCTTTGGGCTCCAGCCTGCCTAAATTCTTGAGGCTGACCGGCCCGCCCAGATGCAAGCTTAAAAACCGGCAGAAATGCGCCAGATCGATAGTGTATGCGGTGATAGTATGCGCGGACGCACGCCGCACATGCGTCAGCCACTCCTCCCATCCGGCCATCGCCTGTTGCAGGTCGGAGGAAATGGGAAGCGACTCTGTCATTTTAATAAGACGAAGAGGTAAACCTCTTCAATAAAAACGAAAACCGCCCGCGTTTTTCCTTGCGGCGGTAATCCTCCCAGCTCCTGAGCCACGTCGTCTGGATGACGCGGCGCTCGCCGGTAAACGGCTTATGGCCGTGCCAGGAATTTTCGGTGCGGGCAAAGGCAAAAAACGTCCCGTAGGTAGGCGGGACTTCCGCCGCCGTATCGTCGAAACTTTGGTCGCTGCGAAGAACGCGCAACCGGCCGCCATCGCCTTCCGGCCAGGTTTCGTTCAAATAAATCAGCGAGGTGGCGATTTTTGCCTCGCCGTCATTATGGATGCGCCCGTCGCTGCCCGCCGACCATTTGCGCACCGTAATCATGCGCGGCTTGTCGCGCAGCTCCAGCCCCAGCTTGTCGCTGAGTAACGCCGCCAGCTCCGGGCTTTCCAGGTCGGAGAGCAAAGCGTCGAAAGCGCCCTTACGCTCAAGCAGACTCAAAGGCAGATAGCCGGTTTTCGTGATGCCGGGAAAATCGCGCTTAAGCGATTCCCCCACCCCTGCCAGCAAAGCCCCGGAAGCGATGACATGCGGATAAGGATTGCGCGAGGCCTGCGCCTGCGCAATGGCATCCAGTTGCAGCAACTGCATCGGACGCGGCGTGGAGGCGTAATGCTGTGCCAGGTTCTGCATGGCTGCATTCTAGGAAACGCCGGGGTTTCTGTCAATTGCGGGTGTGCTCGTCACGCCGTAGCGCAGCCAATCCGCTGTCGGCCAAAGCTATGGCGTGATTCCGCTACGCTGCGCGTAGGCGGAAAAAAACGGCCGGAGTTTCCCCCCGGCCGTTTTGCAGGTTCACACTAAGGCTGTTAATGATTTTCGTGATGTTCTTCACGATGTTCCTTGCGTTCTTCGCGATGCTCTTTACGTGCTTCGCGATGTTTATTGCGTTCTTCATGACGCCTTTCTTTACGTCCTTGATGTCTATCGCTGCGTTCATCGCGTCTATCCTTACGGATTTCTTTACGATCCTGGCGCATATCCTGGTGATCCTGACGGATATCCTGCCTGTCCTGGCGGATTTCCGGGTTAGTTCCGCCGTTATCATGACGGATCTGGGCATAGGCAGCCGGTGCGCCCAGGCTGAGCGCTGCGATGAGCGCCAAGGTTGAGATCTTATTCATAAGTTTATCCTTTTGTTGATGGTTGAAGGCTAGTGGAAACTTTAGTAAGCCCATCCTATGCCTGCCGCCATTACAGCATAGTGAGGGAAACATTACAATATTGTCATGTTGGATTATGTTTTTAAATCAAATGATTGTTGCATTCCTGTCTCCAGCAGCCGCTTGATGAAAGGCACGGTCACGTTTTTCCGCTCGGCCAGCGCGCTTTTATCGACCAACTCGACCAACTCCCGCACCTTGCCCAGCGAGCGCTCCATGCGCGGCAGCGCGTAGGCGATCACGTCGTCGGCCACCTTCATCTGGCGGTCGGCGAATTGCTTGCGCATGGCCCCGGCCAGCACCGTATCGTCGGGCTGGACGATAGTGGCATACGGCATCGCCAGCAGCCGCGACGTCAGATCCGGCAGCGTAAACGGCAGGTGATACGGGGCAACGGCAGACGTCAGCAACAATCGGAATCCCTGCTCGCGGGTCATATTGAACAGATGCAACAGCAGGCGCTCGTCGCGCGTGCGCTCGATGTCCTCGATCAGCCAGTGGGCGCGCATGGCCGCCGGATCCATCGCATCGAGGCCCGAGGCCGGCCATGACTGCGCGCGCGCCTGTTTCGCCCATAATTGCCCGAGATGGGTTTTGCCGCAGCCTTTGGGACCGCAGATCAGCACGGCATGATCGGGCCAGTGCGGCCAGATGGTGATCCAGCGATAGGCCTCCTGATTGCTCGCCGAGACAAAAAAATTATCCGCTGAATAGACTGGCGGCAGGTTTAAGGATAAAGGAAGCTGCGCCATACTCACCGTTCGCCCTTATAATATTCACTCTTTAAATATCGCTGGATAGCAAACCGCGACAACACGCCGATGACGGCCGTCGCGGGCACGGCCAGCAATACGCCGACGAGGCCAAACAGCGTTCCTCCCGCCAGCATCCCGAAGATGATCCATACCGGGTGCAGCCCGACCTTTTCGCCGACCAGCCGCGGCGTAATGATATAGCCCTCCATGATGCCCCCGGCGGCGAATACAGCCAGCACCGTTGCCATCTGCCCGGAGCTATCGAATTGGAAAAAAGCCACCCCCAGCCCCACCGTCATTCCGAGCAGCAGCCCGACATAGGGGAAAATCACCAGGAAGCCGGTCGTGAGGCCAATGACAATGCCGAACTTAAGCCCCGCCACCGACAGGCCGAGCGCATAATACGCCGCCAGGATCAGGCAGACGGTCATCTGCCCGCGCACGAAACCGGCCAGCGTCCGGTCGATGATGGCCAGTTGCCCGCGGATGGTAGCGGCCGAGTGGCGCGGCAGCAGCGCGTCGATGCGCCCGACCAGCCCGCCCCAGTCGCGCAGAAGGTAAAACGCCACCACCGGCGTGATGAGTATCAGCGACAGCAGATGGACGAACGCCATGCCGGAATGGAATAGCCCGCCGGCGAATTCCCCCGCCAGCTTAACCATGATGCCGGAAAAACCGGCGGCGGCGGATTTCACGCTGTCCAGCGCCTCCGTCCCCAATCCGCCCAGCCAGCGCGACAGATCGGGGGCGTATTTTTGCTGATAATCATTCACATAATCGGGCAGGGCGGCGATCAGGCCGGAAAACTGCCCGGCGATCACCGGGGCGATAAGCACCGACAGCAGGACGATACTGAGAAAAAAAGAAGCGATGATCATCAGCGTCGCCACGCCGCGCGAGGTGCCGGTTTTTTCCAGCTTATCGACCGCCGGATGCAGGAAGTAAGCGATGAATATGCCCAGCACGAACGGCAGCAGGACCCCCCGTATCAGGTAAATGAAAACGAAAAACAACAGGCCGATCGTCAACCAGAACGGCCATTTCTTATTGGTCATGATATATACTTTTTGAATACAGGGATTGGGGGTTGGAGATTAGGGATTGGAGAAAAAATTTCCCTAATGCCCAACCCCCAATCCCTAATCCCCCACATTTAATCATGCGACACCACCCAGTAATTGGGATTCTTCACCAGCCGCAGATTCTGCGCCGTGATGGCGTTGGCCAGCGAATCGGGCGAGCCGCGGTAATGCACGATCATATCGACCTGCTGCGGCGAGATGGCGAGCAACTCCAGCCGGTCGATCATGGGCAGCGTCGCCAGCTTGGCGCGCACCTCCGTCCATGAATGCAGCGTAGTGATGCTGGCCAGCAGCATCAGATCGTTGCGCTCGCCGCCATGCACCATCTTGACGGTTTCCAGTTCCTCGGTCTTCTTATGCTGCAAACTGTCGGCGATGTCGCGGGCGGCGCGCGCCAGCAGCAATTCCTTGGTTTCCTGCGGGTCGGCACGGTAGGTCAGCAGATTGACCTCGTTCTGCGTGCGCGTGATGCGGCGCTTGACGACGGAGAGCACCATGTCGGGCGCATGGGTGAATTTGGCCTGCAATACCACGATGTCGCTGACGCCATAGCGGATGGTCAGCGGCGCCAGCGAGGCGTAATTGGCCGAAGCCAGCGTCTTGGCGTCGATCGCCGAAATATCCGCGTTATCGCCATACGGCACCACGATATCGCCCGACGCCACTTCCAGCCCGGCGGCGCGCCACACCGGTATCCACGGATTGGCTTCCTCCCACAACATAACCGAGCCGTCTTCCTCATAACCGGGGATGACCAGGAACGACCCCACCGTCGCCTGGTCGACGCCGCCTTCCGGAGTAGCGACGGCGCCTTTGCCGATCAGGCCGCTGATCTGGTCGCCATCGAACGTCACCATCAGGCGGGCACGGTAGCGGTTGCTCGAGATTTTTTCCTCCAGCACCTCGGTGCCGCGCACCATGCTGCTGATTTTATTGGCGTCCATGCTGTCGATGACGCTCTGCGTCTGCTCCGGCGTGGTCAGCTTGTTGAGGAGGTTAGCCAGCGCATCGGCCTCACCCTTGGCCATCGCCTGCGCGCGCGCGTCGGCAGCATCCTTGCCGGTGACGTCGACCGACGCCTCGCTGTTGACCAGCGCCTCGCCCGCCCATGCGGGCACGGCAATAACCGCCCAAGTCAGGCAGAACAGGAAACTTAAGATTTTGATTGGACGCATGGGTAAACTCTGGCATTACTCTTTACTCACTTATCGCAAAAACCGCAATGACTATATGAGCAAGAATAAAGCTACCACCTATAAACAGGCCGGGGTCGATATCGATGCCGGGGATGCGCTGGTCGAACGCATCAAGCCCTTCGCCAAAGCCACGCGCCGCAAGGGGTCGATGGATGATTTAGGCGGTTTCGGCGCATTGTTCGACCTCAAAAAAACCGGTTATAAGGACCCCATCCTCGTTTCCTCCACCGACGGCGTCGGCACCAAGCTCAAAATTGCCCAGGCCATGAACAAGCATGACACCATCGGCATCGATCTCGTCGCCATGTGCGTCAACGATCTGGTCGTTCAAGGAGCAGAGCCGTTATTCTTTCTCGATTATTTCGCCACCGGAAAATTGGATGTTAGCGTCGCCGAACACGTCATCAAAGGCATCGCCAAGGGATGCAAGGAAGCCGGCTGTGCATTAGTCGGCGGCGAAACGGCGGAAATGCCGGGCATGTATAAAGACGGCGAATATGACCTGGCGGGATTTTCTATCGGTGCGGTAGAACGCAAGAAACTATTGCCCAAGAAAAAAATGGAAAAAAATGATGTGATCTTGGGATTGGCATCCAGCGGTTTACATTCCAACGGCTTCTCGCTGGTACGGCATATCATGGACATCCATCATTTGAATTACGCCATGCCCGCGCCATTCGCCCGCGGCAAAAGATTGGGCGACGTGTTGCTCACGCCTACGCGCATCTATGTGAAAAGCTGCCTGAAAGCCATCCGCAAATTCCCCAAGGGCGTAAAAGCATTGGCGCACATCACCGGCGGCGGCATCACCGAAAACCTGCCGCGCGTGTTGCCCGAGAATCTGGCGGCGGAGATCGAAATGCCGAATCTGTCGCCGCTATTCGGGTGGCTGAAAAAGGCAGGCAACATAGCGCAGAATGACCTGCGCCGTACTTTCAACTGCGGCATCGGCATGGTGCTGGTGGTGTCCCCATCCAAAGCCAAGGGGATTATCAAGTTACTGGAACGCGAAGGGGAAACAGTGTGCCGGCTCGGTACACTGACGCGGCGAAACAAAGTAGCGGTCACCTTCCGTGGCTAAACACAAAATCGGCGTCCTCATTTCCGGCGGCGGCAGCAACCTGCAGGCGCTAATCGATGCCAGCGCCAAAGCCGATTATCCCGCTTCCGTCGCCGTCGTCATTTCCAACCGGGAAGACGCGTACGGACTGAACCGCGCGCGCGAGCACGACATCCCCGCCCACATCATCAACCATAAGGATTATAACACCCGCGAAGCCTTCGACGACGCCATGCAGGACATGCTGGAGCGCCACAATGTCGAGATCGTCTGCCTGGCCGGGTTCATGCGCCTGCTGTCGCCCAAGTTCGTGGCGCGCTGGCAAGGACGACTACTTAACATCCATCCCTCACTGCTCCCTTCATTCAAGGGCGCCCATGCCGTGCGCGATGCGCTGGCGGCGGGCACGAAAGAAAGTGGCTGCACCGTGCACCTGGTGACCGACGAGTTGGACAGCGGCCCGATTCTCCTCCAGGCAAAACTGCCGGTCTTGCCGGGTGACACCGAGGAAACGCTGCATTTCCGCATCCACGAGGCCGAGCACCGGATTTACCCCGAGGCGCTGCGAATATTATGTGAAAAACAGCCAAAAAAATGAAAGAGTGCGCCATGATAACCTACGGTTTTTCTAGCCAAATCTTTTTTCCTATGCTACCAACGGATAATTCCGGCTTGACGTTTTGAGTTAGGCCGCTATTGTCTCCCGCTTGACGGACGGCTTAACTACAGAAGGATCGACATCATGAGTGACATTACCGAACGCGTGAAGAAAATCGTGGTTGAACATTTGGGCGTGGACGCGGCCAAGGCGGTGCCCGAAGCCAGCTTCATCGACGATCTCGGTGCCGACAGCCTCGACACCGTAGAGTTGGTGATGGCGTTCGAGGAAGAATTCAACATCGAAATCCCCGACGATGCCGCCGAAAAAATCCTGACGCTGCAGGATGCGGTCAATTACATCCAGCAACATGCCAAAGCCGCATAAGGCTTCTGCCTTAATTACAGCTTCATTTTTTCCATGAGAAGAGTCGTCGTCACTGGCATCGGTCTGGTCACGCCGCTGGGCTGCGGCGTGAAGGAGACGTGGGACGGCATCACCGCCGCGCGTTCCGGCCTGTCGGCGATCACGCATTTCGACGTGTCCGACCTTCCCGCCCGCATCGCCGGGCAGGTGCCGCGCGGAACCGAGCCCGGGCAATTCAACCCCAACGATTATATCGAAATCAAAGAGCAGAAAAAAATGGATGATTTCATCCATTTCGCCATGGGCGCGGCGACGCAGGCGGTGCAGGATTCCGGCTGGCTGCCGCAGGATGAGGAATCCAGACAGCGCACCGGCGTCATGATCGGCTCAGGCATAGGCGGGTTGCACGCCATCGAAGAAACCGTGATGATACTCAAGGAAAAAGGCCCCAAGCGCGTCAGCCCGTTCTTCATTCCCGCTTGCCTCATCAACCTCGCCTCCGGCCAGGTGTCGATCAAATTCGGCTTCAAAGGCCCCAACCATGCCGTCGTTACCGCCTGCTCGACCGGCGCGCACGCCATCGGCGATGCGGCGCGGCTGATCCAATTCGACGATGCCGACGTCATGGTCGCCGGCGGCGCCGAAGCGACCATCTGCCGCATCGGCCTTGCCGGTTTCGCCGCCGCGCGGGCGTTGTCCACCGCCTATAACGACACGCCGGAAAAAGCTTCCCGGCCATGGGACAAAGGTCGCGACGGCTTCGTCATGGGCGAAGGCGCCGGCGTCGTCGTGCTCGAAGAATACGAACACGCCAAAAAACGCGGCGCCAAAATCTACGCCGAAGTGGTTGGGTATGGATTATCCGGCGACGCCTACCACATCACCGCCCCCGCGCCGGAAGGCGACGGCGGCTTCCGCGCCATGAAAGCGGCTCTGGCGCGCGCGGGCTTAAATCCCTCCGACGTCGATTACATCAACGCGCACGGCACCTCAACGCCGCTAGGCGATGAGGTCGAGCTTGCCGCCGTCAAGCGCCTGTTCGGCGAAAGCGCCTACAAACTCTCCATGTCCTCAACCAAATCCGCCATCGGCCATTTGCTGGGCGCCGCCGGAGCGGTGGAAGCCATTTTCTCGGTGCTGGCCATCCAGAACAACCTCGCCCCGCCGACGCTCAACCTCGACGACCCCTCCGATGGCTGCGACATCGACCTCGTCCCCCACAAAGCCAAAGAGCGCAAGATCGACGTGGCGCTGTCTAACAGCTTCGGCTTCGGCGGGACGAATGCGAGTTTGGTGTTTAAGCGGGTTTGATATGTCATCCTCGGCGAGCCGCAGGCGAGGCCGGGGATCCATCTGCTTCCTTGTATAAATAAAGTATAGATTCCCGGATCGTGCTACGCACGCCCGCGAATGACGAATCATTAGCGAAAAACGGACGTGACAAAATCATCCAGGCCGCTACCTTCAGCCAATGGGAATGGTTATAAAAACATGTTTCGTCGTTATCGCCGTCGCGGTGCTGGCGGCAGGCGCCCTCGCCGCTTACGGTTTTTATTATTATGAGGGGAATGGGCCGCTGGCGCAGGAATCGACGCTGATTTTCCCGCGCGGTGAAAAATTCCAGGCCATCACCGATGACATGGCGCGCTCCGGCATCATCCGCGATCCGCTGCTGTTCAAGGCCATCGCCGTCGCCACGGGTGATTTCCACCGCTTCAAGGCCGGTGAATACCGTTTCGCAGCCGCCATGTCCCCCCAGGAAATCATGAACATGATCGCGGCGGGGCGCGTCGTCGTCCACCGCATCACCATCCCCGAGGGGCTGACCGTGCAGGAAATATTACAGCTGCTCAAAAATGAAAATGCGCTGGGCGGCGACATTACGCAGGACATCCGCGAAGGAAGCCTGCTGCCGGAAACCTATCACTTCACCTATGGCGACAAACGCCAGGAATTAATCGGCCGGATGCAAGCAGGCATGACGGCGCTCGTTGCCGAATCATGGCAGCATCGCAAAGGCGGCCTCCCCTTCGCCACGCCCGATGAAGCGCTGACACTGGCCTCGATCGTCGAGAAAGAAACCGGCATCGATGGCGAGCGCGGGCGCGTCGCTTCCGTATTCATCAACCGCCTGCGCAAAAACATGAAGCTGCAATCCGACCCCACCGTCACCTACGGCCTCGACAAAAGCGGCCACCTGGAGCGGGCGCTGACGCTCGACGATCTGCGCACGCCGACCCCCTACAATACTTATGTGATTTCCGGATTGCCGCCCTCGCCCATCGCCAACCCCGGCCGCGCCGCCCTCGCCGCCGTTCTCAATCCCCCCGATACGGACGACCTCTATTTTGTCGCCACCGGCTCCGGCGGCCACAACTTTGCCCCCACGCTCAAAGCGCATAATGAGAATGTGAGGGAGTATAGAGAAAAAGTGGCTAAGCAGTAGCCGCCCGCAGCGTATTCTCCAGCAGACAGGCAATCGTCATCGGCCCGACGCCGCCGGGGACGGGGGTGATGGCGGCGGCGATGCCTTGGCAGCTGCCAAAATCAACATCACCGACTAATTTTCCATTGACGCGATTGATGCCGACATCGATCACCACTGCGCCCTGCTTAAGCCACGAACCTTTCACCATTTCCGGTTTTCCCACAGCGGCCACGACAATATCGGCCTGCTTGACGATAGCAGGTAGATCTTTGGTTTTGGAATGGGCGACGGTCACCGTGCAGTTTTCCCGAAGCAGCAACTGCGCCATCGGCTTGCCGACGATGTTGGAACGCCCGATGATGACCGCGTGCTTGCCCGGTAAATCCAGCGTCGCTTTCAGCAGCATCAAACATCCCAGCGGCGTACACGGCACGAAACCCTCCTGCCCCGTCGCCAGTTTCCCCGCATTGATGACATGGAATCCATCGACGTCCTTTTTAGGATCGACGGCGTTGATGATGACGCTTTCATTGATGTGCTTGGGCAGCGGCAATTGCACCAAAATCCCATGCACCTCCGGGTTGAGGTTTAGCGATTGCACTTTGGCCAGCAATTCCGCTTCGCCGATGGTTGCCGGCAGGCGGAACTCGAACGAATTCATGCCCGCCTCGCGCGTCTGCCTGGCCTTATTTTTCACGTAAACCTCACTGGCCGGATCGTTGCCGACCAGCACCACCGCCAGCCCCGGCGTAATATTTTTCTCCGCCTTGAGCTTGCCCACTTTGCGCGCAATTTCGCCGCACAATGTTGAGGCGAACGCTTTTCCGTCGATGATGCCGGTTTCACTCATAGTTTCGGCACCCCGCTGGTGGTCGAATATTCGAAATGCAGCGCTTCACCCGGATGCACCAGCTTATAAGCGGCGTGCGCCGCCTGCGCGCTTTCCGCGAATCCGCTCAGGATCAGTTTCAGCTTGCCTTCATACGATGCAATATCGCCGATGGCGAAAATCCCCGGCGCGCTGGTCTGGCACGTCGCCGGATTGACCGCGATATGGTTTTGCGTCAGATTCAATCCCCACTCGGCAATCGGTCCCAACTCCATCGCCAGCCCGAAGAACGGCAACAATATCTCCGCATCCAATGTGCGCTCCTCGCCTTCGAGGGTAGCGACGACGACCGATGACAGCTTACCGCCCTCTCCTTCCAGCCGCGCCAGTTGATACGGCACCACCATCTCGATCTTCCCGGCATCGGCCAGCGCCTGCAATTTGGCGGCGCTTTCGGGGCTTGAGCGGAATTTGGCGCGGCGGTGCACGACATATATTTTCTGCGCCACTTCCGAAAGCGAAATCGCCCAGTCCACCGCCGAATCCCCTCCCCCGGCAATGGCGACTTTCTTGCCGCGAAAATCCTCGCGCTTACCAACCATATAAAACACGCTTTTACCCTCATACTGCTCCAGCTTATCCAGCGGCGGCCGGTTAGGGCCGAATGCGCCGCAGCCCGCGGCGATAATGATGGCATTGCATGTTATTTCCACACCCTTGGAAGTAACCACTTTCCATAATACAGAGTGTTGAGTGCTGAGTGCTGAGTTATCATTTTTTCCTTTGCTCTGCACTCTGCACTCTGCACTCTGCACTCTCTCCACCTTCTGTCCCAGATGATACGCTGGCTTGAACGGCTCCGCCTGTGCCTTCAGCTTTTCAATCAGTTCAGCGGCAAGAATCGTGGGATAGCCGGGAATGTCGTATATCGGCTTTTCCGGGTAAAGCGCCGCGCACTGGCCGCCTACCATGTCCAGGCTATCTACGACATGGGCGCGCATTTTGAGCATCCCGGCCTCGAACACGGCAAACAGCCCCACCGGCCCGGCGCCGATAATAACGATATCTGTCTGAAATTGCTGCATAGGAAGGGCAATATAGTAGAAGCTAATGAAAAAGTAAGAGTTTTTTGGTAGAATGATGATTCATTATGAAAGGAATCCCTATGACCCACGCCGTCATCTGCGCCTATGCCCGCTCGCCGTTCACGCCCGCGAATAAGGGCGAACTGGCCAAAACCCGCCCCGACGATTTGCTTGCCCAGGTCATCAAGGGGCTATTGGCCAAAACCACCCTGAACGCCGGAGACATCGAGGATCTACTGGTCGGCTGCGCCTTTCCCGAAGGCGAACAAGGATTGAACGTCGCCCGCCTCGCCGGATTCATCGCCGGGTTGCCGCTCACGCCCGGCGGCGTCACCGTCAACCGCTTCTGCGGCTCGTCGATGGAAACCATCCACATGGCCGCCGGGAAAATCGCCTGCGGCGCCGGAGAATTGTTCATAGCCGCCGGTGTCGAATCAATGACGCGCATCCCGATGGGCGGCTTCAATCCCTCGCCCAACCCCAAGTTATATGAGTCGATGCCTGCCGCCTACATGTCGATGGGCATGACCGCCGAGCATCTATGCAAAAATTTCCAGATCCCGCGCAAAGCGCAGGAGGAATTCACGCTGGCCAGCCACCAGAAAGCGGCCAAGGCCGACCTGTCGCAGGAAATCATTCCGATTGCCGTCAAAGGGGGAACGGTCACCAAAGACGGTTGCATCCGCGCCGATACGACGCTGGAAGCCATGGCCGGGCTCGCCCCCGCCTTCGATGCGGCAGGCACGGTGACGGCAGCCACCTCCTCGCCGATTACCGACGGTGCCTCCGCAGTAATTGTGGCGAGCGAAACCTATGCCGATAAAAACAATCTGCCCAAACTGGCGCGCATCAAGAGCTTCGCCGTCGCCGGCCTGGCGCCGGAGAATATGGGCTTGGGTCCGGTCGAGGCCAGCCGCAAAGCGCTGAAACGCGCCGGGCTTGAATTGAAAGACATGGACATCATCGAGCTCAACGAAGCTTTCGCCGTGCAGTCGATGGCGGTCATCAAGGAACTGGGCATCGACACAGCCAAGCTCAATCTCGAAGGCGGCGCGCTGGCGCTCGGCCACCCGCTGGGCGCCTCCGGCGCGAAGATCACCGGCAAGGCAGCGCTGCTGCTGCATAAACTCGGAAAAAAATACGCGCTGGCCACCATGTGCATCGGCGGCGGCCAGGGCATTGCTACGGTTCTAGAAGCTGTATAAAATCCTGTGCGAACGAAGTGAGGCGCAGGATCTGGCACATAATCCTGTGCTGTTGCTTCGCAACCCACAGGATTGATGCGGCTAGGGAATTGCGACAGTATTGGAAGCCGTTAAGTGATTAGTAATAATTATCTGATAATCGGATAAACAGAAAATCTGATTTTCATATAGGATAACGCCCATGACCGATGAAACAGAAATCCTCACCGCCACTGAAGCCTCCCGCGCTTTCTCCGAATTGCTGCACCGTGTATGCTACGGCAGCGAATCCTTCATCATCAAAAAAGGCAGCCGCCTGATGGCGCGCATCGTGCCAGTAGAATCAGTGGAACGGGAGATTGTAACATCTGCCCCCACCCCCGCCGCCATAGAAATGGCTGTAGAGATGGAAGCCGAACCTCCGCCACCGGGCACCACCCCGGACGAAGCCGAATTTTACCGTGCCTGGATGGAACAGGTGCGCAAGGTGGAGGCCTAAGCAATGTATTATAGCACAACATAAGATACTGGGGCAGGGCGGAAAAATGACTCTAGGAAAAAGAGATTTGTATCTTGATGAATCAGGCGCGGATGAAATCAAGCAGTTGATTTTAGAAAAAATCTTTTCCGGTAAATCCATAGAAGAAGCTTCACTGACTCCTTACACCATTTTTGAGCTCTTTGAGTCATTGGCAAAACAAAGCAAGTTTCCTTTGCCCTATAGCAGCGGAAAGGGCATAGAAAAACGTTATGACTATCCTCGTACCTTACCGCAGGATATGCAGCGTTCAGGCTATGACGCTAAAGACTATTATAATGCGTTAGACATCTTATTGAACAGGGAAAACAGAGAAGTAGGCAGGAGCTATGTCAGCCACGGCATGCATGGCCACGCAACGCGCGGATTTACCCCGGTCAACGTTATCCCGGAAGAAGTATTGGGCAAGATGCTGGACTGGATGGCTGGACAGTTACAGGATAAAGAAATAAAGCTTCCTAAATTGCCTAAAAATATTAGCGATCCTTTTGCCAATATTCCAAGACGTGCGGACTCCAAATACGAAGACAAGGACGGCAAATTGAAGCAGGCATTTTGCCAGGGGCTGGGAATTGATCCCGCAACATGCGAAGAGAATTTTTTGCATCTTTTTAGAAGAGTCCTAAAGGGGGCAAATGTACCAATAATATATCAATATCCTCATACCTATGAAAATGCGGCAGGATGTCCGGTTTCAACACACAAAATATTCGGCACTACCGTGTTTGAAATGTTTCATCCGAAAGAAGCGGGCGAGTTAAATTATACTGCACTCGGTCACAAAGGCAGGCGGATCAATCAAGCAATCAATTCTGCCTTATATGATGGAAACTATTTATATTTGCTCGATGAGGAATTGGTATTCCAAATAGGATGCGCGCTTAGAAAAATACAATATGCATTACCTACATCCATAGCATCAAAAATCACCAATCTGTCGCCCATCCCTCCTATTACTATAGGTCAACTGACAGTCTCTTTGATACCTGACATTGCACAGCACGAACGGGTTGCCAGTTCCGGCGAATCCTATACACTGGTTATCCAGGGCGATGGCAACGAAATGGAAAAAAAGATTGTGTTGCCGCCACAGGAAACCGCAGACGACTTATTCGCATCTCTGCGGAACAGAATGGGACGGTATAAACCCGATAAGATAGGCCGCCATGTCGTAGAAACGGCCATAGATGAATATCTACGGCAACAGCAAAGGTAAATAACATGACCACCATCAAAAAAATCGCCGTGCTTGGCTCCGGCGTCATGGGCAGCGGGATTGCGGCGCACGCGGCCAATGCCGGGTTTCCGGTTGTGTTGCTCGACATCGTCCCCAAGGGCGAAAAAAACCGCAACATGCTCACCGAAAAAGGCATAGAAAAGCAGCTCGCAGGCAAGCCCCCGGGGTTCACCCACAAGAAAAACGCCAAACTCGTCACCGCCGGCAATCTCGAAGACGATTTGAGCCAGCTCAAGGATTGCGACTGGATCATCGAAGCGGTGCTGGAAAAACTCGAAGTCAAGCAGGACGTCTATAAAAAAATCGACGGTGCGCGCAAACCCGGCTCGGTCGTCTCCTCCAACACTTCGACATTGCCGATCCACGAATTGGTGAAAGGCCTGCCGCCCGCCTTCGCCAAGGATTTCATGATCACCCATTTCTTCAATCCGCCGCGCTTCATGCGCCTGCTGGAAGTGGTCAAGGGTGCGGATACGCGCGCCGACGCCTTCGCCGCCATCAGCCAGTTCGCCGATGTCAGCCTGGGCAAAGGCGTGGTCGAATGCAAGGACACGCCGGGCTTCATCGCCAACCGCATCGGCGTCTACTGGATGATGCTGGGATTATTGGAAGCTCTGCGCCTGGGCATCACGCCCGAACAAGCCGATGCGGTGATGGGCAAGCCCGTCGGCATTCCCAAGACCGGCATCTTCGGATTATTCGATTTGATCGGCCTCGATTTGATGCCGCTGATCGCCAAGGAAATGCTGCACACTTTACCTAAAACCGATCCTTTCGTGGTCGCTTATCAGGAACCGGACTTGGTCAAAAAAATGATCGCGGACGGCTATACCGGCCGCAAAGGCAAGGGCGGGTTTTACCGCATCAACAAGCAGGGCGACAAAAAAATCAAGGAAGTCATCGACCTCAAAACCGGTGAATACCATACAGCCGCCAAGAAGGTCGAACTGGCCAGCGTCGCGGCGGGAAAGCAGGGGCTGCGCGCCGTCGTCGAATCGCCGGACATCGGCGGACAATATGCGTGGGCGGTACTGTCGGGAACGCTGCATTATGCCGCGTCACTGATTCCCGAAATCGCCGATGACATCACTGCCATAGATAGCGCCATGAAGATGGGCTACGCCTGGAAATTCGGCCCCTTCGAGATGATCGACAAACTCGGCGTTGATTGGTTCGCGGAAAAATTGAAAGCCGCGGGCAAATCCGTCCCGCCCATTCTCGAAAAAGCCAAAGGCCAAACGCTTTACAAAGTGGACGGCGGCAAAAAGCAAGCCTTCGCCGTTACCGGCAATTATATGCCCATCGTAGCGCCCGCCGGGACGCTCATGCTCTCCGACATCAAACTCACTCAAAAGCCGGTGGCCAAAAATCCATCCACCAGCTTGTGGGATTTAGGCGACGGCATTGCCTGCCTTGAATTCACCTCGAAAATGAACTCGGTCGACCTCGACATACTGGGCATGATCGAACAGGCGATTCCGCTGGTCAAAAAAGATTTCAAAGGATTGGTGCTGGGCAATGACGGTGATAATTTTTCCGTCGGCGCCAATCTCGGCCTGATGCTGATGGCGGCAAATTTGGCAGCATGGAAAGAAATTTCCGAAATGATCAAGCGCGGCCAGGCGGCGACGATGTCGCTCAAATACGCCCCCTTCCCCGTCGTTTCGTCGCTGGCCGGCATGGCGCTGGGCGGCGGCTGCGAAATGATATTACACAGCAACGCCGTGCAGGCGCATGTCGAATCCTATCCCGGCCTGGTCGAAGTCGGCGTCGGGCTGATTCCCGCCTGGGGCGGCTGCAAGGAAATGCTGCTGCGCCATCTCGGCGAAAAGGATGTCAAAGGCGGCTTCATCGGCAACCTGATGGCCGCCGGTGGCGCCATGCCCGCCATCAAAACCGTATTCGAGAGCATCGCCACCGCCAAGGTCGCAGGCTCGGCCGAGGAAGCCCGCGACCTGAAAATCATGCGCGACGCCGACGGCATCAGCATGAATCGCGCCCGCGTGCTGGCCGATGCCAAATCGCGCTGCCTCGAGCTGGCTAAAAACTATGCGCCGCCGACATCGCCCACGATGCATCTGCCCGGTTCGACGGCGCGGATGGCGCTGTTCATGGCGGTGGACGGCTTCGCCGCCGTCGGCAAGGCAACCCCGCACGACGTGGTGGTCTCCAAAATATTAGCCAATGTCATTTCCGGCGGCGACACCGACATTTCCGAGGCGTTGACCGAACAGCAATTGCTCGACCTCGAATATGAGGGCTTCATGGAACTCATCAAAACCAAAGGCACCCTCGCCCGTATTGAGCATATGCTGGAGACGGGAAAGCCGCTGAGAAACTAGGGGTTAGGGTTTAGGGCACAGTGCAAGGAAGTAAGAATGGAATTTTTACTATGTCCTTTTTACCATACCCTATACCCTAACCCCTACACCCTATAATCATGCGCCCTTTCCTCCCCTCCTGCCTCATCACCGTCCTGGCACTCGTCCTGTCCTTCCTGTGGGCGGGATGGCAGGGGCTAATCGTCTGTGGGCTGCTGATGGTGATGGAAATCAGCTTTTCCTTCGACAACGCCGTGGTCAATGCCTCGGTGATGCACGGCATGAGTGTGAAATGGCAGCGGCGCTTCCTGACCTGGGGGATGTTGATCGCCACCTTCGGCATGTATTATCTTTTCCCGATCATCATCGTCTCGGCGGCAACCGGCCTCAATATCGCCGAAGCGACGCATCTGGCCATCGCCTCGCCCGAAATCTACAGCCGCCACCTGATGAATTCCCACGCGCAGATCGCCTCCTTCGGCGGCATGTTTCTGCTCATGGTATTCCTGCATTTCATCCTCGACGAAAGCAAAAAACTGCACTGGCTGGGCGCGGCGGAAAAAGCGCTCTCGCGCCTGGGCAAGCTGGAATCGGTGGAGATTTTGATCGCGCTGCTGCTGCTATTGCTGCTGCAATCCTTCCTGCCGCAAACGGCGCGCCTTCCCACCGTGGCGGCGGGTACTGTCGGCGTCATGCTTTATGTATTTATCAACAGCCTCACCGCCCTGTTCGGCTTTGAGAAAAGACATGCCGCCGCCGGGCGATCCGCCCTGATGCGGTTTATCTACCTGAATATACTCGACGCCTCCTTTTCGCTCGATGCCGTCGTCGGCTCGTTCGCCATCAGCACCGACATCGTCCTCATCATGCTCGGGCTTTCGGCTGGCGCCATGTTCGTGCGCTCGCTCACCATCCAACTGGTGGACAAGGGCACGCTGAAGCAATACATCTTCCTCGAGCACGGCGCGCATTACGCCATCGGCGCCTTGGCCGCCATCATGCTGATTTCCATCGTCGCCCCCATCCCCGAAGCCATCCCCGGCCTGGTCGGGATATTCTTCATACTGGCGTCGTTCCTGTCGTCGGTACGGCATAACCGGCAAAAATAAAGAGAAAAAACCAGCAATTAACCCTTTTTTAGCCCGATTTGTGCTAGAATGAAATTATGCCCCAGTTCAAAGCTCCCATACGCGATTTTCAGTTTTTGCTTCATGAATATCTGAAGCTTGACCAATATAAGAATGTCGAGGGCTTTGCCGACGCCACGCCGGAATTGATGACCCCCGTCCTCGAAGCGGCAGCGCAGATGTGCGAGGAGGTATTGTTCCCGCTCAACCAGGTCGGTGACAAGGTGGGCCTCAAATACGACAACGGCCGCGTCATCATGCCCGACGGCTTCAAGGAAGCTTATAAAATGTATGTCGAGGGCGGCTGGCCATCCTTCACCTGCGACCCGGCCTATGGCGGCCAGGGCTTGCCGGAAGTCTTGAACATGCCGCTGATGGAAATGGTCTGCTCGGCGAACCTCTCCTTCGGATTAACACCAGGCTTGAGTCACGGCGCCTACAACGCGATTATGTTACACGCCAGCGACGAGCTCAAGAAAAAATACCTGCCCAAAATGGTCTCCGGCCACTGGTCGGGCGTGATGTGTTTAACCGAGCCGCAGGCAGGCACCGATCTCGGCCTCATCCGCACCAAGGCGACGCCCAATGCCGACGGCTCTTATGCCATCGAAGGCAACAAGATTTTCATTTCATCGGGCGAACATGAACTGACCGAAAACATCATCCATTTAATACTCGCCCGCCTCCCCGGCGCGCCCGCCGGAACCAAAGGCATCAGCCTTTTCATCGCGAGCAAATATAACATCAATGCCGACGGCTCCATCGGCGAACCCAGCGGCATTCGCTGCGACGGCATCGAACACAAGATGGGCATCCACGCCTCACCCACCTGCCAGATCTCATTCAACGGCTGCAAAGCCTGGCTGGTCGGCGCGCCGCATAAAGGCATGAAGGCCATGTTCACCATGATGAATGCCGCGCGTTTATATGTCGGCGTGCAGGGCTTGGGCATCGGCGAAATCGCTTATCAGAACGCCCTGGCCTATGCCCGCGACCGCCTGCAAAGCCGCGCCATCACCGGCGCCAAATTCCCCGACAAGCCCGCTGACCCCCTCATCGTCCATGCCGACGTGCGCCGGATGCTGCTCACCATGCGCGCCTTCACCGAAGGCGCCCGAGCGCTGGCGCTGGAAATGGCACTCAAAAACGACCTCGCTCACCGCCATCCCGACCCGGCAGTCAAGCAAGAATGCGACGATTTCGTGCAATTGCTCACGCCCATCGTCAAATCCTACCTCACCGACGGCGGCTTCGACACCGCCTCACTCGCCGTGCAAATCTACGGCGGCTACGGCTATATCGGCGAATTTGGCGTCGAACAATATCTGCGCGATGCGCGCATCACCATGATCTACGAAGGCACCAACGGCATCCAGGCGCTCGACCTCGTCGGCCGCAAATTGCCGGTCGGCACCGGCCGCTACCTGCGCTCGTTCTTCCACCCCGTCGACGCCTTCATCACCAAGCACCGCGACAACCCCGCCATGGCCGAATTCACCAAGCCACTCTACGTCCATATGGGCTACCTGCAAAAAGCCACGATGTGGATCGCCATGCAGGGCCTGGCCAACCCCGACGATGCCGCCGGCGGCGCCGTCGAATACCAGAAACTCTTCGCCCATGTACTGCTGGCCTATATCTGGGCAAGGCAGGCGGAATGCGCTCTCGCGCAGATGACAGATGCTAGAGGACAGATGACAGAAAATAATTTGTCATCTGACGTCCGTAATCCGTCATCTGA
>JABDCD010000019.1 GCA_013288305.1 Alphaproteobacteria bacterium | reverse complement strand
GTTCGCGCGTCACCGAAAATTGCTGGCCGACTTCTTCGAGCGTATGGTCGGTGTTCATTCCGATGCCGAAGCGCATTCGCAAAACCCGCTCCTCGCGCGGCGTCAGCGACGCTAAAATCCGCGTCGTCGTTTCGCGCAGGTTGGACTGGATGGCGGCGTCGAGCGGCAGGATGGCGTTTTTATCTTCAATGAAATCACCCAAGTGCGAATCCTCCTCGTCGCCGATCGGCGTTTCCAAGCTCACCGGCTCCTTGGCGATTTTCATGACCTTGCGCACTTTATCCAGCGGCATGACGAGACGCAGCGCCAGTTCCTCCGGCGTCGGCTCGCGGCCGATTTCGTGCAGCATCTGGCGGCTGGTGCGTACGATTTTGTTGATGGTCTCGATCATATGCACCGGAATGCGAATGGTGCGCGCCTGATCGGCGATCGAGCGCGTGATGGCCTGGCGTATCCACCAGGTGGCGTAGGTGGAAAATTTATAGCCGCGGCGATACTCGAATTTATCAACAGCTTTCATCAGGCCGATATTGCCTTCCTGAATGAGGTCGAGGAATTGCAGGCCGCGGTTGGTGTATTTCTTGGCAATGGAAATAACCAGCCGCAAATTGGCTTCTATCATTTCCTTCTTGGCCTTGTTGGTTTCGCGCTCGCCTTTCTGCACGGCCATGATCATGCGCTTGAACTCGCTGATGTCGAGCCCGGCGGTGTCGGCGATTTTGGCGATTTCCTCACGGATTTCCTCGATGTCTTTCTTGTCTTTGCTGGCGAAATCCTTCCAGCCTTTTTCCGTGCGCGCCGCCGCTTTTTTAAGCCAGTTCGGCTCCAGCTCGTGGCCGATATAGGCTTCGATGAACACTTTGCGATTGATCTTGCGGCCTTCGGCGAGGCGCAAGAGCTTGCCTTCGAACTGCATCAGCCGCCGGTTGATGTCGTAGAGTTTCAGAATCAGGCTTTCAACGCGGTAGATGGTGAAGCGCACACCCATCATCAGATCAACTAAATCGCGGTGCTGTTTCTGGTAATTTTTTTCATCATCCTTGCTGTAACGCCCGACACCGGCCGATTTGCTCAGGCGCTTTTCCTGAAGGCCGCGCATTTTTTTGCTGATCTTGGCGAACTGGTCGAGCGTCGCCAGCAATTGCGGCTTCAAGGCGCTTTCCATCGCCAGCAACGAGACCGAGCCGTCATCCTCGTCGCCTTCTTCCTCGGGTGTGCCTTCCTGGTTGTTTTCGCTTCCTTCTTCCTCTTCCTCGCCTTCGATTTTTTCTTCCGCCTCCTCTGTCTCCTCTTCTTCCTCTGCTGTAACCGCCGGAACCGCCGCCGCTATGGCCGAAATCGGCGCGGGCGCTGGCATACCGCCAGCGAAACCGGGGGCGGCTTCGTTACCCTGCCCGTAGGTGGCGTCGAGATCGATGATTTCGCGCAACAGCAATGTCCCGGCATCGAGCTCGTCGCGCCAGGACAGGATTTCTTTCATCACCAGCGGACTTTCGCACAGGGCGCTGATGACCGTTTCGCGCCCGGCTTCGATGCGCTTGGCGATTTCGATTTCGCCTTCGCGCGAGAGCAATTCGACATTGCCCATTTCGCGCAAATACATGCGCACCGGATCATCGGAACGCCCGACATTTTCGATTTCCTCGGCATCGACGGCTTCCGGCGTTTCGGCCGGATCGAGCGGCGTGCCTTCCTCGACGACGTTGATGTCCACCTGAGAAAGCGCGCTGATGGCCGAGTCGATCACTTCCGGCGAGAATTCATCGGCGGGCAGGACGGCGTTGAGCTCATCGTAGGTGATGTAGCCGCGCGCCTTGCCCATGCTCATCAGCTTGCGCACGATGGCCAGCTGCATTTCCTCTTTGCTGCCGCCTTCTTTTTTACCGGCGGATTTAGAGGCGGATATTTTTTTGTCCGGCGTTTTTTTGTGTGTTTCGGCTTTGGGCGGCACAGGTTTCGTCGCCACGGATTTGGCTACGGGCTTTGCCGGGGGAGTTTTAGACATGGTTTTAGCAGCCGCCGGTTTGCTTGCGGACCGGGGAGGAAGCGGTCTTGCCTTGGGTTTCGCCTTGACCTGGGGTTTCAGCTTGGCCTTGGGCTTTACTTTGACCGAAGCTTTATGTTTGGAAGATTTCGACGGCTTCGCCTTATTTTTTTGCGCCATTCTAGCGTTTCCTTTCTTTTTATCGCCTAGGAGCATCCACCACATGTCATTTTAACCAATTGACAATTAATGAATAATTCACCTGCCCGCCGACCGGCAGGCGTTAAAACACGTTAGAAATAAGGCATTTTTAGGATTTTTCAATGGGTTTCTTCACGCCGCATCCGGCTCCGCGGGTGCAAAGGTGCGTTTGGCTTGCGCTTTCCATTGCGCTTGTTTCAATTCGTCCATGCGCCGGCAGGAGGCTTCGTCCATGCTGTGTGCCATGGTTTTTTCCAGTTCCCTGATTTCAAACTCCAGATGCGCCATCTGGTAGGCGCCGAGGATTTCATTCCATAGCTGCACGGCATCATCCTCAGTTAATGCCTCCTTATACGGCAGCTTCAGCGTATCGGTGACCACCGCATCGAAAATTTCCTCGGCTACGTGCAGGCGTATGTTAGCGATGAATGCTTCCTGCCCTTCAATAACGACATGGCCGAGCGAAGCCAGCAAGGCGTGGCGCATGACATCCAGGCGGGTGTCGTGAATATCGAGATGGGCGATGGTTTCGTCGCGCTGGTCTTTGTACAGCAGCGGCGGGAAAGTGAGCAGAAGCTTGAGCAATTGTTTTGCCAGTTGATCCAGCGCCGCCGAATGAGGCGCCGAAGCCATCTGCGCCACCTGCGCCGAGCGCGGCTGCGCGGCTTGCGGCGCGGCGCCTTTTGCCCACAGGAGCTTCCTGAAATAGGAAACGTAATGCGCTTTGACCGTCGGGTCGGCAATGGCGTCGGCCAGTTTTTTAAACGCCCCTTCCAGCGCGGCGCGCGCCTCCGGCAAATCGGTTTTATATTGCGATGACAGGGTTTCCCACAAGATTTGCGACAGGCGCTGTGCGCCGGCCAGCAATTTTTCAAACGCCGCCTTGCCGTGTTTCTGCACATACGTATCCGGGTCTTCGCCCTTGGGCAGGACGGCAAAGCGCAAAGAATAGCCGGGTTTCAGCAGCGGCAACGCCACCTCGGCGGCGCGCATCATGGCGCGCTGTCCCGCCGCGTCGCCGTCGAGGCACATCACCGGTTCCTTGGCCAGTTGCCACAGCAGCCGCAAATGTTCCGGCGTCACGGCGGTTCCCAGCGTCGCCAGCGCATAATGAATACCAGACTGGGCGGTAGATACCACATCCATATAGCCTTCCATGACCACGGCCATGTTGCCGTCGCGCGCCGGTTTTTTAGCGAGGTCGAGATTATACAACACCTCGCCTTTTTTGAAGATGGGTGTCTCCGGCGAATTTAAATATTTGGCCAGGTTTTTGTTGGCGGTATTGACGATGAGCCGCCCGCCGAACGCAATTACTTTGCCCGACGCGTTGCGGATGGGAAACATGACGCGGCCGCGGAAACGGTCGTAGGCCGGCCCGTCTTCGGGGATGATAATCAGCCCTGCTTCAGCCTGCAGCGGTTGCGAAAATCCGGCGGCTTTCAGGTGATTATAAAGCGCCGTGCGGTCGTCCGGCGCGTAGCCTATCCTGAAAGTCCGGATGGTTTCCGGCTTCAACCCGCGCTTCTCGATATAATCGCGCGCGATGCTTCCGCCCGTCGCCAGCAATTGTTTTTCAAACCACTGGCAGGCCGCCTCCAGCACGCCCACCAGCGTTTTTTCCACCTCGATCCGGTGCGTCTGCTCCTGGGTCAATTCCGGCAGCGGGATACCGGCCTCGCGCGCCAGCGTCTCGACGGTTTCGGGATAGGACAGCCGCTCGAACGTGCGGATGAATTCGATGGCGTCGCCATGCGCGCCGCAGCCGAAGCAATGGTAAAATCCTTTTTCGTCATTGACGGTGAAGGACGGCGATTTTTCGTTATGGAATGGGCATAATCCCTGAAATTCGCGCCCGTGTTTTTTAATAGGGACGCGCCTGCCGATGACTTCCGACATTAAAAAATGCGAGCGCAGGCGCTCTATGAAAGAGGGTGGAAAGCGCATAAACTGGTTATTGGAGTTTTGGTAATTGGTAATTAGAATACATATGCCTTCTCATTCCAATTACCAATTACCATGCACTACTCGATCACCATACACAACGAGACACTGCCCATCCTCATCCGCAAGCGCCGCGGCGCTCACCGCATCGTCGTGCGCTACCGGCCGCTGCAACATGCCATCAGCCTGACTTTACCCCCATATGTCGGCATCAGGCAAGGATTACATTTCGCCCATGAAAAACGCGACTGGATCGAGCGCCAGATCGCGGCGAAACCTGAGCATATTCCCTTCAGCGATGGGCAAATTATACCGTTATTAGGGAAACACTATACGCTGTGCCATAAGGGTGGGCGCGGCGTGGTGAGCATTGACGGTGATCGCATACTCGTGCCGGGAGATGTTCAATTCATGGCGCGGCGGCTGCGCGAATGGCTCAAAGCGCGGGCAAGGGCGGAGATTATGGCGCTGGCGCAAATCAAGGCGCAGCGGGTTGGCCGGCGCATCAAAAAAATCTCGCTGCGCGATACCAGCTCGCGCTGGGGCAGTTGCAGCCATAACGGCAATCTGTCCTTTTCCTGGCGGCTGGCCTTCGCGCCCTGGGAGGTGCTGGACTATCTGGTCAGCCACGAAGTCGCGCATCTCAAGGAACATAACCACAGCGAGGCGTTCTGGGCACTGGTGGCGGAATTATGCCCGCACTATGAACAGGCCGGGCGCTGGCTCAAGGCGCATGGGGCGGGGCTTTATGCCTATGGGTAATGGGCTTGCCGAGCCGTAGCAAGCGGAGGCAGTCCACCTTCGCCGCTATCGCTTGCGAAGGCTGGTGGGCCCGGGAGGAGTTGAACCTCCGACCTCACGCTTATCAGGCGTGCGCTCTAACCACCTGAGCTACGAGCCCCAAAAGAGCGACGTTTTTAGGCTCCCCATGCCGGAAAGTCAAACTATTCCTTCGATTCCCTTGAGAGGAGCGATTAAAGTCAGGCCAACGCCCCATGGCAATGCTTATACTTTTTCCCGGAGCCACAGGGACACGGCTCGTTACGGCCGACTTTCTGCGAGACGGCGGGTTGGCTGCCGTCTGGCAGGAAGGGGGGCTGATCGCCGCGATTCTCGAACATCTTCCGCTGCGGCATGATGGGCATCGCCGGCGGCATTTCGACATGGATTTCCAGGTGCGACAGGCGCGTCACCACCAGTTCGCGCAACTGCGACAGCATCTGCTCGAACAAGGTGAACGCCTCGTGCTTATATTCGTTGAGCGGGTCGCGCTGGCCGTAGCCGCGCAGGTGGATGCCCTGGCGCAGATGGTCGAGCGACAGCAGATGGTCTTTCCATAATTGGTCGAGCGTCTGCAGCAGGATGCGTTTCTCGGCCATGCGCATCATCGGCTCGCCGTATTGCGTGACCTTGGCGGCGAAATGATCTGCCGTCGCCTTATCGACGCGCTTGGAAAGTTCCTCGTCGGCGATGCCTTCTTCCTTCGCCCAGTCGACAATGGGCAGATGCAGCCCGTAAATGCGGAAACATTCCTTTTCCAGATCCTGGGTCTGCCAGGCGTCGGGATAGGATTTCGGCGGCACGTATATCTGTACCAGGTCGTGGTTGATTTCCTCGCGCATGGCGGCGATGGTGTCCGACACGTCCTGCGCTTCCATCAGCTCGATGCGCTGCTCGTAAATCACTTTGCGCTGGTCGTTCATCACGTCGTCGTATTTGAGCAAATTCTTGCGGATTTCGTAGTTGCGCGCCTCGACCTTCTGCTGCGCGCGCTCGATGGCGCGCGTCATCCATGGATGGAAAATCGCCTCATCCTCTTTCATGCCGAGTTTTTGCAGGAGGCCGTCGATGCGCTCCGAGCCGAAGATGCGCATCAGATCGTCTTCCAGCGACAGGAAAAATTTCGAGGCGCCCGGATCGCCCTGGCGGCCTGAGCGGCCGCGCAGCTGATTGTCGATGCGCCGCGATTCATGCCGCTCGGTGCCGATGACGAAGCATCCGCCCGCGGCGATGACTTCCTCTTTCGCAGCGGCAACTTCGGCACGGATTACTGCTTCATCTGCTCCTTCTTCCTGTTGAATCCGCATCTCCGGGTTGCCGCCCAGCATGATGTCGGTGCCGCGGCCGGCCATGTTGGTGGCGATGGTGACCGAACCCGGCCTGCCCGCTTGCGCGATGATGTAGGCTTCCTGCTCGTGGTAGCGCGCATTAAGTACCTGATGCTTGATGCCTTCTTTTTTGAGCAGCTTGGAGAGATATTCCGATTTTTCGATGCTGACCGTTCCCACCAGCACCGGCTGTTTTTTCTCATACGCCGTTTTGATTTCCTTGATGACGGCGCGGTATTTTTCCTTGGCGGTGCGGTAGATTTCGTCGTGATGGTCGATGCGGATCACTTCCATATTGGTCGGGATATCGACCACTTCGAGTTTGTAGATGTCGCGGAATTCCCCGGCCTCGGTCATCGCCGTGCCGGTCATGCCGGCGAGCTTGGGATACATGCGGAAATAATTCTGGAAGGTGACTTGCGCCAGCGTCTGGTTTTCGTTCTGGATTTTGACCTGCTCCTTGGCTTCCAGCGCCTGATGCAGCCCGTCGGAATAGCGCCGCCCTTCCATCATGCGGCCGGTGAATTCGTCGATGATGACAACCTTGTTGTCCTTGACGATGTAATCGACATCCTTGGTGAAGATCATGTGGGCGCGCAACGCCTGGTTGACGTGATGCACCAGCGACACGTTATCGATGTCGTAGAGCGAACCGGCGACGAGCATCCCCGCCGCCTTGAGTAATTCTTCGATGTGACGCACGCCTTTTTCGGTCAGCGTCACCGAGCGGTGCTTTTCCTCTTTTTCAAAATCGTCTTTGTCCAGCTTGGGGATCAGCCGGTCGGCCTGGGTATACAGCTCCGAATTATCCTCGGTCGGGCCGGAAATAATCAGCGGCGTGCGCGCCTCGTCGATTAGAATCGAGTCTACCTCATCGACGATGGCATAATGAAACGGGCGGTGCACCATCGCCTCGCGCACGAATTTCATGTTGTCACGCAGGTAATCGAAACCCAGCTCGTTGTTGGTGGCGTAGGTGATGTCGCAGGCATAAGCCGCCTTGCGCTCGTCGTCGTCCATGCCGTGCACGATGACGCCTACGGAGAGGCCGAGGAATGTATGGAGCTTGCCCATCCATTCCGAGTCGCGCTTGGCCAGGTAATCGTTGACGGTGACGACGTGTACGCCCTTGCCGGGCAGGGCATTGAGATAAGCGGCCAGCGTGCAGACCAGCGTCTTGCCTTCGCCGGTTTTCATCTCGGCGATCATGCCCTTGTGCAGCACCATGCCGCCGATCAATTGCACGTCGAAATGGCGCATGTTGAGCGTGCGCCGCCCGGCCTCGCGCACGGTGGCAAACGCATCGACCAATAAGCTGTCGAGCTTTTCGCCGCCGGAGAGTCGTTCGCGCAGCCAGCCGGTGCGCCCGCGCAATTCGTCGTCGGTGAGGTGCGTGAGCGATTCTTCCAGCGCATTGATGCGCTCAACCTGGGCTTGCAGCGTTTTGATGAAGCGGTCGTTGGCCGAGCCGAACAGTTTTTTAGCGAGTGATCCTAGCATAGTGGCAGAGAGATAGGGATTTCTGTCAACCAAGTCAACGGCAACGCTTGCCAACCGCAAAATAATATGCCATAAGGCAAAAACTGCTTTCCGGCATTAACCACTGACCCTCAAGGATATTCCCATGACATCGACGATTCGCGCTTTGCTGCTTGCCGCCACTGCCCTCACCGCTTTTCCGGCCCTGGCGCAGGACGCCAAGCCCGACGCCGCACCGGCCGCCAAGCCCGCCGCTGAAAAGCCCGCAGACGCCGGCAAAGATTTCACTGTCATTAAAATGGGCAGTGACGAAATCAAAAATTCGGAAGTCGTCGATATCTGGAAAGGCCTGTTCCCGGGCGGTTCGGCGCCTGATTTCAACAGTTTCGATGAGAATATCCGCCAGAACGTGCTGCGCGGGGTGATTTCCGAGCGGCTGATTTATAATGAGGCGGTCAAGGCCGGCGTCGATAAGGACCCGGAAGTAAAAAAGCGCATCGCCGCCGTCGAAAAACAGGTGGTCATGCAGAGTTTCATGGAGCAGAAGGCCAAGGATCTGGTGACCGACGAGCAACTCAAGGCCGCCTATGCCGAGAAAACGGCGGCGGCCAAGGGCCAGGAAGAAGTCAAGGCGCGCCATATATTGGTGGCGAGCGAAGACGAAGCCAAAAAAATCTCGGAGCAGCTTAAGAAAAGCAAGGGTGCGGATTTCGAGAAGCTGGCCAAGGAAAAATCGACCGACAAAGGCTCAGGCGCCAATGGCGGCGAACTGGGCTGGTTTACCAAGGACAAAATGGTTCCGGCCTTCGCCGAAGCCGCGTTTAAGCTGAAAAAGGGCGAGATTTCCGACCCGGTGAAATCCGATTTCGGCTGGCACATCATCCAACTCGAAGATCGCCGTCCGCTGCAGGTGGCGAGCTTTGACGACATGAAGGAAAGCCTGAAGAGCGAAGTGGCCAACAAGGCGGTACAGAATTATGTCGAAGGCCTGCTCAAAAAAGCCGACATCAAATATTACAGCCCCGACGGCAAGGAAAAACCCTTCCCGACCTCATTAGCCGCACCCGCCAAAGCAGACAAAGCCGAACCGGCGGAGAAGGCGGAGAAGAAAGAAGAGAAAAAGGGTAACTGACGGCCTAGCCGTCATCCCGGAAACGCTGACCCCGCACTTGTTGCGGGGGAAGCGTTGTCCGGGATCTCATGCCAATTGCCGGGTAGCCCTGGATCCCCGCGTTTGCGGGGATGAGCTAATACCCCGTCAATATCCGCTCAACCAATTGCTTTACCGTCGGGATGAATCCATTGGCATAAAATGGATCGCCAGCGAAACGGTAGGCGTTGTGGCCGGAGAACATGAGTTGGTGGTCAACCGGCTGGCCGTGGACGATGTCCTGCAGCGTTTTCTGGATGCAGAAGCTGCGCGGGTCGGCTTTTTTGCCGGTGGTGTAATCGTCATGGTCTTTCCAGTTGGAAAAACGGCAGTGGCTGAGGCAGCCCATGCATTCGATCTGGTCGACTAAAATCTGGTTGGCCTTGGACGGCGCGACGAAAATCAGCGTCGAGTCCGGCGTTTTCATCGCCTCGGTAAAACCCTGCGCTTTCCATGCGTCGGCGCGTACTTTGTCGTCGGCCTGGACGAATACCGGCCGCCCGCGCGCGCCCACCGGCAACGGCTCGGAGAATAATCCTTCCTGCTCCATGCGGTATTCGATCTGCCGCTCGCCGCGGCCGCGTAATTCCTTAATGAAATCGTTATTGACCGCTGAGGAATAAAAACCAGTCGGGCTGAAATTATTGAGGAAGACGTCGCCTTCTTTCAGCACCATCAGCTTCTTCTTCCAGTCGTCATGCACCGGGCTTTCCACGGTGAGGATGGGCCGCGTGCCGAACTGGAAGGCGATGGGGCCGATCTCGGGATTATCCAGCCAGTGCTCCCATTCCTTCAAATGCCAGGCGCCCCCGGCCATGATGATGGGCATCTCCTGCAGGCCAAAGCCGTTCATCGTCTTGCGCAATTCGGCGACGCGCGGGTAGGGATCCTGCGGTTTTTCCGGGTCTTCGGCATTGGACAGGCCATTATGCCCGCCGGCCAACCACGGGTCTTCGTAAACGACGCTGCCCAGCCATTTCGCCGTCTTGTGATAGGCGCGTTTCCACAGGGCGTTGAAGGCACGCGCCGAGGAAATGATCGGATGGTAATAGACGCCGTAATGCTCGGCGATTTCGCCCAGGCGGTAGGGCATTCCCGCGCCGCAGGTGATGCCGTGGATCAGGCCGCGGGCGCTTTCGAGCACTTCTTTTAATATCCGCTCGGCGCCGCCCATTTCCCACAGCACGTTCATGTGGATGCGGCCGTGGCCCTGGGCGATGTCGGTGGCGATTTTCGCCTGCTGCACGGCGCCGCGCACGCTTTGGAAAATCAGTTCTTCGTGGCGGTCGCGCCGCGTAGTGCCTTTGTAGGCGTAGGGAATCAGGGTGCCGCTGGCATCGTAAGTATCGGCGTTGACGCCGGAAAAGGTGCCGACCGCGCCGGCGGCGGCGAACGACCCGGCGGTGCGCCCGTTGGTTACGCCGATACCTTTGCCGCCCTCGACGATGGGGAAGGTTTCCACACCGGAGATGATGACATTCTTAAGCTTATCGCGGAACGTGTGCTTTAAAGCAGCCTGCGGCAACGGCAAGTTTCCTTCACATGGCCTTCATTTTCCTGGAAGTCCGATTATAGGCCGGAAAGATGGGGAATACAATGAGGAAAAACCGGCTGAATTCAGCAATAGATTCAGGCCATGCTCTCCCGGATATGTTGACATTACCTAGGAACGTACAATAACTTCTTTAGTTAGAAATGTTTGCTGATCGTTAAGGAAATATTATGGCCCGCGAAGAAAACTTGCCTGAAAAAAAGCGGCTTGAGGAGGCACTAGGAAACATAGGAAACGACTTGGGCGACATGCGTTTGCCTCCAGCGGATGTATATGGCCTTTTGACAGATTGCCAAATACGGAAACATGACATTCCACGCATCTGTGGTCAGATTGCAACGATTTGGCCGGCAGTCAAACGGATAGACTGTGGTACCGTGGGTAATAACAGACCTTGTTTTTATATTTATCTTGATCCATATAAACAACCAAATGAAACAGAACAAAAAATATTGACTGATTGGATAGGCGCGCAATACCCCCAGACGGCACATAAAGTTGCTTTTTCTTTTTTCTCTTTTTTAGGGCTGGATCCTGATGCGATTTCCACATCGGTCATGGTATATGACGCCGCGAAAGATAAGAGAGCCGGAAGGTGATAATCAATGCGCCTCGCCCCAATGCTTGCCGATGCCGGTTTCGACGGTGAGCGGCACGCTGATCTGTGCGGCGTTTTCCATATGTTTCTTGATCATGATTTCGGCGTCGTGAATGGCCGATTCCTTGACTTCGAATACCAGCTCGTCGTGGACTTGCAGGAGCATGCGAAGGGAGGGGATAGGGTGTAGGAGATAGGATGTAGAGGAGGATGTATTTTCCACTATACCCTGCACCCTATTCCCTACACCCTTGCTGATAGCTATCATCGCCCGTTTAATAATATCCGCCGCCGTGCCCTGCAGCGGCGCATTGATGGCGGCGCGTTCGGAGAATTGGCGGCGGGCGCCGTTTTTGTCGCTGATGCCCGGCACGTGGCAGCGCCGCCCGAACAGCGTTGTCACGTAGCCATGCTGGCGGGCAAACTCTTTGCTTGCTTCCATGTAATCGCGGATGCCGGGATATTGCGCGAAATAGCGCTCGATATACGCCCCGGCCTCGCTGCGCTCGATGCCAAGCCGTGTCGCCAGCCCGTGCGCGCTCATGCCGTAGATGATGCCGAAATTGATGGTCTTGGCCTTGCGCCTGAGATCGGTATCGACCTGCGTAAGCGCGACGCCGAACATTTGGCTCGCGGTGATGGCATGAATGTCGTCACCATGCTGGAACGCACTTTTGAGTGTGGGAATATCGGCCATGTGCGCAAGCAGGCGCAGCTCGATCTGCGAATAATCGGCCGACAATAATTTATAGCCCTCCTCGGCGATGAAGGCGTTGCGGATTTTTTTGCCTTCATTGGTGCGGATCGGGATATTCTGCAGATTGGGATCGTTGGAACTGAGCCGCCCGGTCGAGGCAATCGCCATGGCGAAGTTCGTATGCACGCGCCCCGTTTTCGGGTCAATTTGCTGGGCGAGTGCATCGCTATAGGTGCTTTTAAGCTTGGATAATTGCCGCCATTCGAGCACTTTGGCAGGAAGCGGGTGTTGCGAGGCCAGTTCTTCGAGTACGCCGCTGTCAGTGCCATATGCTCCGGTTTTGGCGGATTTCTGGCCGCCGCCCAGTTGCAATTTGTCGAACAGCACTTCGCCCAGTTGCTTGGGCGAACCGATGTTGAAAGCGTGTCCGGCCAGCGCGTAAATTTCCTTTTCATATTCGGCCATGCGCGCCGCGAAGTCCTTCGACAGCGCCGAAAGCTGCGCCAGATCGACCTTGATGCCGGTGCTCTCCATATCGGCAAGCACATGAATCAACGGCCGCTCGATGGTTTCATACAACGTCAGCAGTTTTTCCGCCGCAACCTGCGGCTTGAAATAATGGTAAAGCTGCAGCGTAATATCGGCATCCTCGGCGGCGTACTGCCCAGCTTTTTCAATATCGACTTCGTCGAAGCGCAGGCGGTTTTTCCCGGTGCCGGTAACTTCGTCGTAACTGATGGTTTTATAATGCAGATAGCGCTCGGCTAATTCATCCATGCCTTGCCCATGCTCGCCGGCATGTAATACATACGACAGCAACATGCTGTCCTCGACAGGCGCGATGCCGATGCCGTAACGCCGCATGATCAGCATGTCATATTTGATATTATGCCCTACTTTAAGCACGCTGTCGTCTTCGAGCAGCGGCTTGATGAGAGCAGTGGCGCGGGCCAGTGAAAGCTGGCCGGGTGCGAGCGTTTTTTGCGCCGTCCCGCCATCAAATAAACTGCCCTGCGCCGGAGCGGCATTGCCCGTGACATGCCCCAGCGGCACATAACACGCCTCACCTTCCTCCACGCACAGCGAGAATCCGACCAGATCCGCCTGCATGGCATTGAGTCCCGTGGTTTCGGTATCGAAGGCGACCATGCCTTTATGCTGCGCTTTTGTAATCCATTCGGCGAGGATGGGTTCGTCGCGGATGATGGTGTAGGAAGCAGAGGGATTGGGGATTGGGGATTGGGGATTGGGAGGAGAATAAGCAATGGCCTGATCTTCCCTAATCCCTAATCCCGATTCCCCAATCCCAAACTTGTTTTGCAACCTCGCCACCAGCGTCTTGAAGCCATGCTCCTGCAGGAACGCCACCAGCTTTTCCGGCGCGGGTTCTTTCAGCGCCAGTTCCGAAAGCGGCGGCAGCGGAACATCGCATTTAAGCGTCACCAGCTTTCTGGAAAGCCGTGCCTGATCGGCATATTGGATCAGGCTTTCGCGGCGCTTGGGCTGCTTGATTTCGGCTGCCCGCGAAAGCAGCGTTTCCAGATCGCCATAGTCGCTAATGAGTTCAGCGGCGGTTTTCGAGCCGATGCCGGGAACGCCGGGAACGTTATCTGATTTATCGCCGATCAGGCTCAATACTTCGAGCAGCTTGCCCGGTACGACGCCGAATTTTTCTTTCACTTCCGCTTCGCCGATTTGTTTCTGCTTCATGGCATCGTACATGTAGATACCGTTGCCGATGAGTTGCATCAAATCCTTGTCGGAAGAAACGATGGTGACCTCGATGCCCTGCGCCTGCGCCTGTTTGGCATACGTCGCGATGATGTCGTCAGCCTCGAAATCCTCCAGTTCGATGCGTGGCAGATTGAGCGCATCGGTCGCCTCGCGGATGAGGGCGAACTGCGGAATCAGATCGTCCGGCGGCGGCGGGCGGTGGGCTTTATATTCCAGGTAGATGCGGTTGCGGAAGGTTTTGCGCGCCGCATCGAACACCACCGCGACGTAATCGCAGGTATTGCCCTCCATCAGCTTCAGCACCATATTGACGAAGCCATACACCGCCCCGACCGGCACGCCCCTGGGGTTGGTCAGCGGCGGCAACGCATGGTAGGCGCGGAAGATGAAACCCGAGCCGTCGATGAGGTAGAGGGATTTGGTGGTCATGGGTTTTGGGTCAGGGGTCATGAGTTTAGTTGTCAATTGACTATTGCTGGTATATTGCATTTACCCAATGTCTCGCAATCTTTAAAGACCCATGACCCGCAACCCATGACCCGTGATTCCTTACAAGGCCCCCTCCGCAAGCCGCGCGCCGGCGGCGCACCTAAGCAGCTGGTTATCCTGCTGCATGGCTGGGGCGCCGACGGGCCGAACCTGATCGACCTGGCCGATATGTTCGCACCCGTGCTGCCCGATGCGCAGTTCATCGCCCCCAATGCGCCGCAGGTGTGCGAGGTCAATCCTTACGGCTACCAGTGGTTCTCGCTGGTGGACCGCCAGCCGCAGCACATGCTGGCGGGCGTGCGCGGCGCGGCGGATGTTTTGAATCATTTTATGGATGAGCAATTAAAAGCGTTGTCGCTGGATAACGGCAAGCTGGCGCTGGTCGGGTTTTCGCAAGGGACGATGGTCGGCCTGCAGGTGGCGATGCGCCGCACGCCGCCCATCGCCGCGCTGGTCGGATTTTCCGGGGCGCTGATCGGCGCCGAGACGTTGCCCACGGAAATCGCCGCCCGCCCGCCGGTGTGCCTGATTCACGGCGAGGCCGACGATGTCGTGCCGTTTCCTTCATTGAAACACGCCGCCGAGGCGCTGAAATCGCACGGCGTCCCCGGCGAATCCCACCCGCGGCCATTCCTGGGCCATAGCATCGACATGGAGGGAATTAAGATTGCCGGGGAGTTTTTGGGGAAGGCGCTGAAAGCCTAGCGAAACACCGCTATTCTCTCAATTTTATAAAGAGGGAGATACGGCGGGCTGAGGCTCGATAGCTGGAGTATAAGGCTTGCCCTGCTCTCCTGCAACAAGCTGGGCTGGAGGCGCTGCAGGCACAATCGGACTGGACCGGGCTTTTTCCAGAATGCCTTTTGCCGCCTCGTCTGCAATCTGTTGGCGTCGGCTTGCGTCAAGTGTGCCGCCGAGGGTGTTATCACCAATTTCATTGTAGATCGCGTTATATAAAGCCGTATATTGTTCTTCTTGTGATTGCAGCTGGCTGAAGAACTTGCCCTCATGTTTGCCGCCTTGAAAAATGAGCTTGTCCACGGCAGTGGCCACCTTATCACCCATTGCCTTCTTTTCCCCGGGAGTGGGCATCCTTGAAGCAATCATAGATTCGACCGGATCATTGCCTGTAATAGCGATACCTGCGTTTCGTCCAATAGACAGCCCAATAGATACAGGGGGTAAAATTTCAATTCCTGATTTCAGCCAGTTAGGAGCCCAACTATCCGTATTGGCAATAGCATTAGTGATAGCGTTGGCAGGCGCCAGCCGAGTCTTATCTGCTTCCCCCTCGGCCACGCTGGCGATAGTATTTTGGACAGTATTCGAGATCGCGGTAAACATTTCTTTTTTACGGTTCTCAATTCCTTGCGGGTCCAGTCCTCCGGCCTGACTCTCAGGCGGTTTGAATTCTGGCCGCTGACGTTTCACCAATTCACCGGCCGCTCGGGCAGAGATTAGCGGGATCATATCCTTGGTCAGTTGGAATCCACCCTGGCTATTGATGGCCTCAAGCTGCTGCGGTGAGCCGAGTGAAGCCTCTATTTGCGCTTTGGCTTTGGCATAAAGCTGCTCATCAGTCAGCTTGGCATTATTGTTATTGAGAATGATCGGCGCAGCGCCTTTGGCGATGGCGCCCCCCAACGCTGCGCGAGTATTGGCATCCATACTTCCGCGTGCCAGTGTCAGCAAGTTTGCCTGCGCGGAACCACTGGAAAAATCGGCGGCTAATGAATCACTCGCCGTTTTGGCGATAAATGATTCAACCATCGCACGTTTGTCTGAGGCAGTGTCCTTTGCGAATTTTTCGCCCGCTTCCTTGTCTATCGGGCGCGCCTTGAGATAGCTGACGGTGGCGTCATTGGCCATGACGCGGAAAATCTTTTCCTGTTCCTCGGCAGAAACTGCGCCAAATCCCATTTCCTGCGCTTTTTCTTTCAGGCCTCCCTGAATATGATTCCGGATTTTCACGGGATCGCGCATGGCGGTGGTGGCAGCATGATGCATGGTATCAGTCATGGTATCGACCAGTACGGAGGCTTGCTTTTCGGTAAAGGCGGTTATTCCGGCAATCTTTGCCAGATCGGAAAGCTGTGCCGTGCCAGTGGAGTTTTGAGCATCTGGCGTCACGTGGCCGCCCTTCTCCTGCAATCCCAGGCTGGCTAGCATCTTCTGGCGAATCTGCCCACGGATCATTTTATGGTCATCTCCCGTCAGCTCTGCCGGTTGCGCTGGCGGTTCATTGGGGCCGGGCAACTCCGCCGGCAGGCCAACGCGCGTCAATACGTTGTTACGCGCCTCGCGCACGGCGCGGTTGATCTGCGCCTCATTTAAGTCCAACTCGGCAGCATGGGCCGTTAGGCGCGAGCGTAGTCCCTGGCCAATGTCATCAGCCGTTACGCGTGCGATTTCCTGCTTCAGTTCTTTTGTTTCTTGCGAATCACCCCCGCCGAACAAGGCGCCGAAAATGGCTTGTATGCCCGCCATGAAACCTTTTTTCTGAATGTATGCCCATAGGCCGCTGAATGCCTGGCCAACCGTGGCTCCCTGTAGGAATTCAAACCCTCCCGTGTTCTCTGCCACGGTATCCCGGATATCGGCGGCACCAGCATTGACCTGCGCCATCATACGCTGGAATTCAGGACCATATTCAGCCAGTGGCTTGTTTTGGAATGTGCCTTTGTCGAGGATTTCCCGTGCCAGTGCGTCCCAATCCTGTTCATCGCTATCGATGAAACCGCCTGCCATCAGCAGCTTGCGGCGACTGGACAAGCCCTCCTTGATGATGGAGTGCCTAGCTTGTTCGTAGGCTTCCTGACTTAATCGTTCCGATGGTGAAGGCATGGGTATAGCTTTCCAGTTTCTTAACTAAATGATACATGAAAATGTTTGATGGTTTCATGAAATTATTGTGACAATGGGTTAAAATCCGTGTGACAGGCGGTCATTTTTGGGCTATCTTAACCTGGGTTTATTAATAACCTATTATAAAATAAATATAAATTAGGAAGGCTGCGCATGGCCGTCGTCCATATCCGCATTCATGGCCGGGAATATGATGTCGCCTGCGACGACGGGCAGGAAGAGCATCTGCGTTTTCTGGCCGATGAGGTGGATGAACGCGTCCGTTCGCTCGGGTTTGGCATGAGTAACAACCCCGGCGAGGCGATGTCGCTGCTGCTGGCGGCGCTGACCATGGGCGATGAAATCGTTGAAAATAAAAGAGAAATTAAAGAATTAGCCGGGCAAGTCAAGCGCCTCGTTGCGCAGGCTGCCGAGGATAAAAAACCCGCCCAGCCCGACCGCATGGTGGAAATCGAATCGGCCATGGCGGTGACGCTGGAGGAAATCGCCCTCAAAATCGAAAAGATTGCCGACCGCATCGAAATAGGCTAAGCTTTTAATGAACGGTTCTGCCGGGTGCGTCAGGTACATTGTCCCTTGGACCGATATCCTCTCGTAAGGGAGCTGTCCCTGGCGAAGGCATTGCTTTCGCACATATGGCACCCACCTGAATTTACGGGTCGAATGAGGCGTAGTTACCAACGGCCACGGCGGTTCCGTTCATCATCCCCGTCGAATGACGGGGTCTGGTTCTGTGGTTTCAATGGATTCAACTCGCCTTTTCCCCGATAAAAAATCCCTCCGCGCCCAGTGCCTGGCAGCGCGTGAGCGCATTGCGCCGGATGAGGCCAAAGCAGCGAGCCTAGAAGTGGCGAAACATCTGCTGAATCTTATCCTGGATTCTGTGGCGGTCGTGGCAGGCTACCGTGCCGTGCGCGGCGAACTGGATGTTTTCGAGGCGATGGCGCGATTGTCCGGGCGCGGGCATGAGTTATGTTTGCCGGTGGTCGTCGCGCCGCGGGAGCCGCTCATCTTCCGCCGCTGGCGCATCGGCCATGCGCTTGAAATAGGGCCATACGGCATTGAAATACCTCCCGCCGCCGAACCGGAACTGATTCCGGGCGCAGTGATCGTGCCGCTGGCGGCGTTCGATAAGGCCGGCCACCGGCTGGGATACGGCGCCGGTTTTTATGACGCGACGATTCACCGGTTGCGCCAGTCGCAAAAGAATGTGCAGATTATCGGGGTGGCGTTTACCGCGCAGCAGGTGGAGCATATTCCCGCCGAGCCGCATGACGAAAGGCTGGGTGCGGTGGTGACGGAGAAAGGAATAGTCGTTGGTCATGGGTCATGAGCCATGGGTTATAACTCATAACCAACGACCCATGACCCATGACTAAATAATTCGGAGAAATTGATGCAGATATTATTCCTAGGCGATGTCGTCGGGCGCAGCGGGCGCGATGCGGTGGTGAAACACCTGCCGAAACTGCGCGCCGAGTGGGCGCTGGATTTTGTGGTGGTCAACGGCGATAATGCCGCCGGCGGCTTCGGCAGCACGCCGCAAACCTGCAAGGATTTTTTTGCCGCGGGAGCCGACGTCGTCACCGGCGGCGACCATATATGGGACCAGAAGGAAATTATTCCCTATCTCGCGCAGGAAAAACGGCTGCTGCGCCCGCAGAATTTCCCTGCCCAGGCGCCCGGCACCGGCCACGGGATTTTTGCCACGGCCAGCGGCAAAAAAATATTGGTGCTGCATCTGCTCGGGCAGGTGTTCCATAAGGAACATACCAATTGCCCGTTCGCTACCGCCGATAAAATTTTGGAATCAACGCGGCTGGGCGCGGGTGTGGCAGCCATCATCGTCGATTTTCATGCCGAGGCGACGAGCGAAAAAACGGCGATGGGGAAATATCTCGACGGGCGCGTCAGCGTCGTCGTCGGCAGCCATACGCATGTGCCGACGGCGGACGCGCGCATCCTGCCCAAGGGCACGGCCTACCAGACCGATAGCGGCATGTGCGGCGATTATAATTCGGTGATCGGCTTCCAGCCTGCCGGACCGCTGGAACGCTTCCTCACCAAAATCCCCAAAGCCAAAATGGAACCGGCCATGGGCGAGGCGACGCTGTGCGGGTTATTGGTGGAAATTGATGATGCGACGGGGTTGGCGAAGAGTTGTAAGGCGGTGCAGTGGCCGAAGGCGATATGATAATGGAGAAACATTCTGCAGTATCCAGGAACCCAAGGAATCCATTTTTAGTATATGGCTATTTCGATACTGGCGAATATCCCTGTGCTATATAATCATGCACGCATTTTTCATCTCGATCTTTCTGAATGCTATATCCGATATAGCCCCCGGCAACAGAACCCACAGAACTACCACCACAGCTGACATAATGACCCTGCTTATCATTGAGAATGGTTTCAGGGGTGGCACAGGCTGCCAGTAATAATAATGGTAAAAAATACTTACTCATATTACTTATTCCTTATTGGCTTCGCTGCGTAGTGTAGTGGCTTTAAGAAAACTTACAAATTTCCCCTCTCCTAGGAGAAACCACAGGGTCCCCGCTGGCGTGGGAATGACGGCTATTCTTCCCGATAAATCATCGTCCCCGCCCCGTATTTGGTGAAGGTTTCGATGAGCAGCACGTGCGGCAATCTGCCATCTAAAATATGCGCCGCCTCGACGTCGTTTTCCAGCGCGTGCATACAGGTTTCGATCTTGGGGATCATGCCGCCGGTTGCCACCTTGTCTTTCATGAGCTTCCTCGCCTCACGGGTGGACATTTCGCTGATCAATTCGCCATCCTTGCCCAGCACACCGGCCACGTCGGTCAGGATCATGAGCTTGGCGGCGGCCAGCGCGGCGGCCAGCGCACCGGCGGCGGTGTCGGCGTTGATGTTGAAGGTTTCCCCCCCGGCGCCGATGCCGATGGGCGCGATGACCGGGATGATGTTCGATTCGGCGAATTCCTGCAGGATGGTCGGGTTGATGCGCACCGGCTCGCCGACGAAGCCGAGATCGAGGATTTTTTCGATGTTGGAATCAGGATCGCGCACGGTGCGCCTGAGTTTGCGTGCTTCGATCAGCTGCCCGTCCTTGCCGGAAATGCCGATGGCGATACCGCCCGCGGCATTGATTTCCGAGACGATCTGCTTGTTGATCGAGCCTGACAAGACCATCTCTACGATCTCGACCGTGGTCGAATCGGTGACGCGTAGCCCGTCGACGAACGAGGTAGGGATTTTAAGCCGCTCCAGCATTTTGCCGATCTGCGGGCCGCCGCCGTGGACGACGATGGGATTGATGCCGACTTGTTTCAGCAGCACGATGTCGGCAGCGAACTGGCGCGCGAGCCCAGGGTCGCCCATGGCGTGGCCGCCATATTTAACGACGAAGGTTTCGTCGGCGAACTGCCGCATGTAGGGCAGCGCCTCGGACAGCGTCGCCGCCGTCTTCAACCAGCTGTCGGGGGTTTTTATTTCACGGGTTTTCATGTGCAAATGCCACTAATTCTTCTTGTAATTCTTCAATGCCCATTTTTTTCGCTGCGCTCGTAGCCACCACCAACGGATGCGCCGCTACGTGCGATTTTATCGTTTTTCCAAGGCTTTGCAAGAGGAGGGTTGACTCGGCTTGCGTCACCGCGTCGATTTTGGTGAGTACAATCTGGAAAATGACCGCCGCTTCGTCCAGCACGTCCATGAATTCTTCGTCCGGTTTCATCACGCCGCGCCGCGCATCGATGAGCAGGCAAGCACGCTTTAAGCTCGGCCGTCCGCCAAGATAACTGCGGATCAGCAAATCCCATTCGCCTTTGCGCTCTTTCGATACTTTGGCGAAGCCATAACCCGGCATATCGACCAGCATCAGTGACTCGCCAAGCAGGAAAAAATTCAGCTGTTTGGTGAGGCCGGGATTCTGCGAGGTTTTAGCCAGCGCCTTCTGCCCGACCAGCGCGTTGACCAGGCTCGACTTGCCGACATTCGACCGCCCGATAAAGGCGATTTCCGGCACACTGACCGGTGGCAGCGAAGCGGTACTGGCCGCGCCGGCGATGAAGCGGCAGGGTTGGTGGAAAAAGGTCATGGGTTTTTGGTCATGGGTCATGGGTAAAAGCCATAATGACTAAAGACTCATGACCCATGACTCATGACGCCTTTTTTCTTTTCCTTCCTCGCCTGACTAAACTCATGGTGCTTGGTGATGACGCGCTGCTGGATAATCGAGATGATGTTGCTCCACGTCCAGTACAGTATCAATCCAGCGGGCATCTTGGCGAAAATGAGCAGCATGAAATAGGGCATGTACATCATCATTTTGGCCTGCGTCGGATCGGCAGGCTTGGGTTGTTGCTTCATCTGGATGACCATGGTGGCGCACATCAGGATCGGCAGCACGCCCAGATGCATCCAGCTGAATGGCTCCCAGGGAATGAGGCCAAACAGGGTGAAAATATTGGACGGGTCGCCCGCCGATAAATCTTTTATCCAGCCGAAGAACGGCGCCTGGCGCATTTCGATGCTGACATAGAGCACTTTATACAGCGCGAAAAACACCGGCATCTGAATGATGACCGGCAGGCATCCCGCCGCCGGGTTCACTTTCTGGCGCTTGTACAAGGCCATCATTTCTTTTTGCAGCGTGATCTGGTCGTCGAAATAGCGTTCGCGCAGCTTCAACATTTCCGGTTGCAGGTCGCGCATCTTGGCCGTGGCGTGGAAGGATTTGCTGGCCAGCGGATAAAGCAGGATGCGCACGACAATGGTCAGCAACATGATGGCGATGCCGAAATTGCCGGTCAGGGCGAAGAAAAAAGTCAGCGTCTGCAACATCGGCTTAGTCAGGAAATAGAGCATCCCGAAATCGATGGAGCGGTCGAACAGCGGAATCGGCGGATTGCCGGCGGCGTAGGCGTCGAGCAGCTTCAGCGCCTTGGCTCCGGCGAATAAACGCGCTGGGGTAGATGCCGCGGCGGCGGGCGCTACGGTCATGGCCTCTCCCAGATAATCCGCCTGGTAACGATCTTTGCCCGCCGCGCTGTAATAGCTGAAAGTCGCTTTATAAGCGCCGGAAGGAATCAGCGCCGCCAGCCAGTATTTATCGGTGATGCCGAGCCAGCCGGACACATGGTCGTAGGTTTTATTGCCCTTTTCGCGTAATTCCTTGTAGGTCACTTCGTTCAGCGTCCCGTCCATGACGCCAAGCGCCCCCTGGTGCAAAATGAGATTTTGCTGTTTGGGCTCTTCGTAAGCGCGATTGATGTAGGCATATGGCAGGAGGGAAATTTCGTGGCCGGAATGATTTTCCACACGCTGCTCGATGCCGAACATGTAATTCTGGTCGAGCGTTATCGCCAGGAGGAAGGTGGCGCCTTCGCCATTATTCCAGCGCAGGTCGACCTCGCCGCCGGGCGAAAGCGTTTTCTTGTCGGCCTGCCACAGCGTGTGCTGGTCGGGCACTTTGGTTTTGCCATCGGGCGATACCCAGCCGATTTGCGCGAAATAGGCATCGTTGCCGCCGCCCGGCGAAAACAGCGTTACGTCAGGGCTGTCCGGCTCCAGCGTTTCCTTGTATGCCTTAAGCGTCAGATCGTCGAAGCGGGCGCCTTTGAGCGCGATTGAACCTTGCAGCGTGTCAGAAGTAATGGCAATGCGCGGCGATTCCGCGATGCGCTGTTCCCAGGTCAGCGCTGGGTTTTCCGCGGCAGCGGCCTCGCGGACGGAAAGCGGCTGCGGCTGCTTCGCTTCCACATCGCGGCGTTTTTTCGCCTCCTGCATTTCCATCTGCGCCAATTGCTGGCGGCGCGGCCATTCGACTTTGGCCTGCCAGGCAAACAGCACCAGCGACGCTAAAAGCAATGCGATAAAGACGCGCTTGTAATCGGGATATTCCTGTTTCATACGGGCGGCACCGGATCATAGCCATGCCTGCCCAGCGGATGGCAACGCAGCAAACGCCGCATGGTCAACAAGCCGCCTTTTATCGTGCCGTGTTGCGCCAACGCTTCCAGCGCATAATGCGAACAACTCGGCTCGAAACGGCAACAGGTTCCCAACCATGGCGACAGGCACCATTGGTAGAGACGGATGATAACACAGGCGAGACGGCTGGCCATATTATTTCCTGGCGAATCTCGGTTTGGACGATTCGTCTTTCATAGAGGCAATTCGTGAAAATGCAAATTCCATATCGCGCAACAGGTCGGGAAATACACAATCCAGTGCCTTATGGCGCGAAATGAGAACATAGTCGTGCCCGGCCTGCGCATGTTTTGCCGCCACCTGCCGCAGAGCGGCGCGCAGGCGGCGCTTAATGCGGTTGCGGATGACGGCGTTGCCCATTTTCTTGGTCACCGTAAATCCGAAACGCGCTTCCGGACCGGCCGGATGCGCTTCGTCGCGCCGCTGCATCTGCAATATAAACGTAGCGGCGACGAATTTTTTGCCTTTGGCCGCCGCCGACAGGAAGTCGCGGCGTTTTTTGATGGTGTGTATGCTCAAACTAAGCGCTGAGGCGCTTGCGGCCCTTCGCCCGGCGGGCGTTCAATACGCGCCGTCCGCCGACGGAGGCCATGCGCGCGCGGAAGCCGTGGCGGCGCTTGCGCACTAAATTGCTGGGCTGGAAAGTACGTTTCATAACAAATCCCTGATAAAGGAGGGCTTTTATAGCCATTACCCTCATACCTGTCAATAGCATATCGGAAATGCCGGATAAACGGATTTCTAATGAAATCTCCAGTGCTTATCCTAACCCTTTATTAATCAGCATCGGCTATGGTAGAGTATATTTTCCATTATTCTATCCACAACACGCTTATGTTCGGTTATTTGCGGGTCGTTATCATCATTGCAGCGCTGGTCATCATGGCGCTGGGGGGGGATCGCGTGGCTGGTTTTGCCCGGCATGATCGACGGCTCCGTCGCGCCGCTGGCCGAACGGAGCAATGCCGGATTCGCCCAGGGCTATATCGACACGGTGTGGAACCGCCACCGCGAGGCGATGGTGCCGCTCCTGGCAGGCGATCCGCAAGCCATGCAGAATAATCCGGAAGTGCAGCAATTCGCGCAGGATACGCTGCATTATTTTCAACCGCTGCCGCTGTTGCGCGTCAATATTTACACGGTCGGTGGCACGCTTTTGCTGTCGGTGGGCGGCAATGCCGCCGATAAGATGATCAGTAAAAGCGCCTCCCCCGACCCGGCGTTTGCGACCGCGCACATGAACGGGGAGAGCGCCGCCAGCAAGCTGTTGCCGGAGGTGTGGCTGCAAAGCGGCAAGGCGGCGCTGGTGCAGACGGTGGCGCCGATCCGCCCGGCCGGCGCTACGGAAGGCGCGCTGGAACTGGTCAGCGACATGGCCGACCTGCCGCAGGCGCTGCTGCGTTACCAGATCTACGGCATGGGCGGAATAGCCGCCGTTTCCCTGTTTTTCCTGTTATTCCTGGGTGTAAGCATGGCCGTGGTATCGGGAAAAGCCGAAAGCGTCATCACCAAGCAACACGAAGCCAATCTTGAGCTGATGGAAGCCGTTGCCGCCGCGCAGGCGGAAAACCGCGACAAGTCGCAATTCCTGGCCAATGTCAGCCACGAGCTGCGCACGCCGCTCAACGCCATCATCGGCTTTTCCGAGGTGATCAAAAACGAGGTAATCGCCAAGATCGAGGATAAAAAATACCATGATTACATCAGCGACATCCATTCTTCGGGCGTGCACCTCTTGAGCCTGATCAACGATATTCTCGATTATTCCAAGGCCGAGGCCGGCAAGCTCGAACTTGAAGTCTCCGAGGTCAACGCCACCCGGCTGGTGCAGAACAGCCTGCGCCTGGTCGGCCCGCGCG
>JABDCD010000018.1 GCA_013288305.1 Alphaproteobacteria bacterium | reverse complement strand
CGTGGTTGCCTTTTTCCGCTTCAAAGAAACGCGTAGCCTGCTCGAACATCAAAGCATAAGGATCGACATTGGAGCGCGCGGTAGCCAGTATATCGCCTTTCGCATCATACAACGTCACCACGCTTTTTTCCGGCCCGTATTGCCAATCAATGGTATGGCCATTGCCATCGATCAGCTTAATGCGCATGTCGTTGGCCACGCCGCTCTTGCCGGTTTCTATAAGGGTAGGAATGCTCCGCCCAAGGCGCTGCGATTGCATTTCGGCATGGGCATAAAATTCAGCGGCGCTCTCGCCATTGCCTATTTTGCGGTAATGCCCCGGTTTGCCATCGATAGGCTCGCCCAATGTCGCGCCGGTTATTTCACCCGGCAGGAAACCCATCGCCGCTAAGGTGTTCAGCGGGTGTACGCCCATATCGAAAAGTGCGCCGCCGCCTTTTTTGATGTGGAACGCCCACGGCCTGTCTTTTTTGGCCTTGGCAATATCGCCCAGCGGGTTATCGCCGCCTTCCAGGAACGTTGCCTCGATGCGCGTGACGTTATTCAGATCGAATTGCCGGAACGCTTCACGGTTGCTAAACTGCACGGCATCCTGAAACGGTACGTTCATGCCCAGCGCCGTCATCAGTGGCGTGGCTTGCTGCACTTCCCAATCCATCGCATAAACGGGCGCTTTGGCTTTTCTTAGCTGGTCATCGAGTCCGGCTGGGGCAGTAAGTTCGCTTGTCTCCGCCACGAAGGGCTTTTCCACCATGACGGGAATATGATGTTGCTGCGCCCAGCGTATGTATTCCGCATGATAGCACGGCGGAGTCAATACCAGCAGGTAGTCGATATCTTTTGGCATCCGCTCCATGCTGTCGACGCGATGTTCAAGGTCGCCGGGCGTGACCGGATTGTTTTTGTCATAGATAAATCTCTCCGTGCCGCGATGATCGAGTGCCCAGCCTGCGAATTTTCGATAGACGTCGCCGGCGCCGATAATGCCGATTTTACGGCGTTTCCCGCCTCCTAAAATGTCAGTATTTTCCAGTCCGGCAGGTTGCTTGCCAAAACGAAACTCCGGCATCGATTGAGGCTGTTTTGCGGTATCGGCATTGCCTAGCGCGGGCTGCGCATGGGTAGCAAAATATTCGGTCGCTGGTATGAAGCCGTTATGTTGCATAAGTCCTCTTTTTTTGAATTAAGCGGCGGTCATTTCTTTTTTAAGCTGGCGCTCACGCTTGAGTAGCTCGCTTGCCAGCTGGATATAGGCCTGGGAACCGGCGCAACGCATGTCGTAGATCAGCGACGGCTTGCCGTGCGACGGCGCTTCCGACATGCGCACGTTGCGCGGGATCACCACGCCGTAGACCTGCTCGCCGAAATAGGAACGCACGTCGCACTCGATCTGCTCGGTGAATTTGTTGCGGCGGTCATACATGGTCAGCACGATGCCCTGAACGGCAAGCTCGGCATTGAGATTGGTGCGCACCAGATCTATCGTGCGCATCAGGTGGCTTAAGCCCTCCAGCGCGTAAAACTCGCATTGCAGCGGGATCAATACGGCGTCGGCGGCGACCAGCACGTTGATGGTGAGCAGCCCCAGCGACGGCGGGCAATCGATCAATATATAATCGAATACGGCGGTCTTGCCTTCGAGGGCCTTTTTGAGGCGAAATTCGCGGCGCATCAGGCTTACCATTTCGATTTCGGCACCGGAAAGATCGATGGTGGAGGGTACGATGAAAAGCCCGGGCACAGCCGTTTCCTGGAAGATTTCCTCCAGCGGGACGTCGTTTAAAATCAGGTCGTAGGAGGTAATTTCGCGGCGGCTGCGGTCGATGCCGAAACCGGTGCTGGCGTTGCCCTGCGGGTCGAAATCGATGAGCAGAACTTTCTTTTTTACCGCGGCCAGCGCCGTTGCCAGATTGACGGCGGTGGTGGTTTTTCCGACGCCGCCCTTCTGGTTGACGATGGCTAATATCCTAGGGTTTCTGCCCGTTTCGCTGACTGTCATATCCCCTCTTCCTGATATGGGTTAGCTTAAGGATTGCACTCTGATCGTGGGTGACGCTGGGAATAACGGTTATTTCGAATAACCAATGTTCTTTCGCCTCTTCTATCTCCTTAGCGTAGTTTTTTCCCTTATGGAAGAGGCAAGTTGTTCCATGTGAAATTTGCGGCAATGAAAATGATAATAAATTATCGATGGAACTGACCGCACGTGAAACAATAATGTCGGCGGACAATTTTTCACAGTCCTCGGCGCGGCAATGATGGATGGAAACTTTGGTTTCGGTGAGGCGCGCGATCTCTCTCAAAAATGTTATTTTTTTGCCATCGCTTTCGATTAAATGCATGTCAGTCGCGCCGCCTATCGCCAGCGTCATCCCGGGAAAGCCAGCGCCAGAGCCGACATCAACGATAGTTCCGGAAAGATCGTCAATGGCGTTCAGTAGTTGCAGCGAGTCCAGAAAATGACGATCCCATGCGTCCGCCAGCGTATCGGCTCCTACCAGGTTTATTTTTGATTGCCACTTGAGCAACAGATCGTGATACAGCGACAGTTTCAAAAAAGTTTCCGGTGAAACTTTTATGTGCCTGTTTAATAGATCAAACGGATTGTCACGCACAGGCTTTGATGCGGTTGGCGTTTTCGTTCTTTTTAATATAGGCCATGAGGGTAATGACGGCGGCGGGCGTTATTCCCTGAATGCGGCCGGCAGAGCCTATTGTAGCGGGACGAATGTTTTTTAATTTGGTTTTTATTTCGGTGGAAAGCGAGGGCAGAATATCGTAATCGATGGTCTCGGGAATGGCCATTTTCTCTTCTTTTTTAAAAGCGATAATATCCTGTTCCTGGCGTTCCAGATAACCGGAATACATGGCTTCGATTTCAAGTTGTTCAACAACATCTTTGTTTATATCATTGAGATTATTCCATATAGTGCATAAATCGGAAAAACTGATATGGTTATGCGTGAGTAAACCGAAGGCCGAGCGTTTTATGCCGTCCTGATTGATAACCAATCCATGTGACTTCGCTTGATTTGGCGAAATAATGAGATTTGAGAGAATTTCACGTGAAATCTGCAATTCCGCCGTTTTTTGTTCAAAAACCTTCCTGCGGTGATTTCCCGCGCAGCCAATATCGATTCCCTTCCCGGTCAGACGTAAGTCGGCATTATCGGCGCGGAGGCTCAAGCGATATTCCGAGCGCGAGGTGAACATGCGGTAAGGTTCGCTGGCGCCAAACGTAACCAGATCATCGATCATGACGCCGATATAACCGTCGGCGCGATCGACGATAAACGGCTTCGATCCAGCGGCAGCCAGCGCGGCGTTTATCCCGGCGACGATGCCCTGCCCGCCCGCTTCTTCATAGCCGGTCGTGCCGTTGATCTGCCCGGCGAAATAGAGCCCCCTCACCTTCCTGGTTTCCAATGTGGGCTTCAGTTCGCGTGGATCGACGTAATCATATTCGATGGCATAGCCGGGGCGGATGACCCGCGCATGTTCGAGGCCGGGGATGGTCTTGAGCAAGGCCAGCTGCACCTCCTCGGGAAGCGAAGTGGAAATGCCGTTGGGATAGACGGTGTCGTCGTCCAGCCCTTCCGGCTCCAGGAAAATCTGGTGGCTGTCGCGGTGGGAGAAGCGGACCACCTTGTCCTCGATGGACGGGCAATAGCGCGGGCCGGTGCTCTCGATCTGCCCGGAATACATCGGTGCGCGGTGGATATTGGCGCGGATGATGTCGTGCGTTTTCGTCCCAGTATGGGTAATGAAACAGGAGATTTGCGGCACCGTGATTTTTTCGCTGAGATAGGAAAAAGGCCGCGGCGGATGGTCGCCCGGCTGTTCTTCCAGTCCCTGCCAATCGATGGTTTTGCCGTCGAGGCGCGGCGGCGTGCCGGTCTTGAGCCGCCCGACCCTGAAATCAAGCCGTTTCAGCGTATTAGAAAGCCCGATCGAGGGTTGCTCCCCTGCTCTTCCGGCGCGGATTTTTTTCTCACCGATATGGATGAGGCCGTTTAAAAACGTACCGGTGGTAAGCACTGCTTTACCGGTGGAAATCATTTTTCCGGACTGGGTGATTACCCCCCCCACCTCCCCGTTTTCGATGAGCAAATCCTCGACCGAATCCTCGATGATTTCCAGCGTTTCAAATTCGCCCAAAATGGATTGCATGGCCCGGCGGTAAAGCTTGCGGTCGGCCTGGGCGCGCGGGCCGCGGACGGCGGGGCCCTTACTGGCGTTCAGGACGCGGTAATGGATGCCGGCACGGTCGATGGCGCGGCCCATGACGCCGTCCAGCGCATCGATCTCGCGCACCAATGTTCCCTTGGCGATGCCGCCGATGGCCGGGTTGCACGACATTTCGCCGATGGTGGATTTTTTCTGCGTAATCAGCGCCGTCTTCGCGCCCAGGCGCGCGGAAGCCGCCGCTGCCTCGCATCCCGCGTGGCCGCCGCCGATGATGATGACGTCATAGTCGAACATATAATATTTCCCTTGTTGCACGAGATCCCGGACAATGTGTCGCTTTAGCTCCACATTTCCGGGATGACAATTTTCTAAGCGGCAAAGCCGCTAAGAAAATATGTCACTTGCCTATGCAAAATTCCCTGAACACCACGTCCAATACATCATCCACCTGAATCTTGCCAGTAATTTTGCCGATGGAAAGCGCCGCCTGGCGCAATTCCTCGCATTTGAGTTCCTGCGGGACGTCCTTAAGCGCATTTTCGAGGCGTTGCAGGGCTTCTTCCAGCAGGGCGCGGTGACGATGGCGGGTGATGAATGGTGCGGCGTGGGAGGAGAAAAAGGAGATGATGCGTCTCTCCAGTTCTGCAAGCAATCGCTCTATTCCCTGCCCGGTTTTGGTGGAGATGGAGTACAAATCCTGCGAGACGCGAAGCGGCTGCGCAGGATCCTGCGCTACGGCTTCGCCGTCCGCAGGATTTAGAAGATCACATTTACTTATTATAATCAAAGTATTATAATCAATCAGCCCCCTACTCACCTCATCCATGTGCGGCCATTTTTCGCCGTCGAACAGGACCAGTTTTATATCCGCCTGCCCTGCCCTAGCCAAAGCGCGGCGAACCCCCTCCTTTTCCAGTTCGTCGGCGCTGTCGCGGATGCCTGCCGTATCGACCAGCACCACGGGATAACCGGCCATGTCGAGATGGACTTCGATGAGGTCGCGCGTTGTCCCGGCGCGGGCTGAGACGATGGCGGCGTCGCGCTGTGCCAGGGTGTTGAGCAGGCTCGACTTGCCGGCGTTGGGCGCGCCCAGTATGACGACGTTGATGCCGCCGCGCAGGCGCTCGCCGCGCTTTTCGTCCTGTAGCGAGGCACGGATAGCCGAGTTGAGCATTTCCATATTACGCTCAAGATCGGCAAGCACGGAAGGGGGAATTTCTTCATCGGGGAAGTCAATAGTGGCTTCGAGTTGCGCCAGGCAATGAGTAACGCGCCGGCGCAGATCGTCGTAATGGCCGCTGAGTTCGCCCTGCAGCTGGCGCATGGCCTGGGTTTTCTGGGCAGGAGTTTCGGCATCGATGAGGTCGGCCAGCCCTTCGGCTTCCAGCAAATCCATCTTGCCATTAGTAAAGGCGCGCCGCGAGAATTCCCCCGGTTCGGCCGGACGTAATTCGTCAAGCGAGCCTAAAATATCGAGAAACTGGCGTATGACGGCGAGGCTGCCGTGGATTTGCAATTCCACTACGTCTTCGCCGGTAAAGCTATGCGGGGCCTTGAAATATAAGGCCATGCCGCGGTCGATGGGCTCATTGGCGGGCGAACGGAAGGTGACGTAATGCGCTAGGCGCGGCGCAATGTCCGCCAGCCCGGATAATGCCTTAAGCGCCGGCAGCGCACGCGCGCCGGACAGGCGGATGACGGCGATGCCGGATTTTCCGGGGGCGGTGGCCAAAGCATAAATGGTATCGCTGGACATAACGGTATGACGTGTATAATGGCGGCGAAAGGAAAGCAACATGGCGCAGGCGATAAAGATTGGGCAGCCGGGCGGGGCGGAGGCGCTGAAGCTCGTTGAGATCGACGTGCCGCGGCCGGGCGCGGGCGAGGCGTTGATCCGCCAGACCGCTATCGGTGTCAATTTCATCGACATCTATCATCGCACCGGGCTTTATAAATTGCCGTCCTATCCGGCGGGCATCGGGCTGGAGGCTGCCGGAATTGTTGAAGAAGCGGGGCAGGGGAGTCGCTTCAAGCCGGGGGACAGGGTCGGCTATTGCGGCGGGCCGCCGGGGGCTTATGCCAGCCATCGCGCCGTGGCGGATAAATATCTGGTCGGGCTACCGGACGGCTTACCGGAGCAGACAGCGGCAGCAGTGATGCTCAAAGGGCTAACAGCGCATTATTTGCTGTGCCGGACCTACAAGGTGCAAAAAGGCGATACGGTGCTGATCCATGCTGCGGCGGGCGGGGTGGGGCTGATTGCCTGCCAGTGGGCGAAGCATCTGGGCGTGACGGTTATCGGCACCGTCGGCAGCGAGGGAAAAGCGGCGCTGGCCAGGGAGAATGGCTGCGATTACCCGATAGTTTATACCAAGGAAAATTTTGTGCAGAAAGTCAAAGAGATAACGGAGGGCAGGGGGGTCGATGCGGTGTATGATTCGGTGGGGAAAACCACCTTCATGGATTCGCTCGATGCCTTAAAAAAATTCGGAATGATGGTCAGTTTCGGCAATGCTTCCGGGCCGGTGCCGCCGGTCGAGCCGCTGCTGCTGACGCAGAAAGGCTCGCTCTATCTCACCCGCCCCAGCCTGATGCACCATATCGAGGATACGGCGGAATATGCGGCGAGCGCGGCGGAATTGTTTGGCCTGGTGGCGGGAGGCATTATCAAGGCGAGGGTAGGGGGCGCCTATCCGCTGTCGCAGGCCGGGCAGGCGCATATCGATTTGGAAGCGAGAAAGACCAGCGGGGCGGTGGTGCTCGTGGCTTAGGAGACTAAATACTGAAACTTATTTTTGAGCCCGCCCAGATTCTTGGGGTATGTTTTTTTGCCGTTTGAGTTCATTATCCAGTTCATCAACAGCAAGTGCTACTTGTTCCAATTTGATTTCCAGCCATTTTTCCGCCGCTTCGTTCAACAATGCAGCGCCAATCAACAAATATTCGACTACCCCGAAACGATGCTCTGTTGCACGGGAGGCATGGTCAAAAGGATTTCCTCCTTCTTCAGTCTCTTTTGTGGCAGAAGTTTGTTTACCTTCCAGCCATTGTATAAAATCATATCCCTTGCTGAGGCTTTGAAGGCTTCCTTGTGCCAGGGCATACACGGCGGGGCCGCCCCAACCCACTGTTTCAAGAAAATTTCTTCGCGTCATGAGATTAAGGCGGACTTTTTTAAATAATTGGAGTTCCATATCATCAAAATGACGTTTTTTTAATCCGTCTTCTTCATCTAATATTTTAACGGTTTTTTTGATATAATCCAATAAACCATCCACTCCGCGCACTTTTAAAATCCCACGCAAAAGTTTCTTTCCCGTATGCATTTCGGAAGTTGGGGCTAATGCATCAATCATAGCCCCCAGCCGCTCCTCTGTTAACTCAGCAGGCGGTTTGACATTGTCATTAGCGGGGGCGTTTTTGGGCGCTGGCAGGATTTTTTATCAGCGCAATCATGACATCGGTTATTTGCTCCGGCGTCATCCCACGCACTATTGCAGCAAGTTTTTCCTTGGTAAGATGATTCAAAGCGCTGCCGCTATCCGCCAGCAGGTTGCTAAGAGCGGAAGACGTGTCGATTTTTAAATTTGAAGAAGGATCCGTCAATGTCATCCCTAATGTTTAGGATGATTTTATATTTTCGTCAATTATTTTTAACTTTGCTATCCCGCTGCTCAAGCAACCCCAACAACTTTTCCACATATCCCTTCAGCTCGAAATGGTCTTCCTTGATGACGCGGGCGTAATCGATCAGTTCCTTGAGCTTGGCATTGGTACGTGCGGCGATGCTAGGCGCAGAGGAGGCGTCATGTAAATCGCGATATTCACGCACTAACTCATTGTTATACTTGAACCCGTCGACCACTTTCTTGCATTTATTGTAGCAGACGACGACGGCCTCGCGCAGAGCGGCATCCTTGATGCGGCCGATCATAGCGGCGTTGGAGTTATAAATGGTGAAATAGTCCTGGGTGAGGGGATAATAGAATTCCAGCGGCTGGCCGTCAGGCAAATGCTCGATACGCTCGCCGATACGGCGCATATGGAAGCCCCATAAAGCATGAAGCTCCACGCCCAGCGCGTCGAGCAGATTGTCGATTTCCTTCTCGTCGCGGCGCAGTTCTTTTGCATTCTGGTCGCGGATGGCCTTGTCGGTGGCCTTGAGCGTGTAATAGCCGGTGATGCCGCCGCCGATGACGGCGCCGATGAGGGCGATAAGGGAATCGGAGATGTTCATGGGTTTCCTTTCGTGAAGGAGAAATCATAAGCATCTCATGCGCTAATGAAAAGAATTTTTGTAAAATTAACCATTTTTAGCTATAATAAGTCGATGCATTTCGATTTTGACAGCATTATCGCTAACGCCAAACGCAAAAATGCGTTTGCGGATTATCCGCGACCGTTAAGTGAGCAGGGATTTTTTTTGGATGGGAAAGGAAAACCGACTGATTATGTAGCAACGTCCATTCACTATCCAGGTCAATTGGCTTACGGCAACGGCCCTTGTTTAGTTGAGCAATTTAAAGTGGAAATTCCCCAAGCCACCATCGACGCCCAGCATCGAAGTTTTAAGGAAACGATTGATTGCTTGATTCCACAGAATGCGGTCAACGCATTCATGCAAAAATATTTTGCCAGAAATTTTCTGCAGGATAGCAGTTTCAGGCAGTCTTTAAGAGATCTTGAACTATCCAAAGAAAGTAATATAGCTCATCTTCCAAATCTTCCTTTTGTCCATACGCGCGACCTGGAAGCGCTTGAGGAGCGCAAGCACTATCCCCGCCGGCCTTTTTCACTGGCGGAGTATGAAATTACCCGCCAGGTTTGCGGTCAGCGCCCGGAGCTGGCGGCTTCCATCGCCGCTTTTCATGGGGCGTTCATGAGCTATCTTGAGCATTTGCGAAGCGCGATTCCCGGCAACGAGCGGCTTGATGACAAAGAAAAAAAGCGGGCGCTGGAGCAAATACACCAATTAATAACAAACAGCGATGTCTCACTGAGTAATATGACGAACAATTTTCTTCCCGCCATCGCATTGCACTACGACCGCAGAGTGAAGCAAGATTACACGAAGCCGCTGGCGGAAACCGATTTTAAACAAGGAATGCAATGGATGCTCGACCTCAAAGTATTCGATAATCAGGTTAAGACGCAAAGAGACGAAACGCGGCATTTCCGTTGCCCGGCGCGGGGAGTGCTCATGCGCTGCTCCACGCTTAATTTAGGCCGCGATGAATCCACCGCACCTAATTATGCGCAGGAAAATTACGGACTGCTGATGGCAGGAATCTGCGAAAAAATCCAAAGCCTGATGGCTGCGAATCCGAAAATGGGGAAAGAGGTATGCAGAACCATTGCCTCCACTTGCAAAGCGGCGGCACTGTAATAAAACGGCTATGTTTGTAGGAAGGCCGCCTTAATTAAAGATTTAGTGTATTCCTGCCTGGGTGTTTCGAAAATGGTTTTTGCATCGCCCTGCTCGACGATTTTCCCCGCGCGCATGACGGCGATACGGTGGGCGATGGCCTTGACGACGCGCAGATCGTGGCTGATGAACATATAACTCAGTCCATATTTTTGCTGCAAGCTTTTAAGCAACTCGATGATTTGCGCCTGCACCGAGAGATCGAGCGCCGAGGTCGGCTCGTCGAGCACGACGAATTTGGGGCGAAGCACCATGGCGCGGGCGATGCTGATGCGCTGGCGCTGGCCGCCGGAAAATTCATGCGGATAGCGCTGCTGAATGTCCGCGGGCAGGCCGACGTCGCGCAATATCGCCTCGATGTCGCTCCTGCGCTCGGCTTCGCCTTTGTAAGGGAAATGCACCAGCAATCCTTCTTCGATGATCTGGCGGATGTTCATACGTGGGTTGAGGCTGCCATAGGGGTCCTGGAATACGAGTTGCATTTTTTGCCGCAGCGGGCGGAGCGCTTTGGTTTTTAAGGAATGAATGTCGCGGCTTAGGAAAACGATGCGGCTTTCGCTTTTGATCAAGCGCAGCAGCGCGAAGGCCAGCGTCGTTTTCCCCGATCCCGATTCGCCGACTACGCCCAGCGTTGAGCCTTCCGGTATGGCAATCGAGACATCGTCGACGGCTTTGATATAACCGGAAGTGCGTTGCAGAAGGCCTTTTTTTACAGGAAACCAGATTTTCAGATTTTCAGATTCTATGATTGGTTTGGCATCGGCAGGGTAGGGCAGGGGGCTTCCCTTGGGTTCGCTGGCTAAAAGATGTTTCGTATAAGCATGTTGCGGGTTTTTGAATACGCTTTCGACCGTGCCCTGTTCGACGATTTCGCCGTTGCTCATCACCGCCACGCGATTCGCCAGTCGGCGTACCACCGTGAGGTCGTGCGTGATGAATAAGATGGCCATATTCATCTCTTTTTGCAATTGCTTGAGTAATTTGAGTATTTTGACCTGCAGGGTGACGTCGACGGCGGTGGTCGGCTCGTCGGCAATCAGCAGGGCAGGGGAGTTGGCAATCGCCATGGCAATCATGACGCGCTGACGCTCGCCGCCGGAAAGCTGGTGCGGGTAGGCGTTCAGGCGGGTTTTTAGATGAGAAAGTCCTACCTGATCGAGGAGCGCTCCAATCCTGTGAGCCGCAGGCTGCACAGGATCCTGCGCTCGCTCCGCGCCGCAGGATTCAAGAATCTGCCGCCCCACCGTATGCAGGGGATTTAGCGAAGTCATCGGCTCCTGGAAGATCATGCCCACCCGCTTGCCGCGGACGGCGCGCAATTGCCGCTCGCCGGCGCCCACCACTTCCTGCCCGTCGAAAGTAATGCTGCCGCTGACGTGGGCGTTTCCCGGCTGCAAGCCCAGGCAGGATAATGCCGTCAGTGACTTGCCGCTGCCCGACTCGCCGACCAGCGCCAGCATCTCGCCTTTCTGGATGGAAAAGGAGATATTGTTGACGGCAGCGAAGGTGCCGAAGGAAAGGGAGAGGTTATTGATTGAAAGAAGAGTCATGGCTTAACGCCCTTCCTCGGGTCGAACGCATCCCTTACCGCCTCGGCGATAAAGATGATCAGCACCAGCATCAGGGCGATGGTGACGAAGCCGGTGAAGCCGAGCCAGGGGGCTTGCGGGTTGTTTTTGCCTTGCAATAATAATTCGCCGAGCGACGCCGCGCCGGGCGGCAGGCCGAAGCCGAGGAAATCGAGGGTGGTCAGCGCCGTCACGCCGCCACTCATGACGAAGGGGATGTAGGTCATGGCGGCGACCAGGGCGTTGGGCAGGACGTGGCGCACCATGATGCGGCCTTCGCCGACGCCCAGCGCGCGCGCCGCCTTGACGTAATCGAAATTGCGCGCGCGCAGGAATTCGGCGCGAACGACATGGGTCAGGCTCATCCAGGTGAAGAGCAATAAAATACCGAGCAGCCACCAGAAATTGGGCGTGACGATGCTGGCTAAAATAATCAGCAAAAATAATTCCGGCAGGCCCGACCAGATTTCGATGAAACGCTGGAACAATAAATCGGTCCAGCCGCCGAAATAGCCCTGCACGGCGCCGGCCAGGATGCCCACCACCGAGCTGAACACCGTCAGCAGCAGTCCGAACAGCACGGAAATGCGAAAGCCGTAAATCAGGCGACTCAACACGTCGCGCCCCTGGTCGTCGGTGCCCAGCCAGTTCTCGGCCGAGGGCGGGGAGGGGACGGGGACGCGCAGATCGTAATTGATCGAGGTGGCGCCGTAATGGATGGGCGGGAAAAGCATCCAGCCGTCTTCGCCGATGTGGTGTTGCAGGTAGGGGTCGCGGTAGCTGGCCTCGGTTTCAAAATCGCCGCCGAAGCTTTTCTCGGTGTACATGGTGAACACGGGGAAATAATATTTCCCCTGGTATTGCATGATGATCGGCTTGTCGTTGGCGATGAACTCGGCGATGAGGCTCAAGAAAAACAACGCCAGGAATATCCACAGCGACCACCAGCCGCGCCGGTTGGCGGCGAACAGGGAAAGACGGCGGCGGGCGAGGGGGGTCATAACATCTACCGCGAACCGTTTTCCGGCAAAAGCGAGCTAATTAACTTTTCGATATCTTCGTAAGCATGCTTAATTGGCTGTGTATAATTATTTGAAAAATCTGGTTTGCGACCATTGATCTCAGCCTGTAAAAGGACTTCTGACACATTAAGAAGAATTTGAATAATATCAGTTATATCTTCATTTTTAACTGCATTGTAAAGAGCTGCACGTTCGGAATCAGATAGAATTTCACTATGAGCATAGATTCTATCTCGCAAGGGCTTAATACGTTCCCAGATAGTTTTTGCTTTTTTTATTTCTGCACTTATTGCTTTAAGATCATCACTCTTTAATTCTGAAGCATGTTCGATATACTCATCGAGACCTTCAAATTCCCCAGCCGATTCTACCTTTCTTTTTCGTAGATCTTCCTTGCTAAAATACTGCTTTTGTTCGTGTGCGGATTTAAGGGTTTTATCCACATTGAAAACTCTGCCATCACTATCAAATATTTTTCCTAGGAAGATAATGGTCGTTTGAACAGAAGAGTATCTTAGATCGAGCCAGAATCTAGGAGCCTTATTAAGAGCGGCAAGAATTTCCTTATCCTCCGCTGCCATGTTATTTAAATGGAGGTGGTAGTGCCATGTTCTTGTCGCAAAAGCGACATTCTGTGAAAATTCCTTATAATGTTTTTTATATTCGTCGGCGCTAGTCATTGGGGCATAATCTCTTTCGTATGGCTGAAATGGCGGACAGGGTGAGATTCGAACTCACGGAACCCTTGCGAGTTCACTGCTTTTCGAGAGCAGCGCCTTAAACCACTCGGCCACCTGTCCGTTTAGGCGAACCGCTACCATAAGGAGCGGCCGGGCAAAATCAAATAATTATTTAACCTCTTTTGCTGTAAGCTGAGTTATTGGGGAACTCCATCATGAAGCTCAAATCGCTGTTGCGTTCGCTGTCGCACCGGAATTTCCGGCTGTTTTTTGCCGGGCAGAGCATTTCGCTGATCGGTACCTGGATGCAGCAGATCGCCATGTCGTGGCTGGTGTTCCAGTTGACCGGCTCGTCGTTCCAGCTGGGGCTGGTGCTGTTTTGCGGGCAGATTCCCGCGTTGTTCCTGTCGCCGGTGGCGGGGGTGCTGGTCGATCGCTGGAACCGCCGCCGCCTGTTGCTGCTGACGCAGACACTGGCCATGGCGCAGGCGTTTTTATTGGCGTATCTCGATATGAGCGGCGCCGTCGCCGTCTGGCAGATATGGCCGCTGGCGCTGTTTCTGGGCATCGTCAACGCCTTCGATATGACCGGCAGGCAGGCATTCCTCAGCGACATGGTGACCAACCGGCAGGATCTGGGCAATGCCATCGCGCTCAACTCGTCGATCATGAACGGCGCGCGGCTACTGGGGCCCTCGTTGGCCGGGCTGCTGCTGGCCAAAACCAGCGCCGGGATGTGTTTTCTCGTCAATGGTTTCAGCTATGTCGCCGTGCTAATGGCCCTGCTCGCCATGCGCCTGGGGCCGCGCGCGGTGCCGACTCGCCATAAAAAATTGCGCGAGGGTGTGCAGGAAGGTTTCGCTTATGCCTTCGGATTCGCGCCGATCCGGATTATCCTGCTGGCCGTCTGCGTCACCAGCATCGCCGGTAGTTCCTATACCGTGTTGCTGCCACAATTCGCCGCCCATAACCTGCACGGCAATGCCCGCACACTTGGGCTGTTGAGCGGTGCGACGGGGCTGGGCGCCCTGGCCGGGGCGATATTCCTGGCGGCGCGCCCCAGCGTGGTGGGGCTGGGCAAGTGGATATGGATCGGGCTGGCGCTGATGGGGGCGGGGCTGGTGGCGTTTGCGCAGACGGCGCAGCTGGGGACGGGAATGGCGGTGCTGGCGGTGATCGGGTTTGGCATGATGGTGCAGATGGCGGCCAGCAACACGATGCTGCAGACCATCGCCGATGAGGACAAACGCGGGAGGGTGATGAGTTTTTATACCATGGGGTTCCTCGGCATGGCGCCGCTGGGCAGTTTGCTTACCGGCTGGCTGACCGCGCGACTGGGCGTTTTTTCGGCGCTGATGCTCAACGGCTCGGTGTGTTTGGTTTTTGCGGCCTTGTTCTGCGCGCTGCTGCCGCGCCTGCGCGAGTTGATCCGTCCTATCTATGTTAGGCTTAAAATCCTGCCCGTGGCGGCGGGAATCGAGACCGCCAGCGAGCTTAAATTGATGGCGAAGGAATAGGGCCTATGCGGCGCCGGCGCGCAATTGCAGTTGCTTGAGGCAGGCATCAATCCACTGCGCCGTCAGTTTTTCCTGCACGGAATTCTGCTTCAGCCGCTGCGCCAGATGCGGCCAGGAGACCAGGTCGAGCGGTTGGTCCTGGTTGTTGCAGGAATAGACGTAGCGTTCTTCGCCCGTTACCGGGTCGACGTGCTTCTGCAAACATTGCGCACAGATTTCCTTCATCATGCACTGCATCGGCGAGTTGATGCTGCCGATGGCGACATGTTTTGGATTCAGATAAGGTTTTAGCACACCGTGCCGTGCCGCCGCCACGGCGGCCATCATGCTGTCGGAGCCGATGGCGATGAGGCGGGTAATGGAGGGAAGGGGGATTAGGGATTGGGGGTTAGGGATGGGGGAAGACACAGAGATCTTTTTTCCTAATCCCCAGTCCCCAATCCCCAATCCCTCTTGGGCGTATGCTAACATTGCTTCAACAATATTCCCATGAAAGGAAAAATCCTGCGGGCGGCGGGCGGGAAGCAGCGCTTCGTCGCAGCACCAGACGACGACATCGGCGGCGTTTTCGATATCCTCCATGCGGTAGCGGTCGACGGCTTTTTTGTAACCGGCGAAATAGAGCAGTTTCGAGCCGCGCGCGCGCATCGCCTTGCCGATGGAAAACAGCACGGCGTTGCCCAGCCCGCCGCCGGCGAGCAGGATGTTTTCATGGGCGGGAATTTCGGTGGGCGTTCCCGTCGGGCCCATCAGCACCACCGGCTCACCCGGTTTGAGATGCGCGCATACATCCGACGAGCCGCCCATCTCCAGCACGATCACCGAGACCAGGCCGCGCTCCTTATCGACCCAGGCGCCGGTCATGGCCAGGCCTTCCATGGCCAGCGTCGTGCTGAGTGCAGAGTGCAGAGTGCTAAGTGCGAACGCCTCGAAGTTCTGCAGTCGATAAAACTGTCCCGGCTCGAAGCGGTTGGCGGCAAGAGGGGCATGAATAACTACTTCGACAATCGCCGGTGTTAGCCGATTGACTTCATGCACGGCGGCACGAAGTTGCCGATTAACGTGAGATAGAAACTCTTGTGCCTTGCGCCTTGTACCTTGTGCCTGTTTCGCCAATATCCGTGAAACCACCGGATAGCCCTGCTTGGCGCTGCCCATCGCTTTCACCACATTCCCCGCGAAGGACGGATGCAGGTCGCCGAAGAAGCTGACGGCGCGGCCTTGCTCGTCTATCGACATCAGCACCTGCGGGGTACCGGGTTTGGAGATGCGCTCGGGTTTTACCGGGTTGCCGTCTTCGTCCACGGCTTTGAAATATTTTCCATCGAGCGTGAAATGCGCCGGGTCTTCGCGCTGCAGGACGGTGTTGGGATTGGTTCCGGCGGCGATGAGGATGGCGCGGGCGGGGAGGGTGACGCGCTGGTCCGAACCGGCTTTTTTAAGCGTGACGGCGCTGGCATGGCCGAATTTATCGATTTCCACGCCCACCGGCTCAAGCATCTCCGAGAAAAATATGCCTTCCTCGAAGGCTTTTTCGACTTCTTCGTGATTAAGGCGATAACTCGGCGCGTCAATCAGCCGCTTGCGATAAATGATTTTGACGCCGCCCCATTTATCGAGCAAGGAGCCTACGTTTGGGGCAGTTTTCTTTTTTTCTTCGCGGATAGCGCGGCCATGGCGCAAAAACTCCTCGGCTACCACTGCGTCTTCCTCGCTCCATCCGGCGCGCACGGCCTGCTCGCCGCGCGTAGCTACCAGCGCCTCATAACGGCTTAAAAACTTTTCCACCTGTACCGGATAATAAGCCAGCGATTCGGTCGCCGTGTCGATGGCGGTGAGCCCGCCGCCGATGACGATGACCGGCAGGCGCAGTTGCAGATTGGCGATGGAATCTTTTTTGGCGGCACCCGTGAGTTGCAGCGCCATCAGGAAATCCGACGCCGTGCGTACGCCGCGCGCGAGGCCGTTCGGCATATCGATCAAGGTCGGCTTGCCCGCGCCCATGCACAGCGCGATATGATCGAAGCCGAGCGCGAAGGCGTTGTCGTAAGTCAGGCTGGAGCCGAAACGCACGCCGCCGATCATGCTGAACTGGGTGCGGCGTTCGAGCAGCAGGCGGATGATTTTGAGATAATTCTTGTCCCAGCGCACGGTGATGCCGTATTCGGCGACGCCGCCGAATCCGGCGAGGGTGCGCTCATCGAGCGATTCGTAGAGCGTGGCGATGTCTTTGATCGGCTCGAAGGGCGCCCGTCCGCCCAGCGGTGTCACGCCGGAAATTCGTTCCGCTACCGGTTCGATTTTAAGCCCGTCGACGGCGACGACGGTGTGCCCGTCATTCATCAGATAGTGCGAAAGTGTATAGCCGGCCGGGCCGAGGCCGGCGACCAGCACCTTGCGGCCGCTTTCGGGCCTGGGCAGCGGACGTTCCAGATTTAGCGGGTTCCAGCGCGTGAGCAGGCTGTAAATCTCGAAGCCATAGGGAAGCGCCAGCACGTCTTTCAACACATGCGTCTCGACGTGCGGGATGTTGACCGGCTCCTGCTTCTGGTAGATGCAGGACTTCATGCAATCGTTGCAGATGCGGTGCCCGGTGCCGGCGCACATGGGGTTATCGACCGCCACTACCGCCAGCGCGCCCAGCGGCACACCCTCGGATTTGAGCTGGTTCATCTCGGAGATTTTTTCCTCCAGGGGGCAACCGGCGAGCGTGATGTCGAGCGGATTTTTTTTGAACTCTCCGGTTTTTTCTTTCAAACCTTTCGAGCAGGAATCCTTACCCTGATGGTGGCAAAAAATGCAGTAATGCGCGGAATCCAGCGCCTGCGCCAGCGTGCCGCCGCCGTCGGTGAGCTTGAAGCCGTCGCGTGCGCGCAGATGCCCCTTGGGCAGGCGTAGTAGTTGTACTCCCTGGCGCTCCTCGGTTTCGACGGGAATCAAATGCAGCGGATCAAATTTTTTCGGCTGCTTGAATAATAATCCATGCCCATGTTTTTTTCGTCCCGCTTCGGAATTGAGCGCCCATGCCGCATAGCGTGCCGCGATTTCGAGCAAGGATTTATGCTCTTCTTCTTTTTCCAGCCAGCCCATGACCGTTTTGGCAAATACCAGCTCGAATATCGTGCCTTCGGCGTGGGGCAGGGGGAGCATGGAAAGCAGCGCTTCGCCGCTGACGCGCTCAGCTTCCTCCGGCGCCAGCGCTTTGGCGGCGCGGCGTTGCACGAACAATCGCTTGCAGGCATAGAGCGGCGCGAGTTGATGATGTGTTTCGGCCAGTGCCTGCACTTCTTTTTCGATGCCGAACAGCTTGCCAATGAAATCTTCGGTGTGGGGCGCGAGGTCGAGCAGCAATTGCGAATGATCTTTATTGGAAAGCGTCGTATAATCGGCGCGCGCCGCCATGAAGCGGTTATGTAGCGCGATATCCGCCGCTTTCAATTCCGCGACAAAGGCGGCGTCGAGCTTTACCAGTCCGTCGCGTGCGTAAAGCTCTTTGAATGTTATTCCGTACCCGAAATTGTCAGCCATTTATATACCCGTTCCCCGATAATCCGCCGCTTCCATCTCCAGGTTCCTGACGGGCTCAACCAAGTGATGTTCGACATATTTGATAAGTGCATTCACACAATGCTCGACGCTCATTGTTTCGGTATCGATAATCAGATCAGGATTTTCCGGCGCTTCGTAGGGCGCGCTGATGCCGGTGAATTCGGCGATTTTGCCTGCTCGCGCCTGTTTGTATAAACCTTTGCTATCGCGTTTTTCGCAGGCGTCCAGCGATGCCTTGATGTAGATATTGTGGAACAGTTCCGGCGCAATGGCGCGCACGCGGCGGCGGTCTTCGCGGTAGGGCGAGATGAACGAACTGATGACAATGGTTCCGGCCTGCGCGAACAAGGCCGCTGTTTCGCCGACGCGGCGGATATTTTCGCTGCGATCCTGCGGCGAGAAGCCGAGGTCGCGGTTGAGCCCCTTGCGGATGTTGTCGCCGTCGAGCGCAAACACGTGGTAGCCTTTGTCGAACAGGCGTTTCTGCAATTGCTTCGCCAGCGTCGATTTGCCGGAGCCGGAAAGGCCGGTGAACCATAAAATGCCGCCGAAATGGCCGTTGGCGAGGGCGCGGCTCTCCGGCGTCACGCCGAAATCGACGTCGAAAATATTTTTCGATTTAACCTGCGGCGATACGGCTGCGCGCTGGTCGAAAAATCCGTCCATGCCGATGATGCCGCCGCCGGCGACGTCGTAATCCTGCACGATGACGAAGCGGCCGAGGCGTGCGTTGGCGTTGAAATCGTCGACCGCCACCACGCCGCGCGTGCGCATCACCACCTCGGCGACGTTGCCGCGCTCGACGCGGTCGGCCTGCATCTGCGCCAGCGTCTCGGCGTCGATGACATGCTCGATGGTTTTGATTTCAGCCAGTATTTCATTGGTGCCGAGCTTGATCTTATAACGCTTGCCTGGCTCCAGCGCTTTTTTCCCCAGCCAGAACAGGCGGGCGCGGAACTGGTTGGTGATCATCGGCGCGCCTTGCACATGGCTCGCCACATGCCCGCGCTCGACGAATATCTGGTCGGAAAGCGTGATGCCGATGGATTGCCCGGCAGTGGCTTGCGCGGGCTTGCTATTTTCCGGCCAGGCTTCGATGCTGGCGACTTTGGCCTGCATGTTGGTGGGAGAAAATAAAAGCGTATCGCCGACGCTGAGCGCGCCGCTTTCGATGCGGCCGGCGATAATGCGGCGCTCGTCGAATTTATAGACGTCCTGGATGGAGAAACGCAGCGGCAGCGCCTCGTCGGGCGCGGCGACGCTGAAATGGTCGAGCGATTCGACGACGCTGGCGCCTTTGTACCACGGCATGTGCGCGGAAGCGGCGGTGATGCCATCGCCCTCGCGCGCAGAGATGGGGATGAAGCAGGTCGGCTCGATGCCGATGCTTTTCAAATAGTCGCGGTATTCGCGCTCGATGGTGCGGAAGGTTTTTTCATCGTATTTCACCATGTCCATCTTATTGACGAGCACGGCGATCTGGCGTACGCCGAGCAGATGCAGCAGGTAGCCGTGGCGCTTGCTCTGCTCGCGGATGCCCTCGTGCGCGTCGATCAGGACCAGCGCTGCATCGGCCTGCGCCGCGCCGGTGATCATGTTTTTGAGGAATTCCTTATGCCCGGGTGCGTCGATGATGACGATATTACGGTGCGGTGTTTTCAGCCAGATTTGCGTCGTGTCGATGGTGATGCCCTGGTCGCGTTCGGCCTGCAGCGCATCCATCAGGAACGACCACTCGAACGCCATGCCGCGCTTCCTGCAGCTGGCCTGAATCGCCTCGAATTTCCCCTCGGGCAGTGAATGGGTGTCATGCAGCAACCGCCCGACCAGCGTCGATTTTCCATGATCGACATGGCCGACGATGACGAGCTTGAGCTGCTGTTTTTTATCTTTAGTCATCACATGTATCCATCCGCCCTTAGCCGCTCAAAACTACTCTCATCCTCATCAGCGCCCATCGGGCGGCCGGAGCGTTCGGAAACTTTCGTCACCTTTAATTCCTCGATAATCGCGTCGAGCGTTGCGGCGCTGCTTTCGATCGGCCAAGTGATGCCTTTTTCGCCGAGCGAGCGGAAGCGCATGAGTTTGCCGTTCAGATTGCGGCCTTCGAATATTCCGTAAATGCGGGCGAAATAAAGCGGTACGATGGGAATATTCTCGCGCTTGATGTATTGCCATATGTCAAGCTCGGTCCAGTGCAGTAGCGGGTGGATGCGCAAACTCGTTCCGGGGGCGAAATCGGTTTTGAACTGATCCCAGAATTCCGGCGGCTGGTCTTTGGCGTCCCATCCGCCTTCCGCGGCGCGCGGGGAAAAGACACGCTCCTTGGCGCGGGTGGCTTCCTCGTCGCGCCGTATTCCGGCGACGATGCCGGTGAAGCCGTATTTTTCGATGACCTCTTTCAAGCCCAGCGTTTTGCGCGCTGCCACGCGGGCGGCAGGCGGCAATGTTGCGTCGGTGGCCTCAATCGGCGGGCAGAGGTGGCTGATGAAATTAACGTCCCATTCTTTGGTATAGCGATCGCGGAACGCGTAAACCTCGTCCATTTCCAATTCGGTGTCGCAATGAATGAGCGGAAACGGCACACGCCCGAAAAAGGCTTTGCGCGCCAGGTGGATCATGACGTTGCTGTCCTTGCCGAACGACCACAGCATGGCGAGCCGGTCGATGGCGTGGAACGCCTCGCGGAAGATGAAGATGGATTGGGCTTCGAGTTTGTCTAGATGGTCATGGGTCATGGGTCTTTAGTCATGGGTCATGGGTCTTTAGTCATGGGTCAATTAGGTTTTTGAGATTGGATAAGCTTTCTAAGCATTTTGTTGATGCTATCTATCATTGCGCATAAATCAGCATATGCTTCTTTAGGCAGATATTTTCTGGCATAGGCAAGGATAAATTGTGTCTCTAATTCTGCAAGCGATCCGCGCGCTATATAGAGGAATTGCACAAATTCTTTTTTGCTGGCTCGAGCACTTCCTTCCGCAATATTGGAAGGCACTGAAACGGCGCAACGCTGTATTTGCTGCGTTAATCCATAACGCTGGCTAACAGGAAATTGTTCCGTTACATCATAAATTGCATTTGCCAAGCGCATGGATAATTTCCACACCTCTAGCTGTTTAAACCCATGACTCATGACTAATAACCCATGACCAAATTACACGCTCCAGTTGGCAGTTTCATTTGCAGGCAAATGGATGCCACATTCGACTTTTTGTTCATTCTCGATACCAATCGTATGCGCCCATCTTCCGGCGCGCTCATCCTGTCCGGCAGAAACGGGCACGGTGCACGGTGCGCAACCAATCGACAAATAGCCTTTGGCTACCAGCGGATGCTCCGGCAAGTTTCGCGCGACAGTTTCCTGCTTCTGCCGATCTTTGCTCCACAAAGCCAGCGGGTTGATGCGGAAGATGCCTTTGTCGTCGAGTTCGATGGATTCCATCTCGGCGCGCTCGGGGGTCTGATAACGCTTGCGGCCGGTGATGAGCGCTTTGACGCCTAAGGTTTTTATGGCGCGCTCAAGCGGCTCGACTTTGCGCAACCAGCAGCAGCGGTTAGGTTGCGTGCTCCATAGGTCGCCCTTGGGGTCGAGGCGGCTTTCCATTTCCGGATCGGGTGTGAGCCAATGTACGTTTTTCAATCCCAGATGCTTGGTCAGCGTGCGCGCATAGTTGAGCGTTTCGGGAAAATGCTTGTGCGTTTCCAGAAATAATACGGACGTTGCCGGATCGATCTCCGCCACCATCGACAGCAGCAGCGCCGCATCGGCGCCGAAAGAGGAAATCAGGGCGATTTCGCCTTTGAATTCATCGCGGATCATGGCGCGCAGCAGCAAAGGCGCGTCGAGATCGCCGTAAAACATTTGCAGGCGGGTGAGGGAAACTTGCGCGCTCATGCCAGCCACCTTTTTTCCGCCACATGCCGCTCGGTGGCCATCACCACTTCTTTCATATCCGCGCCCTGCGCCTTGCAGGTTTTGCGCAATTGGGAAATTTCGCCGAGCCTCCCCGCCCATTCCTCGCCGAACTGCGCCGCAATCCAGTCGCGGATCTTGCGCGCCAGCGTCGGCGACGCGCCGGAAGTGGATACCGCGATCACCAGATCGCCGCGGCGAACATTGGCGGTGAAATAAAAATCGCAGAGGTCGTTTATGTCCTCGACATTAACCAGCTTTCCGAGCGTATGCGCCTCGCGCACGATGTGTTCCGCCTGCGTGCGCGGAAGCCCGGCGACCATAACGATGGTGGCGTTTGCCAACTCCTCCGGCGATGGATTTTCTTTCACCGTCACCTTCGCCGCGCCATATTCTTCAAGTTGCCTGTGCCTGCGGACAAGCAGTTCGCCGCTGCCGATAAGCAGAATGGGAATGCGGGTTACATCAAGGGCGATGGGGTACATGGCTCAAAACTCTTTTCCCAGCGCCGCCACCGCTGTCTGCTTGACCGCATCGACGCCGTAGCGTGCGCAGAAATTGCCGAAGGCTTCGCCGGGGGAGCGTTTTTCGCGCCACAAGGCGAACATCGGTTCCAGCGTTTGCGGCAGGGCATCGAACGGTACCTTGTCGAAAATTTTTTCATTGAGGCGTGTACCTTCGAAATCGCCGCCGATATAAAGCGCATAAGTTTCGGGCGTGCGGCCGACGATGCCGATATCGCCGACATAGGGGCGCGAGCAGCCGTTGGGACAGCCGGCGATGCGGATGGCGATGTTTTCGTCGATGACGCCTTGGCGCTGCATGACTTTTTCGATGTCGGCGACGAGGGGATGCGCCACGCGCTCGGCTTCGGACAGCGCCTTGCCACAGGTGGGATAGGCGACGCAGGCAAGAAAATTCTTGGCCATCGGCGTTAAATCCTCGCGCAGCTTGATGCCGTGCTTGCGCAGCGTCTGTTCGATGGCCGGTTTTTCCGATGCTTCGATGTCGCAAAGGATGATGTTCTGGTCGGCGGTCAGGCGCAGATCCATGCCGTATTCTAAAATCACTTCGCGCAGGCCGGAGCGAATCGCCGCGCCATCGCTGTCGGCGATGCGGCCGCTCATGACGGGCACGCCCAGGAACCATTTGCCGTCGCCCTGTTCGTGCCAGCCGGTATGATCTTCGACGGCAAAATCCTTCATTGGTTTGGGGTCGTCCATGGCGCGCCCCAGATATTTCTCCAGCTCCTGCTTGATCCACGGGGTTCCTTTTTCGGCGACGAGATATTTAAGCCGCGCGTGCTTGCGGTCGCTGCGGTCGCCGAAATCGCGTTGAAGCTTGATCACCGCTTCGGTAGCGGGAACCAGCATGTCCGGCGGCACGAACATAATCGGGCGGGCGAGATAGGGATAGGTTTTGGGCTGGTTGTGGTTCATGCCCAGCCCGCCACCCAAGGCGAAATTATAGCCAAAATGCTCGTAGCCGTTGAACAGCGTCAGGATGGCCAGATCGTTGCACAACGCATCCATGCAGTTATCCTCCGGCCGCCCGATGGCGATCTTGAATTTGCGCGGCATATAGGTCGCGCCGTAGAGGGGTTCACTCGCCGCCGGTTCGGGCTTGAACGGGTAATCCGCCACCACCTCGCCGTCCATCCATACTTCGTAGTAAGCATTGCTCTTGGGTGCGACGTGTTTGGCGAGTAGGAACGTGTCTTCTTCCAGCTTGGTATAATGTGGATTTTTAATGGGTGCCGGGCAGGTGATGACGTTGCGCGTGATGTCGCCGCAGCCACCTAGCGTGGAGAGCAGGAGCAGGTTAATGTCGCGGATCAGCGGCTGCATGGCGACTTTTTTGATGCAGTGGAACTGGAAGGTTTCGCGCGTGGTGATGCGCAAACTGCTATTGGCGTATTTTTCGGCCAGTGCGTCGAGGGCGACATACTGCGCCGCAGTCAAGCGCCCGCCTGGACATTTCATGCGCACCATGAATTCCCATTCCTTGTCCTCGCCCCGCTGCTTGCGTTCGGTGGCGGTGTCGCGGTCGTAGCCGAAATAGCTGCCGTGGAATTTGAGCAATTCATAGGTCGCGTCGGACACTTCCGGCGTCGAAAGGTCGGCCATCTCCTCGGCGATGTTGCCCTTGAGATAATGGCTTTCGCGCTTGATGGATTCTTGTTTGGAGAGCTTTGTATCAGTCACATACAATTATTATACGTATAATAAATAATTTCAATTTATTTTATGTATTATTTTTATAATTTACAAATATATATGTGTTATTTAAGAAATTGTCCTATATGCAAGAATAGGTTAGGAAATTCCGGAAAAGCCACGCATAGAAATAGCGAGACGGCCAACGCCGGACCGAAGGGGAAAATCGGCCCTTTACCCATCGCCCGCCAGAGCAGGCCAAAAACGGTTCCGAACAGGCCGGAGAAAAATAAAAACGGCACGATGGGCATGATTCCCAACCATAAACCGGCGACCGCCAGGAATTTCACATCGCCGAAGCCCAGTCCTTCTTTTTTCCTGAGCCAGCGATAGCCGTGATGCAGTGTCAGGCCGATGCCTAAACCCAGCGTGAAACCGCCTATTATCTCCCCAACGGGGGTGCGGATGGCGACATGCCAGGCCAGTCCCAGCGGCAGCAATGCATAGTGTATCTGGTCGGGGATGATGTAATGTTCCAGATCGACGACGATCATAATCAGCAGCGCCACGCCCATCAGCGCCAGGATGATTCCCTCCGGCGTTACCCCATAGCGCGCATAGATGAGCAGGAACAAGGCGGCGGTGGCGATTTCGGTCAGCGGGTAGCGGGCGGAAACCGGGGCACGGCAATGGCGGCAGCGGCCTTTGCTACACACCCATGATAGCACCGGCCACAAGTCCCGAAAGCCCAATTTTTTCTCGCATTTCGGGCAGCGCGAGGGCTTGACGATAATGTCTTCGCCGAGCGGCAGCCGGTAACTCGCCAGCGTAACAAAGCTGCCGAAGACGAGGCCGGAGAAGAGGGTGAAGAGGAGTTCGATGGTTGATGTCATTATGACGTTCTACCGTCATTCCCCGAATTTTGCGACAGCAAAATCCTGAATCAGCCTTTGCCAGGCACTCTGTCAGCATTACGCTCCGAAATCCATTCTTTCCAGGGCTTCTGGCTGGGAGGACCTGCGATAGTTTCAAAGGCGTCTCTCAGCGTATGGATTAGGACTTGATCCTTTTTTTTCTTACGGTCTTCCCAGGTATCACCCCTTGTTGGCTCTTTATAAGGGCTTTTTGCTAAGTCAAAAATCGCTTTTGGATCTTCCGTCTCAAGTCTTAGCTTTTTCGCACTAACAATATTTTCGGGGGCTGCCGTCCGAACTAATCCACACCAGCGCAGGGCGTGTTTCCCCTCGCCGGTCGGCTTCGTTTCTTAAATCTCCTATGATCTGATACCCATGACGGCTCTCAAATCCTTTTCCTCCTGGAGGTTCAAAG
>JABDCD010000017.1 GCA_013288305.1 Alphaproteobacteria bacterium | reverse complement strand
CGGCGGCGTTCAGGTCGTTCTGGATTTGATTGAAAGTATCCTGGGTATAGGGCGCGTCCTTGTATTTGGTTAGAATCGCCGTAATTTGCTTCTGTTGCTGCGCGCTCACGGTAAAACTCCCGGTACCGAAAAGATCGGCGAGATTATTGCCGGTGGAGGTGAAACCGCTGCCGCTTAAAAGCTGTTGCGCCGTCGGGCTTAAATCGAGCAGAAAGGCGTCGCTGTTGGAATTGTTATTGGAGGAATCCGAACCCGAACTTTGCAATGAGTCCATCGCCTGCAGCAACGCATCGGTCGCATTGGGCGCCGCGTTCACATTCGTCCCCGCCAACGGGTTGGAAAGCTGGTAATAGCCGCTGCTATTCAGATTAGTAATGGAACTCATAGATGCCTCCTAATAAATCCTGCGAATCGCGAAGCGATTGCGCAGGATCACATTATACTCTTGTATGATCCTGTGCAGCCGCCCAAAGCGGCTCACAGGATTTGTAGCAAGAACCGTGCCGTTTCTCCAATCATTTATTTTGCAAATAAACAAATATTATTCAATAGGTTGTTATATTCTTGGGGTGATGGACTCTTGAGGCGTTACATGGTATAATAAACTTAATTAGCATTAGCCAGGAGGGCTTATGGTTGCCGCGGTCAGTTTCGATCCCATTGCCTATATCGGTAGTATAAACAGCGCTCTTGCCGCTGCCAATAAGGCTGCATCCGCGCCGCCGGCAGCGCCGGCCACATCGGCGCCCGCCACTCCTATCTCCTCCACCATCATCTCGCTGCTCGAGAATACCGGCTCATCTTCACAAAGCGGCGGCGTATTGTCCGACCTGCTGGGGGGAAGCGGCAACGGCATATCGACATCCGATCCGCTGGCAGGCGTATATAATACCTTGCTGTATAATGTCAGCACGGCGCAGCCTTATCAGAACGCCGTCAACGCCGCCGAGCAGCAGCAAAGCACAACGCAGGCGCAAAGCAACTCGGTGGGAAATATACTCAATGCCTATAACAGCGCCAGCAATGCTTATAATAAAACCCTGCAGCAGAATGCGCAGGCCGTGATTGCCGCCAACAGCTTCCAGGCCGACGGTAAAACGCCGCTGGTGGCCTAAGCCGACGGATTCTCCAAACTATACATCTCGGCATTATCGTCATAGGCGAATAATTCAGCATAGCGCGCCCAGCTGGTGACGGCCGACAGCGCCTCTTCCGCATCCTCCTCCGCCATGTTGTCTTCCAGTTGCGTCAGAAAGCGGATGCGCGGCGCCTGGTGGCCGGGGCGGCTTTGCAGCACGCGATAGATGAACGCCGCCAGCGGGATGTTCTGTATCAGATGCTCGGCGAAGATCATTTTACGCTTCTGCGTTCCGGCGTCGGCAAACATTTTGCCCAGGGGGGTCAGCTGGATGTCGCCCTCGGCGACTTCGGCGAGTTTCAGCAGGCGCAAGGCTTCGATCAAATGCAATATCTCCTCGGTGCCCAGCCCCAGCGCCTGGTCGAGCGCGGGCAAATCGGCACGGCCGTTATAGGGCGGAGCGGCAAGTTCCTCCATCAAACCGGCCAGCTGGTTGGGCGATACGCGCGGCAGCTTGTCGTACATGGTCACTTCGGCACGCTGCGCCGCGGCGGTGACATCGCGCTTCTGCATCCCTGAGGTCATCAGCGTGTAAATCTGCTCGACCATGGCGGTAAATGCGGCCGACTGCCGGTCGCGCGGGTAACGCAGATCCACTTTAATCTCAGCGGCGATATGGCCGGGATTGGCGGCAAAAATCAAAATGCGGTCGGACATCAGCACCGCTTCCTCGATGTTGTGCGTGACCAGCAGCACCGATTTCAGCGGCATCTTTTTCTCAACCCACAGATCGAGAAAATCGGTTTTGAGCGTCTCCGCCGTCAGCACATCAAGCGCCGAGAACGGCTCGTCCATCAACAAAATAGCGGGATTGACCACCAGCGCCCGCGCAAAGCCGACGCGCTGCTTCATGCCGCCGGAAAGCTCGCGCGGATAGGCCGATTCATACCCATCGAGGCCAATCAAGTCGATGGCCTCCAGCGCCCGGCCGCGCATTTCCTTTTCAGCCACGCCCAGCGCTTCCAGCCCCAGCTCCACATTCTCCAGCACCGTCAGCCACGGAAACAGCGCAAAGGTCTGGAACACCATGGCGATGCCCAGCGCGTCCTGCGACACCGGCATTCCATTAAACGTGACCGTGCCCGTGCTCGGGCTTATCAGCCCGGCGATGATGCGCAGCAATGTCGATTTGCCCGACCCCGATTTGCCGAGCAGCCCGACGATCTCACCTTCTTTCAAGGAAAGGCTGACATCGTCGAGCACCTTGAGGTCGCGCCCTTCCGGCCTGTGGAAGGTCTGGGTGATGTGCTGAAGATCGAGCAGTGTAGTATCCATATGCGCCTTCTAATCAAACCTCAGCTTCCGCGCCGCCACATCATACAATGGCCGCCAGAAGAATTTATTGAACAATACCACGATAAACGACATCATGCCAACACCCAGCACGATATGCACGAAATCTCCCGCTTCCGTCATCTGTGCGATGTAGGCGCCGAGGCCGGTGGCGGCATAGCTTTGGTCGCCCCACTGCACCGCCTCCGATACGATGCTGGCGTTCCAGGCGCCGCCGGAAGCGGTGATGGCGCCGGTCAGGAAATACGGGAAAATGCCGGGTAGTATCACCTTACGCCACCACAGCCAGCCATGGACGCGAAAATTGCGCGACACTTCGCGCAGATCGTTGGGAAAAGCCGACGCCCCGGCGATGACGTTGAACAATATGTACCACTGCGTCCCTAGGATCATCAGCGGTGACAGCCAGATATCGGGATTCAAAGCATAGCGGCTGATCGCTACCACTGCCACTGGAAACAGTAGATTGGCGGGAAAGGCAGCGAGGAACTGCGCCACCGGCTGGACGATCTCCGCCCAGCGCGGACGCAAGCCAATCATAACCCCCAGCGGCACCCACAGCAGCGAGGCGAGGATAATCAGCACGATCACCCGCGCCAGCGTGATGAGGGCGAGAAATGCCACGTGCGCCGTATCGCTCCAGCTGATGCTGGTCTTGAAGAATACAATAAGATGCTGCATCGCCGCGATGCCGGCCAGAAAGAGCAGCGCATACCATAAATAATCGAACAGCCGCGCCTCGCGCGCGGTGAATTGCCGGCTTGCGACCGTCGGCTTGAACAGCCGGATGCGCAAAATCACATGCGATAGCCAGCCGATGGGCGACAGCAGTTTTTTCACCAGCCGGCTTTTGGAAAACAGCGACAGCACCCACGAGTGCGGCGCATCCTGGCTCGCGGTCAGCTCATAGCGGAACTTATCCGACCACGCCACCAGCGGGCGGAATAGTAATTGGTCATAGAGCAGGATGACAACGGTCATAGTGGCGATCGCCCAGCCGATGGCGGACATATTGCGCTCTGCAATGGCCAGCGCGATATAGGAGCCGACGCCGGGCAGCGTGATGTGCTGGTTACCCACGGTAATCGCTTCCGAGGCGACGACGAAAAACCAGCCGCCCGACATCGACATCATGGTGTTCCAGATCAGGCTGGGCATGGCGTAGGGCAATTCCATCTTCCAGAATTTCTGCCAGCCGGAAAGCTTGAATACGAACGACGCTTCGTCCATGTCGTGCGGAATGGTCTGGAGCGACTGGTACAGGCTGAACGTCATGTTCCACGCCTGCGAGGTGAAAATGGCGAAGATGGCGGCGCATTCGACGCCCATCATGCGGCCGGGAAACAGCGCGATGAAGCCGGTGACGGTAAAGGAAATATAGCCCAGCACCGGCACCGATTGCAGGATGTCGAGGATGGGGATCATGATCTGCCCGGCGCGGCGGCTTTTGGCGGCCAGCGTCGCATAGACGAGGGTAAACAGCAGCGACGCCACCACGGCGATCAACATCCTGAGCGTGGTGCGCATAGCGTATTCAGGCAGATTGTGCACGTCGAGGCTGATCGGGCTTTGCTCAAGACGCCCGACCGGCGCCGACATCTGCGCCATGCCCCAGGAAATAAACACCAGGAACGCCGCGACCATGGCAAAGGCCAGCGCATCGAACCATACCCGCCGCGCCCGGGCGGGTTTGCCCATCATGCCGATGGCGGCTATGCGCGGAATGAAACGTTGTGAGATGCCTGCGATTTGCATTCGGAAACTCCTTCGCCGCAGTTGTTGTCCTTATTGTGAATCCATGCCAGTTTGTCAACCGTTCAATCGCATGATATAGAAATAAGAATGAACACCCACGCCCATCACACACATCAGCCTACCGACCATGGCCGCATTTTCGCTATCGGCATCGCACTCAACGGCGTCTTCATTGCCGCCGAGATATTCTATGGGCTGAAAGCTGGCTCATTGGCGCTTTTGGCCGATGCCGGGCATAACGCCAGCGACGTGCTGGGCCTCGGCATGGCGTGGGGGGCGACATTGCTGGCGCGGCGCAAAGCGTCCGAGCGTTTCACCTACGGCCTGCAGAGCGCTTCCATCATCGCGGCACTGGCCAATGCGCTGCTGCTTCTGGTCGCCGTCGGCGGCATCGGCTGGGAAGCCATCGAACGCTTTGCCGCGCCGGTCGCGCCCGCTGCCGCTACGGTCATGATCGTCGCCACCATCGGCGTTTTCGTCAACGGCCTGACGGCGTGGCTGTTCCGCGGCCACCATCATGACCTCAATATCCGCGGCGTATTCCTGCACATGGCGGCCGATGCCGCCGTCTCGCTCGGTGTGGTGATCTCCGGGGCGTTCATCCTGAAAACCGGCTGGATGTGGCTCGACCCGCTGGTCAGCCTCGCCATCGTCCTGGTTATCGTCGCCGGCAGCTGGCGGCTGCTGCGCGAATCCATCACGCTGGCGCTGCACGCCGTGCCCGCGCATATCGAAACAACCGCAGTCAAAATCTGGCTGGCCGGGCTTTCCGGCGTCAAGGAAGTGCACGACCTGCATATCTGGGCCATGAGCACGACCGGCGTTGCCATGAGCGTGCACCTGCTCATGCCCGGCGGCCATCCGGGAGACGCCTTCATCGCACAGGTAACGCACGAACTGGAGCAGCGCTTCCACATAACACATGCCACGCTCCAAATCGAGATCGGCGACGCGGAAGCGGAGTGTCATTCAGGCTGCGAGCAAAACGTATGAATGAATGGGTAATATTTGCCTTGGGCTCGGCGTTCTTTGCCGCCATGACGGCTATTTTCGGCAAAATGGGCGTTCATGACATCAATTCCAACCTTGCTACGTTTATCCGCACCGTGGTTATTCTCGTGATGACCGCCGGTATCGTCTCGCTGCGCCACGAATGGCAAGCGCCGGATAGGCTCTCCCGCTTCGGCCTGCTGATGCTGGTGCTGTCGGGCGTCGCCACCGGCCTGTCATGGCTATGTTACTGGCGGGCGCTGCAACTCGGCCCGGCCTCGCGCGTTGCGCCCATTGACAAGCTCAGCGTCGCGCTCGTCATTGTCTTTTCGGTAGCGTTCCTGGGCGAGACACTGACGTGGAAAGCGGCGCTGGGAGGATTGCTCGTGGTGTCGGGAACCTTATTGCTGGCGATATAGAATGACGAGTTACCGCATCGTTTCCTGGTCACTGATACTCTTCGCCTGTTTTTACGGGCTGGGCAGTTATCCGCTGCTCGATCACAACGAAGGCATGTATGCCGCCATCGCCCGCGATATGCTAAGGAGCAGCAATTTTATTATCCCGCATGTAAACGGCGTGCCCTATCTCGAAAAACCGCCGCTGCTGTTCTGGCTGATGGCGGCGTCGATGTCCCTGTTCGGAGAAAACGAATGGGCGGTGCGGCTCATCCCGGCGCTGGCGCTTTTCGCCACGGCGTGGAAATTGCATCGATTTCTCCTCCGCGTTACCGGCTTGCAAACGCCGGGCATGGCGGCGGCGCTGATACTAGTTACGTCGCTACCGCTGCTCGCCATGGCGCGCATGGTGCTGTGCGACATGCTGATGACGTGTTTTCTCAGCGCGGCGCTGATATTTTTTTATGAGTGGGATGCCGAACTTCATCCTCCCGGCCGGGGGAATAAATATTTAATGGGATTCTATTTGTGCCTGGCGCTGGCGGTAATGACCAAAGGTTTCGTCGCCGTTATCCTCGCCGGCGGAACCATCGCCGGTTTCCTGGCATGGCAACGCCGCACGCTTCAGGATTACCTGCGCATAGCATCACCGCGCGGCATTGTGTTGTTTTTATGCGTCGCCGCACCGTGGCACATCGCTGCGTCCATGCAGGAGCCCGGCTTCGCCTGGTTTTATTTTATCAACGAACATGTGCTGCGCTTCCTCAATATGCGCGAGCCGCATGATTATTACACCGGCCATGTCTGGTACTACCTGCCGCGCATTTTTGGTTATCTGATTCCGTGGACGTTGTTTCTTCTACTTCTCCCCCCCTTGAGGAGGAGGGCTGGGGTGGGGGGCAAGCTACAAGCGCCCCTCCCCCTGACCCCTTCCCTCAAGGGGAGGGGGAATATTTATCGTTTCCTGTGGTCATGGTTCCTCTTCTGCCTGATCTTTTTTTCCGCGGCGGGCGGCAAGGCCAATTATTACATGATTGCGGGGATGCCGCCGCTGATCATGCTGCTGGCGTTGCAGCTGACGCACGCGACGGAGGCCGACCCTCGCTTCATTCGCGGTATCGCTTCCATCGCCCTGTTGCTGATCATCAGCACTCTCGAACTCGTGCAATATTTCTGCCGTGACGGAAGCGGCGATTTATTTCCCACCTGTCAGGCAGTGTCGTGGCCGGTCATCGGGCTGACGGCGCTCTATGTTATCGTCGCCATCGCGCTATGCTGGCGCGTTCCGCCGCGCTGGATAGTGCCACTGCTGGGCGCCCATGTGTTGCTGTTGCTGCCGCTATTGATAACGGGCGTGAACATGGCAGGGGACCGCGTGTCGCAAAAGCCGGTGGCCGATTACCTCAAAACATCCACCTCCAGCGAAGCGGCGGTTTACCAGGAATTCGAGGAACTCTCGGCATTGGCTTTCTATCTCGGCAAACCGCTCGTCATCGTCGACAGCCGGTCGAGCGATTTGCTGTATGGGCAGCAACATTGGCCGGGCGGACATTTCATTTCGCTTGCGGAATGGATTTCGCAGCCGTCGTCGCTGGTGATCTTGAATAAAAGGCTCGATTCGGTTATGGCTGAGAACCATAATCTATGCGTATTGCGCCGCTTTGAGCGCGTTTCGGTAATCACCAGATGCAGGCAACATGAACATTAATCCGAACATGTCATGGCGGCGCGACGCGCTCTTGCTATTTCTCGCCGTCTTACTCTTCTTCTGCATGGGCCTAAGCACACGGCCCTACCTGGTACCAAGTGAAGCGCGCTACATCGAATTGCCGCGGCAGATGCTGGCGACCGGCGACTGGCTGACACCGCGCATCGACGGCGTTCCCTATTTCGAAAAGCCGCCGCTGTTTTACTGGATGCAGGCGTCGGTCATGCAGTTTTTCGGCGCGGGCGAATTCGCCGGGCGCATCGCCACGGCGCTGCTCGCCGCCCTTACCTGCGTCGTTACGTATGCGGCGGCGCGCCTCCTCTATGGCCGCCTGAGCGGGCTGCTCGCCGCCACGGTGCTTGCCACCTGCGCGCTGGGTTATGGCTTAAGCCGCGTCGCCATGCTCGACATGCCGGTGAGTCTTTTTATGACATCGTGCTTTGTGTGCTTTCTTGCCGCACAACATACAGGACAACGCCACTGGTATTGGGGCATGTATGTCGCCGCAGCGCTGGCCGTGCTGACCAAGGGGCTGATCGGCATGGTCATCCCCGGTCTTGTCATCGGCGTGTGGATTTTATTTACCAAGCGCTGGCGGATATTGGCCGAGGCGCGGTTGCTTACCGGCCTGATAGTTTTTCTGATTATCGCTGCGCCGTGGCATGTGCTGATGGCGCGCGCGCACCCTGATTTTCTCAATTTTTATTTCATCCATGAGCATTTCACGCGCTACCTGACCGATTCGCACAAGCGCCTCCAGCCCTGGTGGTTTTTTCCGGTAATCGTGCTGGCGGGATTGCTGCCGTGGACTTCCGTTACCCCGCATTCATTGCGGAGGCTCCTGCAAACGAAGGGAATTCCGCAAAATGTGCGGCAGAATAATTTATTCCTTTTATTCTGGATCGTGCTGCCCCTGCTTTTCTTCTCCGCCTCGCATTCCAAACTGGCGCCGTATATTTTTCCAATTTTTCCGCCGCTTTCTATCGTGCTCGGGGATTATCTCGCCGGGTGCTGGGAGGGGCGCATCGCCGCCCGGGCCCTACGCAACAACTGTTTCTTTATCGTTGCGCTTTTCGCTGCCATCATTGCCGGTTATTACGCGGTGCCGCTGCCGGTCGATGCCAATAACAAACTCGATTTCGCTACGGGCATCAGCTTTACCATGCTCATCCCTATCATCATCGCACTGGCCGGACTGCTGTATGTTGCCGTGCGTAAATCTCCAGCGCCAGTGCTGATCGGGGCGCTTGTCCTGTTCGCAGCGACCTTCGACATCAGCACCAATACTATTGTCGCCGCCTTGGACCGCGCTACCGTCAAGCCGCTGGCCGCCGTCGTCAGGGAGCGGCTGCATGAGGGCGACAGCGTGGTGGCGTATGGCAGTTATTTTCAGGATTTGCCGGTGTATTTAAATCGCAACGTCATGGTCGCCGATTATTTGGGCGAACTGGAATTCGGCGCGACGCATTATCCCGAAACGCAGGGCTGGATGATCAGCAGCAATCAATTCTGGCAGCTTTGCGCCGTGACCAAACGCCCGCTCTACGTGTTCATGAAAAAAACCACGTTTGACGGAATCGCCATCCCGCCTAACTGCCGATTGCGCCGCCTCGCAAATTATGGCAAGACGGTGCTACTAGAGAAGGAAAGCAAATGAATAACATGATACTCATCCTCATCGGCGTGATGTTCAACGCCGCGGCGCAAATACTGCTCAAAATCGGCATGGGGCGCATTGGCCATTTCCACCTGACCCCGGCCAATTTCTGGCCGGTAAGTTTGCAGATTGCCGCCAGCCTGCCCATTATGGGCGGCCTTTTCTGTTATGTCTTCAGCCTCGCCGTGTGGCTGGTTGTGTTGTCGCGCGTCGAAGTGAGCCTCGCCTATCCGCTGGTCAGCATCGGTTACGTCGTCACCGCGCTTGCCGCCTATTTATTGCTCGGCGAACAGCTGGGGCCGATGCGCATCGCCGGTATCGCCGTCATCATGATCGGCGTATTCATGGTTAGCAGAACGGCATGAGTTTACCCCCGCATAAGCGCAGCGCATTGCGGGGTGCGGGGTTGCCCTTCCTCCCCTTTGCCAAACCCTTTCTAAGCGAAGCGGCGATCGAAGAAGTCGTCGCTTGTTTGCGCTCGGGCTGGATCACCACCGGCCCGCGCGTGCAGAAATTCGAGGAGATGCTCTCAAACTATCACGGCGGCAGGCGGGCGCTGTGCCTGTCATCGGCCACGGCGGGGTTGCATGTGGCGTTGCTGGCTTTAAAGCTGGAAGAAGGCGACGAGGTCATCACCACGCCGCTGACCTTCGTAGCGACGCTCAATACCATCGTACTGTCGGGTGGGAAACCGGTGCTCGTCGACATCGATCCGGCAACGCTCAATATGGATGTCTCACGTATCGAGACGGCGATTACGAAGCGCACGCGCGCCCTCATGCCGGTGCATTTCGCGGGATTGCCGTGCGATCTCGACCCGATTTATCAGCTTGCGAAAAAACACGGGCTGCGCGTGGTGGAAGATTGCGCCCATACCATCGGCGCCGAATATAAAGGCAAAAAACTGGGGAGCTTCGGCGACATCGCGGTCATGAGTTTCCATCCCAACAAAAACATGACCACCGGCGAGGGCGGTGCAGTCATCACCGATGACAAGGATATTATCAACGCCGTCGAACGCTTACGTTTCCACGGCATTGACCGCAATGCCTTCAACCGTTTCGCCAAGTCCGGAAGCCAGCATTATGACGTGGCGATGCCCGGCTTCAAATATAACATGATGGACATGCAGGCCGCGCTCGGCATTCACCAGTTGCCGGAACTCGACGGGTTTATTGCGAAGCGCGTGACGCTGGTTAAACGATATATGAAAGCGCTGAAAGATTGGCCGGAATTTATTTTGCCCACAGCGCCAGCCTATGCGCATAAACATGCCTGGCATTTATTTACGCCGCGCCTGAAAAATAATGGCCGCGACGGCTTCATCAATGCCATGAAAGCGGAGAATATCGGCATCGGGCTGCATTATGAGGCCGCCCATATTTTCACTTGGTATAAAGACCATTTCGGCTGGCAGCTCGAGGATTTCCCGAACGCGCTCACCGCCGGAAATACTATTTGCAGCCTGCCGCTTTTTCCGACGATGACGGAGGCGGAACAGAATCGCGTCATCGCCGCCATGCGGAAGATATTCGGTCAGGCCTGAACCGCCAGCCAGCCTTCGCGGCCCGGCATTTCGCGTTTTACTATTTTCCCCTCCGGCAACGGCGCGGAATGCGCCTGTAGCAATGCGCACAAAGGCTGGAAGGCAATGCCGCGCTGTTTCGCACTGATCAGCATCTGCTCGAACATTTTAAGCTGGCCGATGCCCTCCACTTCGGCATGAATGGTATAGACATTGAGCCGGTCCCGCTGGCATTGCCCCAGGATATAGTCATTGTAATTATGCTGGCCGATGCCGGAGCCACCGATCACCTCGTCATAGGCCGGCAGCGTCACCGGAATCTGCGGCGTGAGTTTCCGACCATCGACCACGGGAATAAACATATGGCTGCCGCGGCAATCGCCGTTATGGGCGAAGCCGAATTTCTCCTTGAGCAGCAGGGCGTGTTCGTTGCAGCGCCATCCGGGAGACGCGGAGCATGTCGGTACGCGTCCTAGTATTTCACGTAACTTATCGAAGCCCAGCTGCAGATGTTTTTCCATTTCTTCGGGTGAAAAGCGGTCGATATGGGTCTGCCAGGTATAATGATCCCAGGCATGAAGCCCCATCTCGTGTCCGACCTGCTGCGGCAGACGGATAACCTCGCCCAGCCGGTCGCCGATCATCGGCCCCGGCCAGGCCGTGCCGCGCAGGAGTATGTCGTAGCCATAGAGGCTGGCCGCATTCGAGCGCAGCATTTTCCATAGGAATTGCGGCTTCAACAACCGCCACAAATGCCGCCCCATATTATCGGGGCCGACGCTCATGAAAAACGTGGCCTTTATATCATGCTTGGCAAATAATTCCACCAGCGCCGGAACGCCGTCACGCGTACCGCGCAGCGTATCGACGTCGATGCGAAGCCCGACCGGAATGGCGCTCATGAAAACACGACGCTTTCGATGCCGGCGGCAAAGTCTTTGCGCTTGCTGCGCCAGTCGCGGTCGAATATGGCGAAGGCGACGACATCCTGGGGAGTGCCGTTTTTCACGACATGTTCCTTGAGCAGCCCTTCCTGCGTAAAGCCAAGCTTCTTGTGCAGATGCAGGCTTTTTTCATTGGAGGCCAAGGCCAGCGCACACAGCTTGCGCAATTTCCGGCGCAGGAACAGTTCATCGAGGAAAGCGCTGAGCATGGCTGTAGCCGCTCCTTTTGGCGCATCCGCTGTCCAGATGTAAAAGCCCCATTCGCCGCGCGCGTGCTCTTTGTCAAAATGGGTCAGGTTGACCATGCCTAGCGGTTTGTTTTCCTGCAGGAACACGAAAATGGGCAGGTCCGTGGCGGCGAGCCTTTTTTCCAGCCAGCGCCGATGCTCGTCCGCAGTAACGACATGATTCCCGAACAGGAAAGGATGCACGCGCTCGCAGTTTCGGCCTTTCAGCAATACCGCCGCGTCGCTGCGCCAAGGCGGGCGCATGACAAAGGAAGCTGCTGTTGATCCATGGGGTTTAGTCATGGCGGCCATACTATTCAGGCGCGGTAATTCGCGCAATCGGGGATTTGCTGGAAAAAACCATTGCCTTGCCTTACATTTGTTCTAAGTTTCGGCCTATACGTTAACTTTTCTCGGTTTCTTCCATGCCCGCCACCCTTTATTTAAGTGTCGTCATCCCCGTTTATAACGAGGAGAAAAGCCTGCCGCTGATGTATGAGCGGCTGTTTCCGGTGCTGGACGGCATCGGCAAGCCCTACGAGGTTATCTTCGTCAATGACGGCAGCCGCGACCGCTCGCAAACCGTGCTGGAGGAATTATTCCACAAACGTCCCGATGTCATCCGCGTCGTGCAGTTCATGCGCAATTACGGCCAGCACCCCGCCATCATCGCCGGGTTCGAGCGCGTACGCGGCGAAGTAACGGTCACGCTCGACTGCGATTTGCAGAATCCGCCGGAGGACATTCCCCGGCTGCTGCAGGAAATCGAGGACGGACACGACGTAGTCCATGGCTGCCGCGCTGAGCGTCAGGACGTGGCTTGGCGCAAGGCGGTATCGCGCCTGGCCAATATCATCCGCGAGCGCATCACCCACATCCGCCTGCGCGACCAGGGCTCGATGCTCCGCGCCTACCGCCGCGAGATTATCGACCAGATCGTCGCCAGCGACGAAGCGACCCCGTTCATTCCCGCCCAGGCCCAGTATTTCGCCAGTAACCCGGCCGAGATCGACGTCGGGCACGAGGAGCGCGCTGCCGGCGTTTCCAATTACAACGTCTACCGGCTGATCCGCCTCAATTTCGACCTGGTGACCAGCTTTTCGCTGGTGCCGCTGCAACTCTTCACCATCGCCGGCATGTTATTGTCGGCAGCCAGTCTTCTGCTCGTCGTCTATATGATGTTGCGCCGCATTTTTATCGGGCCGGAAGCCGAGGGCATATTCACCTTGTTCGCCATCCTGTTCCTGCTTGTATCCGTCACCATGACGGGCTTGGGCATCGTCGGCGAATATGTCGGACGCATCTATAGCGAAGTGCGCCGGAGACCGAGATATACGGTGAAGCGTGTGCTGGAAAAATTATGAAGTTGCTCATCCTCGGCGCCGGTGGATTCATCGGCAGCAATCTTAGTTCCTGGCTGCTGAAGCATCGCGACTGGGATATTTACGGCATGGATCTAAACAGCGGCAACCTGGCTGACTGCCTTGGCCACCCGCGCTTCCATTTCACGCAAGGCAACATCATCATCGATAAAAAATGGGTCGAAGAGCATATCAAAAAATGCGACGCCGTGCTGCCGCTGGTCGCCATCGCCAATCCGGCGCTTTACGTGCAAAACCCGCTGGCCGTATTCGAACTCGATTTCGAGGCGAACCTGGACATCGTGCGCCATTGCGTCACCTATAAAAAGCGCATTATTTTCCCCTCCACATCCGAGGTCTACGGCATGAACCCCGACAGCCCCTATGACGAGGAAACGAGCAACCTCGTCGTCGGCCCGATCAAAAAAGAACGTTGGATTTATTCCTGCTCGAAACAGATGCTGGACCGCGTGATTTACGCCTACGGCAAGCGCGACGGGCTCCCCTTCACGTTGTTCCGTCCGTTCAACTGGTTCGGGCCGAGGCTCGACAATGTGTGGGAGGAAGGCAAGGCCAGCCGCGTTGTCTCGCAGTTTCTGAGTAATATCCTGCATAAGCGCGACATCGTGCTGGTCGGCGGCGGTGCGCAGAAGCGTTGTTTCCTCTATATCGACGACGCCATCGATGCGCTGGTGCGCATCATCGAAAATAAAAACGGCAATGCCGACGGCCGCATTTTCAATATCGGCGATCCGAAGAGCGAAGCGTCCATCGCCGGGCTGGCCGAAATGATGATCGACATCGTGGGCGTTTTTCCCGGCTTCGAGAACATCCGTTCGCAAGTCAAAATCACCACAGCCATAGGCGAGGAGCATTACGGCGCCGGGTACCAGGATGTCCAGAAGCGCGTCCCCAAAATCGACAACGCCATACAATATCTGGGCTGGAAACCCACTACCGGTTTGCAAGACGCGCTCAGGCAGACCATTGCTTATTATCTGGCATAACCATGCGACTATTGCTCGTAGAAGATGACGACATGCTGGGCAACTCGCTCAAGCGCGGGCTGGAGCAGGCCGGACACAACGTGGAATGGGTCGAGGACGGCGAAGCTGCCCTGCTGGCGACGGAAACCAGCCAGTTCGACCTGATGCTGCTCGACGTCAACCTGCCCAAACTTTCCGGCATCGAAGTGGTCAGGCAGTTGCGCCAGTCGGCCAGCAGCCATCTGCCGGTGCTGATGCTGACGGCGATGGATGCGATCGATTACAAGGTCCAGGGACTCGATTCCGGCGCCGACGACTATCTGACCAAGCCGTTCGACCTGGCGGAACTGCTGGCGCGCATCCGTTCGCTGACGCGGCGCGCGCAGGAGCGCAGCGGCGCCTCTTTGCGTTGCGGCGACGTCGAGCTTAATCCCCATTCGCGCACCGTCGTCAAGGGCGGCGGGATCGTACTGCTGACGGCCAAGGAATTGCGCGTGTGCAGCCTGCTGATGGAGCGCCGCAACAAGATCGTCAGCAAAGGCGAAATCGAAGAATCGCTGTATGGTTGGAACGAGGAAGTGGACAGCAACACCATCGAAGTCACGGTTTACAACCTGCGCAAGAAACTCGGCAAGGATTTCATCCAGACGCTGCGCGGCGTCGGTTATATGGTCAGGTCATGAAACTGAAACCCTCCTCGCTGACGCTGCGGCTTTTCCTGTGCGTTTCGGCGCTCAATGTGGTGACCATGATCGTCATGGGGCTGCTCAGTCTGCGCAGCTCCAACCTCAATATTTCCGAAGATTACGACGCCCAGCTCATCACCGAAGCCAGCATCTTGTGGGAAATACTGGAAGAGGGCTCAAAAGACGGAAGCATCGGCACATTCAAGGAAGAAGGCTTCGATGTCGAAGATACCCTGCCCCTCCTCGGGCGCATGGAGAAGGATTCGATGCTCGACTATGCGCAGTGGCGCGCTTTCCGCGTGTGGAAAGGCAGCAATATCGCCATGCACTCGGACAACACCGAAAATTTTCCCCCGCAGCCGCTTCCTCCCGGCCTTACCAATGTGACTATCGGCAGAGATGTCTGGCGCGCCTTCTCCCTGCACGATCCTAAAAACGACATCATCGTCACCACCTTTGAGAATCTTCACAACCGGGACATATTACAGCGCGACATATTGCTGGACGTCCTGACGCCGCTGCTTGTCATGCTGCCCCTGTTGGCCATATTGTTTTCGCTGGGCGTCGGGTACGGGCTGCGCGAGCTTCGCCACCTGGCAAACCGGCTGGCTACCCGCTCGTCCTCCGACCTTTCGCGCCTCGCCGCTGATGACATTCCCAAGGAACTGCGGCCGCTGGTGCTTGCCGTCAATACGCTGCTGGGCAAGCTGGAGGGCGCGCTGGCGCATGAGCGCGAATTCATTGATCATGCCGCCCATGAACTGCGCACGCCGCTATCCGCCCTCAAGCTACAGGCGCAGATGCTGGCCGGATCGCTGAAGGATCCCAAGCCGCAGGCCTGCCTTGACGAACTACTCGCCAGCGTCGATCGGACGTCGCGGCTGGTGGATCAGTTGCTGCTGCTGTCGCGTGTCGCCCAGCAGGAAATCATGCTGGAGCGCGTCAATGTTCACGAGGCCGTCAAGGAAACCATTGGTATCTATGCCGTGCGCATCGTCGATAAGCACATCGCCCTGGTTCTGCATAGCGACGAAGGCTTGTACATCGAGGCACAGCCTGAATTGCTGCGCATCCTCATCGGCGCCATCCTCGACAATGCCATTAAATACACGCCCGCCTATGGCGAAATCGTCGTAACCGTCGAGCGCAGGGACGATCATGCGCGGGTTGCCATCACCGATAGCGGCGAAGGCATCCCCGAGGAGGAACGCGGGCGCGTGTTCGACCGTTTTTACCGCATGTCGCACACTAAGCAATCCGGCAGCGGGCTGGGACTGGCCATCGCCAGCCAAATCGCCGGCCAGCTTCATGCCGCCATTACCTTAGAAACGCCCTCCTCCGGCAAAGGATTGCGCGTCGTTATCGATTTTCCGGCAAAATAATAGCGCTTCTTCATCTTGGCATCAGTTTTAGCTCATAAAAGTCTCAGATAAAAATGCTAGACGTTTTAGTGTCGTAACGAAACAACAATAGGAAAAACAATGAGTTGGGCAATACTCTGCGATTTCGACCACACCATCACCACCGAAGATGTCACTGATCAGCTGTTGGAAAAGCTCGCCGCCCCAGAGTGGCGGGAGATCGAAATGCAGTGGGAAAAGGGATTCATCGGCTCCCGCGCCTGTATGCAGCAGCAGATCGCGCTGCTGAACGCGACGAAGGAACAGGTCGACGCGGTCGCCGACGGCATCGCCATCGACCGGCATTTCAAGACATTCGCCGCTTTCTGCGCCGAGAAACATCTGCCGCTGGTCATCGTCAGCGACGGGCTGGATTACGTCATCGAACGCATCCTGGGTCACCACCGCATTCCCCACGCCTCTGTCCTCGCCAGCCACCTTGAATATAACGGCGGCGGGCAATGGCAGCTTGCCGTGCCGTTCGCCAGTGAAAACTGCACCTCACAGGCCTCGACCTGCAAATGCGAGATGTCGAGGCAGCTGCGCGTCGCTGCCCATGCCGACAACATCCTCTATATCGGCGATGGCCGCTCCGATTATTGCGTCAGCATGGAAGAAGCGGATTTCATCCTGGCCAAGGACTCGCTGCTCACCTATTGCCAGCAACAACAATTACCGCACCGCGCTTTTAAAAGTTTCGCCCAAGCCACGCGCATCGTCGCAGAGATGACGCAGCGCCGCGAACAGCCGCTGCATACGGAGGAACAGCTCTATGCCTAACGCTTTGGCCACGCTTCATCCTGTGGACGCACAGGATGGCACGGCGGAACTGCTGGCGCTGGAACGGGAATATTGCTCGTTCGGCGATACGGTGCATTATTTGGAGCCACCGAAAATTTTCGAGCGTTGCGAAGGATCATATCTCTATGATAACGCGGGCACGCCCTTTCTCGATCTGCAAATGTGGTACTCGGCGGTCAATTTGGGCTATGGCCACAAACGCATCAACGATGCCGTAAAACGTCAGATGGACACGCTGCCGCAGGTGGCGTCGCAATATCTGCACCGCGAAAAAATCGAGCTGGCGGCGCGCCTCGCCCGCCATGCCGAACAACAATTCGGCAAAAAAGGCCGCATCCATTTCAACGTCGGCGGATCGCAGGCGGTTGAGGATTCGCTGAAGCTGGTGCGCAATTTCACCGGCGGCAAAAGCCTGATGTTCGCCTTCGAGGGCGGCTACCACGGGCGCACGCTCGGCGCTTCGGCCATCACGTCAAGCTATCGCTACCGCCGCCGCTACGGCCATTTCGGCGACCGCGCGCAATTCATTGGGTTCCCCTATCATTTCCGCGGTGCCCCCAAAGGCATGAGCAAGGAAGAATACGGCCATCACTGCGTGCAGAATTTCGCGCGCCTGTTTGAAACCGAATATTACGGCGTGTGGGACGCCAAGGCCGGCAAGTGCGAATATGCGGCGTTTTACGTCGAGCCGATACAAGGCACCGGCGGCTACGTTATCCCGCCCAAAAACTTTTTTATCGAACTCAAAAAAATGCTGGATCAATACGGCATCCTGCTCGTCGTCGATGAAATCCAGATGGGTTTTTACCGCACCGGCAAACTGTTTTCGATCGAGCATTTCGGCGTGACGCCGGACGTGGTCGTCTTCGGCAAGGCGCTGACCAACGGCCTGAACCCTCTCTCAGGCATCTGGGCGCGCGAGGAGATGATTAATCCGACCCTATTCCCGCCGGGTTCCACCCATTCCACCTTCGCCAGCAACCCGCTGGGAACGGCGGCGGGACTGGAAGTCATGAAGGTCTTCGCCGAACAGGATTTTGAAAGCATGGTCATGGAAAAAGGGCGCTATTTCCTCGATGGCCTGAAGGAATTGCAAAAGCAACACAACATCATCGGCGATGTCGACGGGCTGGGGCTGGCGATGCGCGCTGAGATTTGCGGCGAAGACGGGTTTACGCCCGACAAGGCCATGGTCGACCGCATGTGCGAGGAAGGCATGAAAGGCGATCTCATAGTGGGCGGCAAGCGTTATGGCCTGGTGCTCGACATCGGCGGTTACCACAAAAACGTCATCACCCTCGCCCCGGCGCTCACCATCGCTTACGAGGAAATCGACCTGGCGCTTCACCTCCTCGGGCAGTTGTTACACCGCTGCACGCGTTAGCGTCATGTATTTAAATCTTCTCCATGTCGACGATGCGCTCAAGCGGCAGGCATTATTCCTGGAGCAATGCCGCGGACTGCAGGCACGCGAAAGCGAAGCCGCCGAAGCGGCAGCCGGGTTGCGCCTGTGGGGAAAAGACGCCGCGGTGGAAAATTTCCGTCGTCATCTGCATTCCTCCCTCCATTGTAACGGCGGCAGCGGCACGGTGGTCACGTTCATGGGCTCCGGCGATTTCCATCACATCAGCGCGCTGCTGATCGGCATGATGGCCGAAAGCTCCGACGCGCCGCTGACGGTGATTCATTTCGACAACCATCCCGATTGGGTGCATTTCTCCGGCGGGCTGCATTGCGGCTCCTGGGTCAACCGCGCGCTGGCGCTGCCCCAGGTGAAACGCGTCATCACCATCGGCGCCTGCAGCCGCGACCTGCGCTGGCCGGAATGGAAACGGGCTAATTTGCAGGCACTGCGCAACGGGAAAACCATCCTGTTGCCGTGGCGCTCGCCGTCGCAACGTTTCCGCGCCCGCGACATCGGCGGTTTGGAACGCGACCAATTTTTGAACCTCCTGAAAACGCTGATACCGACGCGCAACGTTTATATCACCATCGACAAGGACGTGCTGTCGCACGAAGGCGCCGTCACTAACTGGGATCAGGGGCAAATGGACGTGGGTACGCTGGTCGCTACGCTGCGCTTCGTGCTGGCGCATCACCATGCCGTAGGCATCGACGTCACCGGCGATTATTCCCGGCCGCATTATCCGGATATGCTGAGGAAACTCGAAACCCTGATCGACCAGCCGTGGCGGCAGCCCGATGCGGATCACGCCGCAAACATCAACCAGAAAAGCAATCTGCGGTTGCTCGAATGCATCAGCGAGGCGGCATGACGATACTTTTGATCCTGCTTTCCATCCTGCTGGAAATCGCCAAGCAGCTTTGCTTCAAGGCGGGCGCGCATAGGCCGGAAAAATTTTATAATGCGTGGATATGGCTGGGTATTATCTTATGGGCAGCCGAAGTGCTGGTGTGGATTCGCGTGTTGCAGCTGGCGCCGCTATCGGTCGCCTTTCCGATGATGAGCCTGTGTTACGCCGGGCTGCCGCTGGCCAGCCGCTGGCTGCTGGGGGAACAAGTCACGCCGCGGCAATGGGCCGGTATCGCGCTGATTACGCTGGGCGTAGCCGGCATCGGCTTGGCGGGGATCGGCTGATGGCAGCGCATCCTCGCATCTTTGCGCATTCTCCGTGGGACATCGTTCCCGTGCTGGCGGGCATCGCACATCTGATGTTCGTCGTCTGGTTCTACCTGCATATTCCCGCCCTGCATTGGTGGCAGATAGTGCCGCTGGGCACGCTTTACGCTATAAGCATTTCATGGAACATCAACAGCGTGTCGCATAATTTTCTGCATAATCCATATTTTACTTCGCAAGCGCTTAACCGCGCTTTCAGCCTGGTCGAGTCGCTGGCGATCGGCTTTTCGCAAGCCTTTTACAGCTGGGTGCATATGCGTCATCACAGCGGCAACAGCGATCGCCCGGATGCCGGCGGCGAAACCGTCGACTGGCTGTCCATTTACCGCCACGGCAAAAACGGGAATGCGGAAAATGTCTGGCGCTATACGTTCCTCAGTTTTTTCCGCGACGATCTGAAAGCGCTTTATCGCGCGCTTTACAAGCAAAGTCCGGCCAATGCGCGTTTTGGACTGATCGAGCTGGCCTGCTGGTTCCTGCTGGTTGCTGCGGCGCTGGCCTATAACTGGAAAGCGTTTCTCATCATGGTTCCGTTTTATTATCTCGGCCATTGCCTGTCGTCGCTCAACGGCTATTTCGAGCATTTCGGCGGCAATCCCGACCTGCCGATCGCCTGGGGCGTCAGTTCGTACAACCGGCTGTATAACTGGTTGTGGCTCAATAACGGCTACCATGCCGAACATCATTTCCGCCCGCGTATGCACTGGACGAACATGAAAACATTCCATCGGCAGATTGCAGGTGAGCAGCAAGCGGCGGGGGTGCATGTCATCCGCCATTGCCATGCATTAGGATTTTTAGCATGACCGATTTGAGCTTTTTTCACGAAGGCAGCAACGGGCGCGGCATATTGCTTCTCCACGGGCTGACCGGCGTGCCGGCGGAAATGAAATGGGTCGGACGCGCCCTGCATAAGAAAGGTTATACTGTTTATGCGCCGCTGCTGGCCGGTCATGGCATCGACGAAGCGACGCTGACTAAAACGCGCTGGCAGGACTGGTTGGACAGCACACTCGAAGCGGCAAACCGTTTCCGCACGCAGGTCGACAGCATGTTTTCCGCTGGTATCTGCGTCGGTGGCAAGCTCGGCATGTTGGCGGCGAAACAGCATCCGGGGCTGCTCAAGGCGACGGCGATTTATTCCACCTGCTTCCGTTACGACGGCTGGAACGTGCCCCCCCATTACCGCTGGCTGTCCTACCTGCCGCTCTGGACGGCGCGGATTCCCTTCTTCAAGGACATCGGCTTCGGCGAAACGCCCAGCATCGGCATCAAGGACGAGCGGCTGCGCCAGGCCATGCAGCGCCTCTCCGCCGAGGGCGTGATCGACGATTTCCCGGTACCGGCGCTCAAGGAAATGCTGGCCCTGTCGAAATCGTTCAAAAAAGAATTGCCCAGCATGACGACGCCGGCACTCATTCTCCACGCGCGCGAAGACGATCTCAGCCATCCGCGTCACGCCGAATATATCGACCGGCATATCGGCGCGCCGCATGAGCTGCGCTGGCTGGAAGACAGCTACCACATGATCCATGTCGACCGCGAACATGACAAGGTCGCGGATTTGACTGCCGATTATTTCGAGAAAGTCGGTCATGGCTGAAGCTAAACGCTTCGACAGCATCGCGGAGATCGGCCGCGAGGCATGGAATGCCTGCGTCTCCGGCGCACTGGAAGATTACGATTATTTCCTCGCCATCGAGCGCTCGCACATAAAAGATTTCACGCACGCTTATTATGCGATGGTCGAAGACGGTACGGTACTGGCCGTCCTGCCGCTTTTTTTTACCCAGTACGATCTGGTCACGACCGCCGAAGGATGGGTGAAAACGCTACTGAGCGCTATAAAGCGCGTGTTCCCCTCACTCATGCTGCTCAAGCTCGCCTGCCTCGGCTGCGCCGAAACCGAATGTTGCCCTATCGGGATGCATCCTTCCTGCCCGCCGGAAAAAAAATGCCTGCTGTTCGAGCAATTGCTGCAATGTTTCGAGGAGGATGCTGAGGCACGCCACATATCCCTGCTTGGCATCAAGGATGTAAGCACGCAGGACACGACCCATTATGCCGCCATCCTCGACGCGCACGGATTTTGCGGCGTCGCCGGCCAGCCCACCGCCCTGTTGCCCATCGATTTCAGCAGCATCGACGACTATCTGTCGCGCCTCAGCGCCGCGACGCGCAAGGATTTGCGGCGAAAATTACGCAAGCGGAATGATATTCGCATCGAATACCGGCAACAGATCGACGACGTGCTGAAAGATGTGTACGCCATGTATCTCGAAACCAAAGCGCGCAGCGATTGGCAATTCGAGGAACTGACGCGCGATTATTTCCGCGAGGTGCTCAACTGCATGGGCGAGCGCGGCCTGTGCGCCGTATATTTTCACGGCGACCGGCCTGTTGCCGCCAACCTGATGTTACTTGATCATGAGCGCCTCCTCGATAAATTTTTCTGCATGCGCCGCGACGAAGGCCGCGCTTATAATCTCTATTTCCTGAGTTGGCTCGCCAACCTGCAACTCTGCCTCGACCGCGGCTTGCGCTATTACCAGAGCGGCCAGGCCGGGTATGAAACCAAACTGCGGCTGGGCAGCCGTCTACTCGAAAACCGGATTTATTTCCGCCATCGCCACCGCATCGCCAACCGCCTGCTGCGCCTGATTTCTCCCCTGCTGGCATTTACGCCCCCGAAGGGAAAAACCGCATGAAAACGCCCGCCGCCACCCTTGCCTTATGGCTGTCGCTGCCGCTGTTGGAAACGCTGGCGCAGGTTGCCGTCAAGCTCGGCGGGCGGGCCTTCGCCGCGCTTCCCCTCGGTTGGCCGTGGCTGCTGGGGGTAGTCACCTCGCCGATGATTCTGCTCTCCTTCGCCTGCGACGCACTGACCTTCCTGTTATGGATGCGCATATTGTCGCGCCACCGCTTAAGCTTCGCCTTTCCCATCACCAGCCTGTGCTACGTCACCATCACCGCCAGCGGCTGGTGTATGTTCGGCGAAGCGATGACGCTACTCGAAATCGTAGGCATCGTGCTGATCGTAAGCGGAGTGACGCTGGTCGCCGGGGAGCGCGAAACGCCCTAAAACGTGGCGGCGCTGCTGCTTTTTTTCATCACCGTTTCCACCGGCATCGGCGGCGAGAAGAGGTAGCCCTGGAACAAATCGACGCCAAGTTGCTTGAGCGCCTGGTGGATGTCTTCGGTTTCGACGCCCTCGCCGATGACGGTGGCGCCGATGGCGTGCACCAGCTCGACGATCTGGCGGATGATGTCGCGGCTTTCGGGTTCGGCGACTTTGCGCACCATGCGCATGTCGATTTTCACGAAATCGGGGCGTATTTCCAGCAATTTCTGCGCGCCTTCGAGCGATTCGATGTCGTCGAGCGCGATCGAATAGCCGCGCGAGCGCCCGTAATCGCATACGCCCATGAGATGCTTGATGTCGCGCGGCGTTTCCGATTTGGTGAAATCGAGTACGATATGCTTGGCGATGATCCCGAAATTTTTGACCGTATCGCTCAGGCCTTCGAGATACACGTCGGGACGGTGGATGAAGCCGGGCAGGAAATTGACGAAGAGGAAGCCGTCGAACTGGCTCGACACGAAGGTCTTGATCGCCTGCACCTGCAGGTGGCGGTCGATGACGTATTCGATACCCAGTATTTTGGCCGCGGCGATGATTTTGTCGCCGCCGATGATGCTGCCGTCCGCCGCCTTCGCCCGCGCGAAGGATTCATAGCCGAATATTTTGCCGCGGCCGCTTAAGACCGGCTGCAAATAACACATGAGCCGCCCCTCCAGCACGGCGTTGCCCAGCCACAGGCTCTGGGCAAGCTCATGCACGGCATCGGGAGATTTGCGCTCCGGCGGCCCCACCGGCAGCGTCTCGCCCGCGGTCAGGGTGACTTCGATGGCGGCCAGCGCACCGATTTTCTGCAGTGCCGTATAAATCTCATCCCACTTCACGTTCCACTGGCGCTCCGTCGCTATTGCCATGCCATGATCGTCGAGCCGGTGCAGCCCGGCTTTCTGCAGGACGTCGAGCGTAGCCGCCGAAAAATCGCCGCCTTTGGCATAGACGCCGATCCAGTACCGGTCGTGCTGGTGCCAGGGCAGATTGAAGTTTTTAATGGCGGCGTCGAGCATAACGCTATGGTAAGTCTTTAAAAAATAAGGCTTACCCTACTTTAGCAGAGCTTCCTTACTATTTTCTTAAAAATCACCGTTTTATTGATAACTGCCCGTATTATATCACGATGCACAACGTTTTACCATGGTAGACAATCACCTCGTCGCCCACATGATTTAACCGGCCACCGCGTGTTGCGCGATGACGTTCAGGAACGCCTCTCCATAGCGCTCCATTTTCTGCTCGCCGATGCCGCTGATGGCAAGCATTTCTTCGCGGGAAGCGGGCCGGCGCAGCACCATTTCACGCAGGGTTTTGTCATGAAAGATAATGTAGGGCGGAATATTCTGCGCTTTGGCCAGCGCCAGGCGCGCCGCTTTCAGCGCGGCGAACAGGTGCTGGTCGGCATCGCTTTCGAGTAAAACTGTCGTTTGCGAGATACTGGTTTTGCGCACCCTGTCCGTTCTGGTCCGCACCGCCGGCCTGCATAACTGGATGGTTTCTTTTTCCTTGAGGAAACGCTGCCCCTCTGCAGTCACATGAATGCCGCCATGCTCGGCGGTATCGACGGCCAGCAGGTTCTGCGCCACCAGCTGGCGGAAGATGCTTTGCCATTCGCTTTTGCCATACTCCTTGCCGATGCCGAACAACGGCAACGCATCATGCCTGAATCGCCGGATGCGCTCATCATCCTTGCCCAGTAAGACATCGATCAGATAGCCTACGCCGAAGCGCTGGCCGGTGCGATAGGCGCAGGAAAGCGCTTTTTGTGCCGCCACCGTGGCATCGAAGGTCTCGCGCGGGACAAGGCAGGTGTCGCAATTGCCGCAAGGCACCCCAACATCCCCGAAATAATCGAGCAGGATCTGGCGGCGGCAGCAGGCGGCTTCGCATAATCCGAGCAAGGCATTCAGCTTATGATGTTCGATACGCTTCTGGTTTTCCGGCGCACCCGAATTTTCGATGAAGCTGCGCTGCATGGCCACATCGCTTAAGCCATAGAGCATGAGTGCTTCGGCGGGCAGGCCATCGCGCCCGGCGCGGCCGGTTTCCTGGTAATAGGCTTCGATATTTTTTGGAATCGACATATGCGCTACAAACCGCACATCCGGTTTGTTGATCCCCATGCCAAAGGCAATGGTGGCGACCATAATCACCGCTTCTTCCTTGAGGAATAGCTCCTGATTCTTCGCGCGTACACCGGCCTCCAGTCCGGCATGGTACGGCAGGGCATTATATCCCTGTTCGCGCAGCCACTCTGCCATATCCTCCACATTCTGCCGCGACAGACAATAGACAATGCCGCTTTCCCCGGCGTGGCTTGTTTTGATAAAACGCAGGATTTGCTGCTTGGGACTATCCTTGACGGCAATGCCGTAATGAATATTGGGCCGGTCGAACCCGGCAACGAACGTGCGGCCACCCTGCAGGTGCAGGCGCTCGACGATATCCTTGCGTGTCGGCGTATCGGCGGTGGCCGTGAGCGCGATGCGGGGAACATGCGGGAATCGTTCCGCCAGCTGGCTCAACTGCACATAATGCGGCCGGAAATCATGCCCCCATTGCGACACGCAATGCGCCTCGTCGATAGCGAACAGCGCAATCTTCGATTGTTCCAGCAACTCCATGAAATCCGGCATCAACAGCCGTTCCGGCGCGACATAGACCATGTCGATATCGCCGCTCCTGATCGCCCGCTTCGCTTGCGCCACATGGCCCGCATCCATGCTCGAATTGATCGCCGCCGCGCGGATGCCCAGCTGCTTGAGCGCTTCCACCTGATCCTGCATCAGTGCGATTAGCGGCGAAACGATAATCCCCACCCCGTCGCGCACGAGCGCCGGAATCTGGTAGCACAGCGACTTGCCGCCGCCGGTCGGCATCAGCACGAAGGCGTGGCGCCCCTGGGTCACATGCTCGACAATCTCCGCCTGCTGCCCACGGAAACTGTCGTAACCATAGGTCTTTTTGAGGAGTTGCAGGGCGGTACCGGATGGCGTCATATCCATGGTTATAAAAGCTGCCCTGGATGCTGGCAACGGGTATAAAGCACCATGTATTCCCGGCTAAAAATGTAACACCCCTTGTCCGGGCGCGCTCTTCGTATCCGTCATTATTGCATCGCCCGCGCCCATCTCATACCCCAGCCGCTCATAGCCTTTGCGGCGCTTTTCGGCCATCTTGTCCAGCATGGGATGGGCATCGTCTACATAGTCATAAATGATGACATCCTTTTTGGCATGATGCAACCGGTGCAGACGGCCTGCATATTGCGCCAGCGTGCCATGCCAGGAGATAGGCATGGCAAGAAATAGCGTGTCGAGTCGTGCATCATCGAATCCCTCGCCGATATAGCGCCCGGTGGCGATCAGCAGGCGCGGCTCGGTGTCCGGGATGGATGCCAGTTGCCGGCGTATCTGTTCGCGCTGTTTCGCCCCCTGGCCACCGGTCATCACCACTACATGCCTGCCATGTTCCGCCAGTTGCGTTGCAAGATGTTTGGCGTGCTCTTTGCGCTCGGTAAGCAATAGCGGGCTGCGCTTTGCGGCCAACGCTTCGATGACATCTTCCGTGATCATAAGGTTGCGCCCCGCATCGGCGGCGATAGCGGCATAGAGCTGTTGTATCGTCAGCCTTTCGGCGCTGGATACGAAGGGCTGGAACGCCGTATGCCGCAGTATTGCCCGATGCGTAAACGGCCTGAGCAGCGCCTGCGATTTGGGATCGACCTTGTAGCGGATGGGGCCGCATTGCATGAAAATAATGGGATGACGGCCGTCTTTGCGCGTCGCAGTTGCCGTGAGTCCCAGCACATATTTCGCTTTGGCGGCACGCGTCAACGCCTCGAAGCTGACGGCCGACACATGGTGGCATTCATCGACGATCACTTGGCCATAATCAGCGATGACATCATCCACGATGCCTTTTCTGGCGAGGCTCTGCATCAGCGCCACATCGATGATGCCTGTCGGTTTGCGTTTGCCTCCGGCGATCATGCCGATATGATGGTGCGGAATATCGAGGAATGTGCGCAGCCGGGCAATCCACTGATCGAGCAGCTGGCGGCGATGCACCAGCACCAGCGTATTGGTCTTGCGCGCGGCGATGATGTGCGCCGCCAGAACGGTTTTACCGAAGGCAGTGGTTGCAGCCAGCACGCCGGTGTCATGCGCCAACATAGCCTTTGCTGCACGCTCCTGAGCCGGTGCCAGTGTGCCGGTGAATGGGGCTGCAAGGCGCGAACCTTTGTACCGCTTATCCGTAATGCGGATGGTGATGCGGAGTAATTTGAACAGCGCCAGCGCTTCGTCGACACAGCCGCGCGGCAGCGCAATATGGTGGGGAAAATCTTCGGCGGTAGCGATGATGCGCGGGATGCCGAACGTGGATAGCCGCATGGCCTGTGCCAGATAGAATGCGGGATTCTGGAAGGCCGCCAGCCGGATCAGTCTTGTCGCAAGCGCGGGCGGCAGACCCTGTTTGGCGATATAAAGCTGGTTGCCGAGCACGCACTCGACAGACGGCGGCAATACCTGCCCGATGGGAATCTCCGGCGCGCCGCGCGATGGCCGTGCTTCCCACGGCTTTTGATCTTCCTCGTCCAGCGGCATGCGCACGCCGAGAATTCGGCCACGCAATGCCGCATCATTGGCAATAGCATTGACCTCCGCTGGCATCATACGGCGGAGCGAGGAAAGATACGTCCACTGATCGGGGTAAGGCGCGAAATCGCTATCCAGGAATAGGCTGTTGCCCTTCTCGCGCGGCTGCCGTTGCAGCGGCAGCGCGATCAGATTGCCGAAGCCTTTAGCAGGCAGCGTATCCTGGTTGGGGAAAAAACGGTCATAGGATTCGAAGCCGATGTCCGGACAATATTCCATCGTTTCGGTCAGCAGGGCCGCGCCCATTTTTCGTGCTTCGCGCGCCGGTAGCGGCGCGCTGAAGAATATCCATACATGCCCGCCGTTGCCGGAGCGCGAGCGTTCCAGCGCAGCAGGCACATGCCGACGGGCGCAGGTGTCGAGGAAGGCCCGTGCGTCACGTTGCCAGTGTTCCCTGTCGAAATCCACGGCAAGAAACCAGCAGGTTTCGTCCTTCAGCATGGGGTACACGCCAAGGGTCAGCTCCCCGGCCAGATGCCTGCGCGTGGCCTCCGCCGTTACCGGCATAAATGCCTGGTTCGGACATTCGCCGCATTTGATCTGCGGCTTGCCGCATACGCCGCGCATCCATTCGTTATGACAGGCAGGCGCATAACCGGAAGCACCGGTTTTAGGGTTGTCCCAGCGCCGGGCAAACACATCGTCGCGACCACGGAAGAGCGACATGAACAGGTCAATTTTTTCCTGCGCACTGAAATGGTGGCTTGCCTGGCTTGCGGGCAATCGTCGGCGCAGGCGATCAAGTTCTGCCTGCAACTCGGCCTTCTCTTGT